>JARLGM010000010.1 GCA_031292755.1 Candidatus Sulfopaludibacter sp.
ACCAAGCCGTACCTGTGGCCGTTGCGCGCCGCCACCGGCACCGCCGTCACGCGGTATTGGCCCATGGAAGTGGTGGACGATGAGAAGAACCTCAAGCTGGATCACCAGCACCAGCGCGGCATGTGGTTCGCGCACGACACCGTCAACGGGATCGACTTCTGGAACAACGAGGCGAAAGCGATTCCGCCGACTTCGCCCAATGCCTACAAGTCGCAAAAGCTCGGCCGCATCACCCTGGTGAAGTTGGGCGAAGTGAAGAGCGGCAAGGACAAGGGCACACTGGCCGCGACGTTCGATTGGAAGGATCTGCAAGGCCACAAGCTGCTGACCGAATCTCGGGTCATGACCTTCTACGCCGATAAAGACGACCGGCGCTTCGACGTGGATATCACGCTCACCGCCGCCGATGGGCCGGTCACTTTCGGTGACGGCAAGGACGGCGCGTTCGGCATTCGCATGCGCCCGGTGCTGCAGGAAGATACGGGCACCGGCCACATCACCAACGCCGATGGCATGGTGGGCGAAAAGCAACTGTGGGGCAAGCCCTCCAACTGGTGCGATTACTCCGGCGCCATTGGCGGCGAGAAAGTGGGCATCGCGATTCTGGATAATCCGGAGAATCCGCACCATCCGGTGCGCTGGCACGCGCGCGCCTACGGCCTGTTTGCCGCTAATCCGTTTGGCCTGGCCGTATTCACCGGTGACAAATCGCAGAGCGGCGCGGTGACCATTCAGCCGGGCGAGAGCCTGCGCTACCGGTATCGCGTAATCATACACGCGGGAGATGTGAAGGATGCCAAGATCGATGCGGCCTGGCAGAACTACACGGCCGGTAAGTAACTATTCGCCCAGTTTGGGAAACAGGGCGCGATCCAGAATGCGGCGCGTGAGCTCTTCCATGGTCACGTATTGATCGTTCACACGGTCGCGATAGAAAAGCTTGTCGCCGGGCAGCAGACCGATTTCGATCAACACCGGTTCGGCGCCGTTTCCGTGATCGATCTGCAGACCGGGCAGCGTGGGAATCAGGGTCACTTCCACGCGCGCCGTCTGCTGCCATTTGCCGTCCACCTCCTCGCGGACGATGGCGCGAATCCGGGAGGTGTGCAGGTGGATGGTCACCGCCTCCGCGGCGAACGCCTTCTGGTATGCCTCCACGCAGGCGACCAGCGAGAGGTGGACATCTTCCAACGCGAGCGGCAGGCGCTCCAAGGTCGCGGTTTCTCGCTTACGGCGATCCTTTTCTTCGGAAATGCGCATCTGGATCCACTGGAAGGACATGCTCCGATTCTAACGCGCTCCACGTTTTCGCCCGCTCCGGCGTATTCATCGCATGGGTTGCCATGCGCAAACCTGAATCCTTTGCGCGCCGGGCCGGCCCCGATCAGGTCCAGAAGGCAAGTTTGCCGATCGCACTGCCCTATTATGAAAGCAGGCGCCTGTGTTTCCCGGTGTCCTTGGTGACTCCGCGGTGAGGAAACTACATGTCTGAATTCCAACTTCCCCCGGCGCCAGCCGGGCAGTCCGGCGCCGTCAAGGCCTGGCAAGAGCCCGTCGCGATTCCGTCGTACCTGCCCGAGGCGCCCGACAAAAATCCCATGTTCCTGGAGAAGCGCGTCTACCAGGGGAGCAGCGGGCGCGTCTATCCCCTGCCGTTCACCAGCCGGATCGCCACCGATCAGGTTCCGCACACGTGGCAGGCAGCCCACCTGGAAAACGAGTTCGTCCGCGTGATGATCCTGCCCGAGATCGGCGGCCGCATCCACGTGGGCCTCGATAAGACCAACGGCTACGATTTCTTCTACCGCCAGAACGTCATCAAGCCCGCGCTGGTCGGTCTCGCCGGCCCGTGGGCCAGCGGGGGCGTCGAGTTCAACTGGCCGCAGCACCATCGCCCCGCCACCTTCCTGGCGGTGGATATCGAAATCGAATCCCACGCCGATGGCTCGCAAACCATCTGGTGCCAGGACCGCGACCCCATGACGCGCCTCCAGGGCATGCACGGCGTCTGCCTCCATCCGGGCAAGTCCTATATCGAGCTCAAGGTTCGTCTCTACAACCGCACGCCCTTCGTCCAGACCTTCCTGTGGTGGGCCAACGCCGCCGCGCGCGTCCACGAGGAATACCAGTCCTTCTTCCCGCCCGACGTCCACTACGTGGCCGACCACGCCCGGCGCGCGATGAGTTCCTACCCGCTCTGCACGGGCACGTACTACGGCGTCGATTACGCCGCGCGCGCGCCGCACAACGATCTCACCTGGTACCGCAACATTCCCGTCCCTACCAGCTACATGGCCATGGGATCGGGCGAAGACTTCCTCGGCGGCTACGACCATCGCGCCCAGGCCGGCCTGGTCCACGTGGCCAACCATCACATCTCGCCCGGCAAGAAGCAGTGGACCTGGGGCAATCACCCGTTCGGCTACGCCTGGGACCGCAACCTCACCGATTCCGACGGCCCCTACGTCGAACTGATGGCCGGCGTGTATACCGACAACCAGCCCGATTTCTCCTTCCTCGCCCCCTACGAAACCAAAACTTTCAGCCAGTATTGGTATCCCATACAGAAGATCGGCCCCGTGCAGTACGCCAGTCTCGATGCCGCCATCAGCTTGCATGTGGCGGATGGCATTGCCAGAGTCGGAGTCTGCGTGACGTCACCAATACCCGGCGCCACCGTTCGTCTGGATCCGGTCGCCTCCTGGAGGCGCGACCTCGCTCCCGGCGTCGGATTCCGCGCCGAAGCGGAGGTGGGCGCGGAGCCCCTGACCGTTATCGTCTCGACGCCCACCCGCGAAGTGGCGCGGTACGTCCCTCGCATCGATGAGCCGCCCGCCGAAGCGCCGCCGCCCGCCACCGAGCCGCCGCTGCCTGAAGCCGTAGCCACTGCCGACGAGCTCTACCTCACTGGACTGCACCTCGATCAGTATCGCCACGCCACCCGCCATGCCGATCTCTACTGGCGGGAGGCTCTCCGCCGCGACCCCACGGATTCGCGATGCAACAACGCCATGGGCCTGTGGCACCTTCGCCGGGGCGAATTCACCGAAGCCGAACAGCACTTCCGCCGAGCCATCGCCACCCTCACGCGACTCAACGCCAATCCCTACGATGGCGAGCCGCACTACAACCTGGGCGTGACTCTGCGCTTCGTGGATCGCCTCGACGATGCCTATGCCGCCTTTTACAAATCCGCGTGGTCCGCGGCCTGGCGCTCGCCCGCGTACTACGCCATCGCCGAGATCGATGCGCAGCGCGGCGACTTCAGCAGGGCTCTGCATCACCTGAATGAATCGCTCCGCGTCAACACCGATCATTTGAATGCGCGCTGTCTTTGCGTGATCGTGCTGCGCCGCCTGGGTCAGAAGGCCGAAGCCGCGAAATTTCTGGAGAAGACGCTGGCGCTGAATCCGCTGGATCCATGGGCGAATCACCTGGCCGGCCGGCCCATTCCGGGAGGCAACCAGACTCGCCTGGACCTGGCCTTCGATTGCTCCCGCGCGGGCCTGGAGGCGGAGGCTGACGAGATTCTGGCCGGAGCCGACTTCGCAGCCGCGGACGGCTCGGCGCCGATGGTCTTGTACGCGCTCGGGCGATGGGACGAGGCCGCCGCTGCATCGCCCGATTACTGCTTCCCTGCTCGCCTGGAAGAGATGATCGTCCTTCAGGCCGCCATCCGCGCCAACCCCTCCGACGCGCGGGCCCGCTACTACCTGGGCAACCTGCTGTACGATCGCCGCCGCCACCGCGAGGCCATCGAACAGTGGGAGTGGTCCGTCAAGCTCGATTGGAATTTTTCCATCCCGTGGCGCAACCTGGGCATCGCGTATTTCAATGTGCTGGGCGACGCCGATGCCGCCCGCGACTGCTTCGACCGCGCTCTCCGCGCCGACCCGACCGATGCCCGCCTGCTCTACGAGCGCGATCAGCTTTGGAAACGCACCGGCATCGACCCCGCCCGCCGCCTCGCCGAATTCGAAGCCGCTATGCCGCTGGTGGAACAGCGCGACGATCTTGCCGTGGAACTGGCGGCCCTGTACAACCAGACCGGACAACCGGAAAGGGCCGCCGCGCTGCTCCAATCGCGACGCTTTCAGCCCTGGGAGGGAGGGGAAGGGCTGGCCATCCAGCAGCACGAGCGCGCCCACATTCTGCTGGGCCGCCGTGCCCTCGCCGCGGGCGATCCGGATGGTGCCCGCGACTATTTTGCGCGCGCCCTGGAGTGTCCCGAAAATTTGGGAGAAGCGCGCCACCTTCTGGCCGTGCCGTACGACATCTATTACCGGCTGGGTGAAGCGGGAGCGGAAGGCGATTGGTTGGAGCAGGCCGCGCGCGGCGACAGCTATTACAGTGCCCTGGCTCTCCGCCGCCTGAATCGCCACGCCGAAGCCGACGAAGTGTGCCGCGCCTTCCTCGCCGCCTCCGAGCGCATCCACTCGCAGCCCGCGCGAGTGGACTACTTCGCCACCTCGCTCCCCTCGATGCTGCTATTCAACGACAACCCGGCGCGAGTTGCGGAAACCCAAGCCGCCTTCCTGGAGGCGCAGGGCCGCCTCGGCCTGGGCCAGAACGAAGCCGCACGCTTTCTGCTTCGCCGTGTGCTGGAATTGGATGGCAGCCATGCCGGCGCCGCCGACCTGCTCGATTAAACATGCCGCCCCAATCGAAGACCCGCTTCGTCTGGCTGATCTGCTCGATCGCCGCCCTGGGCGGCCTGTTGTTCGGCTACGATTGGGTGGTCATCGGCGGCGCCAAGCCATTCTATGAACGCTACTTCAACCTCACCAGCCAGAACGCGATCGGATGGGCCAACAGTTGCGCCCTGCTGGGCTGCCTGGCCGGCTCTATCGCCTCCGGCGTGCTCAGCGATCGCTGGGGCCGCAAGAAAGTGCTCATCCTCTCCGCGTTCCTCTTTGCCGTCTCCAGCGTGCTCACCGGATGGGCACCAACCTTCACCTGGTTCGTGGTGTGGCGCATCACCGGCGGCGCGGCCATCGGCATGGCCTCCAACGTTTCGCCCATGTACATCGCCGAGGTCAGCCCCGCGGAACTGCGCGGCCGCATGGTGTCGCTCAATCAGTTGACCATCGTGATCGGCATCCTGGTGGCGCAGATCGCCAACTGGCTGATTGCCCGTCCCGTCCCGGAGGGCGCCACCGGCGAGTTCATTCGCCAATCCTGGAACGGCCAATACGGCTGGCGCTGGATGTTCACCGCGGTCGCCATTCCCTCCGTCATCTTCTTTGTGGGTGCCTGCTGCATCCCGGAAAGCCCGCGCTGGCTGGCCCGTTCGGCCGAGCCCAAAACCGGCGTCACGCCATGGCGCGCGCTGCTGGTTCCTCGCCTGCGCAAGGTCCTCGGCATCGGCATCGTGCTCGCCGTGTTGCAGCAGTGGAGCGGTATCAACGTCATCTTCAACTACGCCGAAGAGATCTACCGCGACGCCGGATACGACGTCAACGGCATCCTCTTCAATATCGTGATCACCGGCGCCATCAACCTGGTCTGCACCCTGATCGCTCTCGGTGTGGTGGATCGCTTTGGCCGGCGGGCACTCATGCTCACCGGCTGCGCCGGCATCGCTGTCTCGCATGGCCTGCTGGGGCTGGCCTACTATTTCAAATTGAACGGTCTGCCCGTTCTGGTGCTCACCCTGTGTACCATCGGCTGTTACGCCATGTCACTGGCGCCGGTGACATGGGTGATCATCTCCGAGATATTTCCCAATCGGATTCGCGGCCTGGCGGTATCGGTAGCGGTGTCGGCGCTGTGGGTCGCATGCTTCCTGCTCACCTTTACTTTCCCGCTGCTCAATGCCGCGCTCGGGCCCGCGGGCACATTCTGGCTCTATGCCGCCATCTGCGCCACCGGCTTCTTCTTCATCCTCGCGCGCGTCCCGGAAACCAAGGGCAAAACGCTGGAAGAAATCGAAGCCTCGTGGTAGCGGGCGCTACCCGGCGCTCCCCAGCAAACCCACCGGAAATTCCGCCAGCAGATCGCGAATTCGCCAGCTCGCGGGGACCAGCCCGGTGAGCGCGTCCTTCCATTGCGACGGCGCGCCCTCCGGCAACACCAGTTCCGTGGAGCCCCAATCCCCGAGCTCGCTGATCCAGCGCGGAGCTACCGCAATCGCCCAATCGCTTTCTAGCTTTCGAGCGAACGCGCAGATGCGCTCGCCCTCCACGCCCTGCGCATACAGCGGCAGATATTGGCCGCGCGCAAACAGCGCCGCGTGCGCCTTGCGGAATTGCAGCGCCTTGTAAGTCACCCACAGCTTGATTTCATCCTGTAGCGGATGCGACGCCAGATCGCGCATCAGTGCGATCGGGTCTTCTCCTTCGCGATGCCGCAGCCCCTCCAGCATCTCCTGCCGCCTCTTGTAGTCAACGGGCCTCCGGTTGTCCGGGTCCACCAGCGTGAACTGCCACAACTCGGTTCCCTGGTAGAAATCCGGCACGCCCGGCGACGCAATCTTGAGCACAAGCTGGCTCAACCCGTTCAGCGCTCCCCACCGCGTCAGGCTGGATTGAAACTCGAAAAAATCCGGAAAGAAACGCCCTTCGTCGCCCAGGATGCGGTCCACGAACTCCAGCACGGCGCGTTCGTATTCTTCATGCGGCTCCATCCAACTGCTGTTCTGCTTGGCCTCGCGCAGCGCTTTCACCAGGAATTCTTTCACCCGGCCGGGGAAGCCTTCCACTTCTTCCGGAGTGCCGGGCCACGCTCCCAACAGGGTCTGGTAAATCAGGATCTCCTCGCTCCGGTTGGGCGCCGGAACATTGTTCAGCAGAATCTTCGAGCCGGCATTCCATTCCATCCACCGCTCCAGCCGGCGGTCCCACTCGTCAGGAACTTCCGAGAGCACGTTGAGACGGGCGCGCACATCTTCGCCACGCTTGGTGTCATGGGTACTGGTGGCGTTCATGGTGTCCGGCCACTCTTCCAGGCGCTTCCGATTGAACTCGTGGAACTCGGCCAGGCCAAACGGCGGAAGTTCGCGCAGCGGATCGCCGCCCACCTCATTCAGCGACAGCAGGCCGTTGTGCCGGTAAGCCGCCGTGTCTTCCAGGCCTTTCGCCATCACCGGACCGGTGAACTGCTGCCACCGCATCACAAACTCCAGCCACTGCCGCTTGCGGTCTTCCAGATAATATGGCGGATCCAGCAGCAGGACGCTGCGCAGAAAATCGAACGCGCCATCGGATATGTGTTCCGGCGCCGTTCGCCGCCGGGCCAGTGCCAGGGTCCGTTGGATGTAGCCGCGATCGCTTCCGGAAATCTCAAAGCCGTGAATGTAGGTTCGGTACACCGGCAGGCACGCCGTCACCTCCACCAGCAGATCGGTCAGTTCGGCCATCCGGATATCGCGGGCCTGCCGATGGCCCCCGGCCAGTATTCCCAGGCAGTGCACCAGGTGGTTGACGTCGCCCTTGAACAGGGGCTGCATCACTTCCTTACTGCATCGATAGCAGAGTTCGGCAAAGGGCAGATCGTCTCCCGAGCGGCGCGCATAGATCTCTTCCAGGCGCTTCAGACCCTCAGGCTGCACGAAGATTCCGTTGACCGCGTTCAGAAAATCATAGCCCGTAGTGCCCGCCACGGGCCATGCTTCCGGCAGCCGCTCGTCGCGTCCCAAAATCTTTTCCACTGCGATGTACGACCCGCCCGTCGCCGTTTGCAGGCGCTGGAGGAAACACTCGGGCGCCCACAGCCCGTCGATATGGTCCACGCGCAGGCCGGTCACTTTCCCGCTGCGCAGCAGTTCCACGGTCTTACGATTGCGGTTTTCGAACACCTCGTCGATTTCGACCCGCAGCCCCACCAGGTCATTGATATCGAAGAAGCGCCGGTAATTGATCTCCTCGTAGCCGATCTTCCAATACGCCAGCCGGTAGGCCTGTTGGTCCAGCAGGCGGTCGAGATCGTCCACCGACCCGGCGAAGAAGGCCAGCGCGTCATCCACTGCGTGCTTCACATCGGCGTTCTCCTGGTACGTCCGCCACAGCCGTTCCTTGATGCGATCCTTCTGCCGGCGCCGTTCCTGAATCCGCTCCGCGCCGGCCTCGTCCCGATGTGGCAACCGCTCCAGATCCGTCAGAATCTCCGGCAGTTCATGCAGCCCGGGGTTCTGTGCCAGACAGCGCTGCAAGATCATCGTGTAGGTCTTGGGATCGAGCGGCATGCGCCTCTCGAAATAGCGCACGGAAATGCCGGTGTCTTCGATCTTGAGCGAAAGCTGCCCCGCGGCCAGCACATCGCCGTAGAGCGAGCCGAGCACCGGCAGCAGCACGCGATTCTCCTGCAACGCCGCCGCTTTGGTGGTCGCCGGATGCCAGTCGATATCGAAGTAGGACGCATATGCCGACGATTGTCCGTTCTCCAGCACGTCCAGCCACCAGGGATTCTCATAGCTGGCCGCCATGTGGTTCGGCACCGTGTCGAGCAGCAGGCCCATGCCATAGTGCTGGAGCTTGCCGGCCATCTCGTCGAAATCCTCTTCGGTGCCCAAGTCGGAGTTGACCCGCGACGGGCTGGTGATATCGTAGCCGTGGGAACTGCCGCGCCGCGCCTTGTACCGGGGGGAAGAGTAGAGGTCCGTGATTCCCAGCTCACTCAGGTACGGGACCAGGTCGCGGCCATCCACAAAACGAAAGCCCGCGTGAAACTGCATGCGGTACGTGGATCCCGGTGCGCGATAGTTCATGGCGTCTCCAGGAGCTCCACAATCGCGTGCGAGGGAATGCGGATGCGCTCGGGCGCGTGTGTCACTTCGTACGCCAGTTTGCGCAGGGCCAGTTCCAGCAGGAAGATGCGCAGCATCGCGCGGATCTGCTCGCCGTTGTCGGGCAGCAGCGGCGCCACGCCCGGCGCGGCCAGATAAGCGGCCAGGTATTCCGCGCTCATCGAGCGGTACCAGAATTTGGCCCAGTTCTCCAGGGCGTTGAGGGTTTCGGGCTTCGGTATGACGCCCGGCGTTTCTCCGAACAGCGCGCCGTGCGAGGCGTGATAGAACGAATCCAGCATCCCCGCCACGTCCTGGAGCGGCGAGCGCTTGATCCGCCGCTCGCTCAAGGGCCGGCCCGTGTCGCCTTCGAAATCGGCGAACATCACGTCCTTGCCGGTGAACAGCACCTGTCCCAGGTGAAAATCGCCGTGTATCCGGATCCGGGCCGCGGTGATTCGCTCGTCGATCAGATAACGCAGTTTCACCCGGATCGCCGCCTGCCGTTCCAGCACTGCCGCGGCATCCGCGCGAACCTCTTCCGGCAGTTGCTCCAGGCTGGCCCGCAACAAATCGGCGGTGCGCCCCTGGCGTCCCAACATGCCGTGATACAGCCCTCGGCGGTAAAAATCCGTATAGGGTTCGGGGGCGAACGCAGGGTCGTTTACGCGCGAGGAAAGCGCCACGTGAAGCTCCGCGGTTCGCGTCCCCAGCAACCGCACCGTCTGCAGATATGTGCCGGCCAGTTCCTGCGCCAGTTCCTGTTCCGCCACACCTTCCGGCGGACCGGCAGCCCCGCGGGCCATCGCGTGTTCGAAGAACGAGCCCAGATGATTGATGGTGTACTGCCAGGCATCCATGCCCTGCCGGACGAAGCCGTGGAGCACCGCAGCCACCATTCTTCCGCCGGCCTCGCCGCGATACTCCAGGGCTCCGGCCAGCGGTGGCACGTTGGGGAAGCCCTCCTGGGTGAGCAGCGATCCGATCTCTTCCTCCGGGTGCGGACCCTCCTCAATTTTGCGCAGGAACTTCAACGCGAACCGGTCGCCAAAGAAGACCGTAGTGTTGTCCTGGTCCACCTTCGCCACCGATGGCTCCAGCACCGGGCGGTCCGCGCCCCATACCTGCCGGAAGGAGCGCGTGTGCGAGGCCACCAGTTCGCCACCTTCGCCGGCGAAGCGGCGGCGCCGCAGAATGCCGCCCAGCAGTTCATCGCAGAATGCGCGATGCCGCAGCGCGCTGAAAAGCACGCCGCGCGATCCGTCCGGCGCCTGCAAGCCGGCAATCACAAACTGCTTATCGGCCGGCTCGTTCTGAGCCACGGCCAGCGGCAGCGTATACACCTCGGGTTCGCCTTCCACAAATTCCACGCGCACCAGCAGCAGGTAGGATTGCGATTTGGGAAACGGAATCACTTCAAAAATTTCCGACGAGCGAATCAGCCGCGCTCTGCTGCGGAACCAGCGCCGGCTGCGGAGAAACGCCGGCAGCATGCCGGCCAGCGTGGCCCGCACCAGCGGCGAGAAGACCTGTTCCCACGAGGCGATGGCCAGCACGGGCGGCTCCCCGGTGCCGATGCGGAGCGTCTCGTGCGACACTTCCTTGGGCTGCAGCGCAAACCAGTAGAAGGCGTGGGGCGCCAGCGAAAGGAAATAGGGCTGTCCGGTAATCTCGGGGAATTGCGTTTTCCCGAAGAGTTCCAGCGGCACCAGTCCGGCGAATTTCGAAAGGTCGATCCGGGTGCACTGCGCGAAGCGGGAAAGGTTGGCGACGATCAGCACGCGCTCCTCCTGGTAGGCGCGCACGAAGGCCAGAATCCGCCGGTTTTCCGGACTCATGAAGTCAATCCCGCCGCGTCCCAACGCCCGCGATTGTTTGCGCTGCGCCAGAACGCGCTTCATCCACCACAGCAGGGAATTGGGGTTATTCTGCTGCGTCTCCACGTTCAAGGCTTCGTAGCGGTACTCCGGATCGATGATGGCCGGCAGGTACAGCCGCTGCGGATTGGCGCGCGAAAATCCCGCGTTCCGGTCGGCGCTCCATTGCATCGGGGTGCGTACGCCGTTGCGGTCGCCCAGGTAGAAGTTGTCGCCCATGCCGATTTCGTCGCCATAGTAAATCACCGGCGTCCCCGGCAGGGAGAACAGCAGCGCGTTCATCAATTCGATGCGCCGCCGGTCGTTCTCCAGCAGCGGAGCCAGCCGCCGGCGAATGCCCAGATTGATGCGCATCTGGTGATCCTGGGCGTAGACGCGATACATGTAGTCGCGCTCTTCGTCGGTCACCATTTCGAGCGTGAGCTCGTCATGGTTGCGCAGAAACAGCGCCCACTGGCACCCTTCAGGAATGGGCGGGGTCAGCTCGAGAATCTCCGTCACCGGATAGCGGTCTTCCATCTGGCTGGCCATGAACAGGCGCGGCATGAGCGGAAAGTGGAAAGCCATGTGACATTCATCGCCTTTGCCGAAGTAGTTGATGGCATCTTCGGGCCACTGGTTGGCTTCCGCCAGCAGCATCTTCCCCTGGTGACGCGAATCGATATGCGCCCGGAGCTGGCGCAGAAATTCGTGGGTCTCGGGGAGGTTTTCACAGTTGGTGCCCTCGCGTTCGTACAGGTACGGCACGGCGTCCAGCCGCAGGCCGTCCACTCCCATATCGAGCCAGAAATCCATGGCCGCCATCATGGCCGTCCGGACTTCCGGATTATCGAAATTCAAATCCGGCTGATGGGAGTAAAAACGGTGCCAGTAATATGCCTTCGCGACCGCGTCCCAAGTCCAGTTGGAGCCTTCGAAATCCTTGAAGATGATGCGCGCTTCGCGGTACCGTTCGGGCGTGGCGCTCCACACGTAGAACTCGCGCCAGCGCGAACCCGGCGCCGCATGCCGCGACTTTTGGAACCAGATGTGCTGATCGCTGGTGTGGTTCAACACCAGTTCGGTGATTACCCGCAACCCGCGCGCGTGCGCCTCGCGCAAGAAGTTCTGGAAATCGCGCAACGTTCCATATGAGGGATGCACATTTGTGTAATCGGAGATGTCGTATCCGTCGTCACGCCACGGCGAGGGGCAAAACGGAAGTACCCAAATGGCGGTGACTCCCAGGTCGAGTAAGTAATCCAACTTTTGCGTCAGACCTGGAAAATCGCCCATTCCATCGCCGTTTCCATCGAAAAAGGCGCGAACATGGACTTCATAAATTACGGCATCTTTGAACCACAGGGGATCGTTGTGAAGCAGGATGGGTTTGGGCATCGGAAAATGAGTCCATGCGCCATGTGCAAGCGCATACCCAAGTTCCGGCTTCAAGTCTGGTGTATAGTAATTTTCGGAACCAAATGACTCATTTTTGTGGAAGAACACACAGTCCCCGCCTGCGGCCGCCCTCAGCCCCTATTCAGGAACAGACACCGGTCAAACGCCCTGGACCGACGCATGAGGAAATCGCGGCGCTGGCGTATTCTTATTGGGAACAGCGCGGAGGGCAGGGTGGCTCACCCCGCGAAGATTGGTTGCGAGCGGAAAAAGAACTTAGCCGGCGCTTATGATTTGTGGCCGCGCCGGCGCCATCCGGTCCATCTCAGGAGACAGGAAAGGGCCAAAAAGAGCGTAACGGAATAGAGTGTTTGTGCTACTGGCGTCATAAGCCGGTGCTCCCGATGCCCGTATCGGTACGGTTAACAGGAGATTTCCTCCTTATCGTTGGGTAGTCGAAATATACTCACGCAGGCCGCGATCCAGCCGCATTCTCCGGGCGCTGCGCCAGCCCATCCAGCTCCGGACCAGCCCGATCGCTCCAATCGCCGTCAAAGCAAGTGCCATGCCGACCGTAGGGTGCATATGAGTTTCCGTCTCCGTGAGTTCATTTGAAACTATTTGAATACAATTCTAAAGTCCTACGCGTACTGTATAAGGTACGGTAAGTGTGGGTTATGGTACAGTGATCCCCGAGGCAACTTCGCCGCACCATGACAGATGTCCACGGGGTCTATGCCGCCGCGATCACGCCACGCGGCAAACACGGTGAGATCGACTTCGGCGCGTCCTTCGAATTGATCGATTTCTTATGCCGGGGCGGGGTAAGCGGCATCGCACTCTGTACGGCGGCGGGCGAGTTCGCCGCTCTCAGCCTGGATGAACGGTCGCGCCTGGTTTACCTGGCGGTCAAGCGGAGCCGCGTGCCCGTCCTGGTGGGCGTGGGGAGCGCCACCCTGGATGGCTCGGTGAACCTGGCCCGCGAGGCTCGCGACGCCGGGGCTGCCGGCCTGCTCCTGCCGCCGCCCCATTTTTTCGATTACGACCAGGACGACCTTCGCGAATTCTATCTGCAGTTCGCCCGGCAACTGGGTGACGGTACGGCCACCTTCCTGTCGCAATTGCCGCTGCCGGGCGGCCGGTTGGAGATCCCCACCGCGCTCGAACTGCTTGCCACCGGCCACTTCGCCGGCGTAGAGGACGGCGACGGCGCGGATTCGGTTCACCGGATTCAGGCCGCCTGCCAGGGCCGGCCCTGGCGCATCCTGGCGGGCGGCGATGCCACCTTCGCGGAGGCGCGCTGCGCGGGCGCCCACGCAGCCATCTCGTCCACCGCCTGCGCCCTGCCGGAGCTCATGACGGCACTCGATCGCGCGCCGCAGGACCAGCGCCTGCACGCGCGGCTCGACGAGTTTCTCTGCTGGGTCGATCAGTTTCCCCCGCCTGTCATCGTCAAAACCGCGACCAGCCTCCGCCGCTTGAAAACCGGGCCGCTTTCCGTGCCCCTTTCCCCCGAAAAGCAAAAAAAGCTGGAGCAATTCCGAGTTTGGTTCGAGCCCTGGCTCGCCTGCCGGGAGTAGCCTCCAGGCCAGTTGCAAGCTATAAGCTGTAAGCTATAAGTGATGCGTCCCCGAGTTTTGTGTCTGCTCTCCGCTGGCCTGTTGATGGCTCAGTCTCAAGACCCCGCCGGTACCGCCCGCAAGGCACTCGACCTGTTGCTGGGTGAAAAATACGCCGACCTCGTACAGATGATCACTCCCGCCTATCGCACCCCGAATACCCAATCCGACCTCACCAAACTGGGCGTCGAAATCAAAACCTGGGGCGCGGTGCAAGAGATCGGAAAACCCACCGTGCAGGACATGGGTCCGGTCAGCATCGTGATCTTCCCGGTGAAGTTCGCCAGCCGCGCCATCGATGTGCAGATGAGTGTGAACGCCAGCGGCCAGGTGTCCGCGCCGCTCCTCCGGCCCGGGCAGGTGGCGTGGCAGCCCCCGTCATACGTGAAAGCCGGCTCCTTCAAAGAGCGCGCCGTCACCATCGGCGATCAGTGGAAGCTGCCCGGCACGCTCTGCGTTCCGAGCGGCAGCGGACCCTTCCCGGCGCTGGTGCTGGTGCACGGCTTCGGACCGAACGACCGTGACGAGACCGTGGGCGGCACGAAGATGTTCCGCGATCTGGCGGAAGGCCTGGCATCCCGCGGCATCGCCGTTCTGCGCTACGAAAAGCGCACCAAGGTGTACACCGCCAAGATGGCCAGCACCTCTTACACCCCTGACGACGAGGTGATCGAAGACGCATCCAGGGCCATCGCCCTGCTGCGCAGCCAGCCCGAAGTGAACGGCAGTCGCGTCTTCGCCCTGGGTCACGATTTCGGCGGATACCTGCTGCCGCGAGTCGCCGCCGAAGACGGCAAACTCGCGGGATTGATCATTCTCGGCGCCAGTGCCCGCCCCCTGGAGGATCTGATCCTGGAGCAGATCCAGGCCAAGAACCTGCCGGCGGTGCAGGAGACTGCCGCCAAGGCGGCGGTCACCAAGATCAAACAACTGGAAGCTGCCGATGATGGCGCGCCGCGCGTATTCGGCCTTCCCGCGGCCTATTGGATACAACTGAAGGGGTACAACGCTCCCGCCGCCGCCAAAAAGTTGGGCATCTCCATCCTGGTCCTCCAGGGCGAGCGCGATTTCCAGACCAGCATGACCGACTTCAACCTGTGGAAGCAGGCCCTGGCCGGCACCAAGGGTTCGACCGTCCAGAGCTATCCGTCGCTAAACCATATCTTCGTCGCTGGAGAAGGCAAGAGCAGCGAGGAAGAGTACAAGAAGGCCGCGCACGTGGCGCCCGAAGCGATCGACGCGGTGGCCAAGTTCATCGGGCAGTAGCGCGGGTCCGGGGCTTCACCATTCCACGGTCTTGCCGGGCACCAGTTCCCATACTTCGGTGCCCGTGCCCGCAAGCAGCCCGGCCAGTTGCGCCGGCGTGCCGGTGAGCGGCGGAAACGTGCCGAAGTGCATGGGAATCACTTTCTTCGTCTTCAGCATCCGGCAGGCCACGGCGGCCTCGCGCGGGCTCATGGTGAACAGGTCGCCGATCGGCAGAAAGGCCAGTTCCGGCCGATACAGCTCCTGAATCAGCGCCATATCCGAGAACACATTGGTATCGCCGGAAAAATACAGCACACGGCCATCGGGAAGCCGCATCACGTAGCCCGCGGCCTCGCCACCGTAAACGATCTGGTCGCCGTCCGAGATTCCGCAACTGTGCACCGCGTGCGTCATCGTGACGGTCACGTCGCCCGCCTGCTGCGACCCACCCTTGTTCATCGGGCGCGTGTTCTTGACGCCTTTGGACTCCAGCCAGTGGCATGTTTCGAAAATCGCGACTACTTCGGGAGAGAACTTCTTCGCCAGGGGCACAGCATCGTGAATATGATCGAAGTGCCCGTGCGAGATGCAGATCGTGTCCACCCGGTCGATCTCGTAGCCCCGCGGAAATTTCGGATTGCCGTCGGTCCAGGGGTCCATCATAATCACTTGACCCGAAGGGAGACGAAACTGGAAACTGCCGTGGCCCAGCCAGGTAATTCTCATACCTGCGATTCTAGCGCGGGTGGCGCCCTGGTAACTCAGGCGATCACTGCTTCCGCCCCTGCCGGTGCGATTTGTGAATCGATTTCACCCATCGCTTGTACTCCTGCGCCCGCAGGGGCTCCGTCAGCCGCTCGTGCCACTTGGCTTCCGCCCGCAGCTTTTGGTAACTCTGCCACCGCTCCGCCGAAATCGCGCCTGCGTCCAGAGCCTGCCGCACGGCGCACCCCGGCTCGCCCTGGTGCGAGCAGTTCCGGAACCGGCACGCGCGGGCGGTGGCGGCAATCTCGTCAAACGTCTCGTCCACGCTGTCGCCGCTGGCCCAGAGTTGCAACTCGCGCATCCCGGGAGTATCGATCAGCGCTCCGCCTCCCGGCAGCGCCAGCAGTTGGCGATGCGAGGTAGTGTGGCGGCCCTTGCCGTCCTGCGCCCGCACGTCCGCGGTGCGCTGGCGATCCTCGCCCAGCAGCGCGTTCGCGATGCTCGATTTGCCGACGCCCGACGACCCCAGCAGCGCTACCGTTCGTCCCGGCGCGAGAAAGGTGCGCAGTCCCGCAACGCCTGGGCTGCCCAGTGCGCTGGTTGCGACTACCGGCGCATCGCGCGCCACCGCCGCGGTCTGCCGGATCCGGCCCGCTGGGTCGCCGCACAGGTCGGCCTTGTTCAGTACCACCACCGGCGATGCGCCGCTTTCGGTGGCCAGAGTCAGGTACCGCTCGAGCCGCGGCAGGCTGAAATCGCCATCCAGCGCGCACACCAGAAATACCAGGTCGATATTGGCGGAGAGCGCCTGCTGCTCTTCGCGCTTCCCCGGCGCCCGCCGCGAAAAGCAGGTGCGGCGCGGCAGCACCGCTTCCACCAGCGCCTGCCCGGGCCCGACCACCCGAGCCGCTACCCAATCGCCCACCACCGGCATCGCCGCGGCGTCCGGCGAGCGGAACCATAGCGAGCCAGAAGGCTCCGCTTCCAGTTCTTCCATTTCCGTAATCAACCGGTATCGGTCGCGATGCGCAAACGCGACGCGGCCCAGCACCAGGCCTCGCGCGGCATGACATTGAAAAGCGCCGTACACCGCGGCGCCGGCGCCCAGAGACTCCAACAACATGACTGTGCACTCCTGATTTTTTGAAAGCGACTACGAGGAACGACACCACGCCTTACGGTGTGGGCCGGCAGCCGGATTGGCTAGCGGACAGTCATAGGCAGAGTCCAAGCGTATCACATTGGGCGGAACAGGTCCGCCCGATGCACACATATGACATGACAATTACTTCAGATTACTTGACAAAAACTTGAGGACGAACTACGCTGGCAACTGCCTTTTCCGGCAACCGGAGTTGTTCGATCGGGTTGGCTCAGCGCAAGATTGCTTTTCTGACCCTCGGCGAAGAGATCACATCTTGCACACCATGGAGGCCTTCTTGAAGAAGCTGTTCCTATCCATCACACTTGCTGCCGGGCTGCTCGGCATTGCCTCAAACGGCCACGCGCAGGTCGAGTACGTCAAAGTATGCTCGTTATATGGCGCCGCGTTCCATTACATTCCCGGCACCGACATCTGTCTCAACGAGCAGACTGGCGAGACCAGAGAGCAGACCGCCGGCGGCACCTGGTATTCCGTGTTGCCAACCAATAATCAGGGTCACTGGGCGACCGTTCCCCAACTGGATTGTGCGGGAACGCTGGTCAAGGTGGGAACGTTCAAAGCCAGCGATTTCAAGCTCAACGCCCACGAAAAGTACCAGGCCCCGCCTCTCCCATTCAAGCTTCAACCGGGCCAGTTCATCTCGAAGGTCATGATGAGCGGCGGCTTCTACGATCCGCTCCAACCGCTCGCCAGCGGTCCGCAGTTGAGTCCGCAGCAATTCTGCCTCAGAGTCGGCGACCCCAATTTTTTGGTCAGTGACATGGGATCCGTTCCCCTTAATCCAACATTCTGCACTCCCGCACCCCTCGCCTGCGTGAGCAATTCGCAGATTGCAGGTACGCCCGCGGCTTATTCGTCGGCGGTGTTAGGCGCTCCGGTGGTTCACTACAATACGGATAGCAACGGAAGGCAGGTAGGCCAGCCGATGACATGCGGAAGCCAACTGGTAGTAACCACCGGGATGGGAAATTACAATCCCACGACAACTTCCGATCCGTCCCAAGCTAACCCGATTCCCGCGGGCGGCACGCTCACAGCCTGGGCATGCGTGGAGCAGTCGCTCGGCATCTCGACGTGGCCGTGGTAGCGCCTCACAGCCGGTTCGTCCAGCCGGGCCGACTCACCCAAACGGTCTGCGGCCCTAATTACCCGAGGGTCTTTCGATGTGGTCAATGACGAGGAACTCGCCCGATCCTTTACCGGGAGCGAGTTGAAGTCCAAGTTGCTCGCGCAGTGCCACGATAAAAGAACTGTGGGGCGAAGGGTCACTTGCCGCTCCGCTGCCCGGGCCCGGCGAATCGGGGGCGTTGTCTTCCAATTCCAGATGGATGTCAAACGCTCCCGCCAGGCCAGTCCGGTCGATGACGCGGCGGCCGTCGGGGTGAAGGTCTTTGGCAAAGGCATCGAGACTGACACCACGGAAGTCGATCGCCATAATCGGCCCCTTCCTTGAAGTTTGGGGTTCGGCGCACGGCATACCGTCGAGATGCACGTTCAGATCCCCACCAGCGTAGGGCTGGCAACTGCCCTCCTTCGACGGACGGAATTTAGGACCTCCCTTTGCCACGGTCATTACATAAACGGGAACTTCCCGGATCTCCCGGTGCGTCCGCATGTGAAACCGCTCCTCCAGAAGCGCCTGCATCATGGGTCCCCTCATCATGGCCGCGCTTTGCCGGCCGTCCGCTTTCGCGTCAATCGCATATCTGGCGGAGCGTACCCATGCCGGAGCGCCCTCAACTGGCGTGGACGGCATGGGGTTCAGCGGATCGAGCTTACCGGACGCGAATACCTCGCATGCCTGGAGGATCACCGTCATCAGATTCCAACACCCCAAACTTAGCCTGCCGGGTGACGAAACGGAGGGAGGGGCCGGGTCCGCGCCCTTGCACTCCTTCACGGATGCCACTTCGAACTTCGGTCTGGCGGGAGGTGCGGCGGATTGGATCAGATCTTGCGACACAGTGCCAGCGAGGGCGAAGACGACGGCGATGCCGAGCCGGTGTTTTGTCATATGCCCCTCTTTGCGACTGACGACGGTGCGCTGACAAGTGTTCAGGGTGTTTTTGGGTTGTCCCTCGGCGGCGGTCTGAGTGGACAGCATTGAAGGTTTAGCGTTGATATCCGCACAACGAAGTCTTGACGTCCAACTATGTAGAATGCTATATTCTGAGCGTCCGGGTATGGGGAACTACACGCTCTCGTTGGCCTCGGCCATCATCCTGCAAGCTATCCGCGATGGCCACTGCTACGGTTTCGACATGATGGAAGCGACGGGCCTGCCCAGCGGCACCATCTATCCCGCGCTGCGCCGTTTGGAAGCGGCGCGGCTCATTCGCTCCGATCGCGATGCCGCCGCTGCCTCGGAGCCCGGGGGCCCTCCGCGCAAGTACTTCCGGGTCACCGCGGACGGGAAACGGGCTCTGGAAGCCGCCGGCAACCGGTTTCCCGTAATTGCCTCGCCAAGGGAATGAGCTATGTGTCCAGTTGTTTCCGCCTGCCGCTTCGCAGTTCGATTGGCCAGCCTGCTGGTGCCGCGGAAATTGCGCGACGACTGGGCCGGCCAATGGACCGCAGAAATCCGCCACGGCTACGCGTTGCTTACGGATAGAGGCGAATCCCCCGCGGAAATCCGGAGTAAGCTGCTGCGCTTCGCCATGGGAGCTTTTTCCGACGCCGCCGATCTGCGCCTGTCCGGATTCGATCTGCGGCCGGTCGTCGGCCATCCGGCGTTCTGTCTGGCCGTGCCGCTGATCGTGATGGCCCTTCTTTTGGCCTCCACGCACGCCTTTCAAAACTGCCGTCAGGCGATTGCCGGACTGCCCGGCCGCCAACCGGAGCAACTGGTCTTGCTGTCGCGGTCAGCCACCGTGATGGGCCTCGAAGCCGTGCCTTCCTCCGCCGACCTCCTTGCCTTCCAGAAGCAGTGGACCGGAGCTTCCCTGGCCGGGTTCCTGATCGATGGGCCGGTCCTCCGCGTGACGCCCGGCTTCTACGATGTTCTCGGCGCAGTCCCTCGCCTGCCTTTTCGGTTCCTGGGGCATACCATCGAAGCCGTGAAGCTGCTCGATCTGCAACCGGCCAGAATGGGCATTCTCGCCCGGCTGAGAGCTTCGGATCGCCCGCGGCAGACCGAGGCGGCATTGACACGCATGACCAATGGCCGCGCTGTATCGCTGCGATTCGTGAAGGGCCGGATGCGCGCGCCGCTGGTCTTTGCGGCGGTTGTCTGTGCCCTGGCCCTGGGAATCGGATTGATCGTTTCGCGCGTGCGGTCGCGTGGCATCCTCTTCTATTTGGTCAAGACGGCCCTGGCGGAAGGCGCGATCGTGTCAGCCTGGGCCGAGTTGGCCGCGGGGCTGCCGATCTCTTCCTCGGGTGCCGGAAGCGTAACGACCGCATTCCTTCTCCCTGGCCTGCTCCTGGCCGCCGCGGCCCTGATGTTGTGGTGGGCGCTTCTTGACCAGCAGGGACGCTGCCCTGTGTGTTACCGGTTTCTGGCGCTGCCGGTGCGCATCGGGTCGCACAGCAGCATCATTCTGGATCGCCCGGGAGTGGAAGTTCTCTGCCTCCGCGGCCATGGCAGCCTGCTGATCCCCGCTGCCGGGGGCGATGCGGCGGAGCCGCCTGCCTGGACCGCATTTCATGAATCCTGGAAAGACTGTTTCGCTCAAGGAGGGACGAAATGACAAAACTGCGTGGCTTTGGTTTGTTCTTGCTTTTGGCGAGCGGTGCCTGGGGCGCTGACGTCACCGGAAAATGGACCGGATCGCTAGACTTGAACACCGGTACTCATGGCGGCGCCTGCGTCCTTCTGAAACAGCAGGGCGGCACGATCACCGGCACCCAGGGCCCATCGGAGGCCAAACAGTTTGCCCTTACCAGCGGGCGCATCGACGGCGGGCAGGTCACCATCGAGGCGCGCCCCGGTGCGACGGTCCTGCGGTTGACCATGAAACTGGAGGGCAACAAACTCAGCGGCGACGTGTTCGAGGACGATCAGAAAATTGGAACGGTCTCGCTTCAGAAGGTAGACAAATGAAGAGACGCGCCGCCGCGACGGGAATGGCCTTGAGCGCCGGCCTGTTCCTGCTTTGGGGACAAAGTATGCGTTCCTTTGACCAGTCTCTGCCGCTGGAGGAGGTGGCGGAAACCACCGCGAACGTAAGCGTGGGCGATCTGAACGGCGACGGACACCTCGATATCGTCCTTGCCAAAGGGCGGCACTGGCCCTTGCCGGACGTGGTGCTCTTCGGGGATGGGAAAGGCCACTTCGTGCCGGGGCCGCCGCTCCCCAACAAGCCGGATCGCAGCTATTCGGCGCCCCTGGCGGATCTGAACGGGGACGGCAGCCTGGACATGGTGATCAGCAACGATCGCCCAGACCCCAAGGTTGTGTTGCTCAACGACGGAAAGGGCCGCTTCACGATGGCCGGAACGTTTGGCGACCCTGGCTGGCCGACGCGGAACGTGGTGCTGGCGGACCTGAATGGCGATGGCTCCCCGGACATCGCGGTGGCCAACCGGCCGGGCCCCAGCTACCTCTGCTTCAACGACGGCAGGGCGCACTTCCAGTGCCAGCCGCTCGGTCCGGAGACATCCGCGACGGTTCTGGCGGGCGACATGGATGGTGATGGGTCACAGGATGTGATCGTCGCCTGCCGCGACGACTGCCAGAGCGTGGTCTACCTGAACGATGGAAAGGGCAATTTCCTTCGCAAGCGGCCTTTTGGCCCGCCGCATTCATCGACCCGTGCCCTCGCGGTCGCCGATTTCGATGGAGACGGGCGGCTCGATATCGCCGCCTGTCATGAGGAAGAGGGCCTCTTCCTATACTTCAACCAGGGCGGCGGCAATTTCGGACCCGGGCTGAAGATCGCGGGGCGGGAAGCCTTGCCGTATTCCATGCTTGCCGCCGATCTGAACAAAGATGGGATGCCCGAGATCATCGTGGGCTATGTGAATGCGCCGGGAGCCATCTACTTCAATACTGGAAAAGGGCGGCACTACAACCGCGTCACTTTCGGCGACAACAAAGGCGCCACCTACGGGCTCGCCGCGGCGGACCTGGATGGCGATGGCTACCCGGACATCGTGGCCGCGCGGTCCGGTGCTTCGAGCCTCCTGTTTTTCAACCGGCCGGCCCGGTAGGGTACTCTGAGCTGACTTTTTGGCGCCTCGCTCTTCTGATGCTATGCTCTGATTTCCGCTATGCAAGAAAAAGTGATCGTCGTATTCGGCGGGGCCGGTGGCATCGGAGCCGAGACCGGCGCACGCCTGGCATCGGAAGGCGCGCGCATCGTCATCGCCGATCTGAACGGAGCCCCGGCCCAGGCTCACGCCGCGGACATCGTGGCGGGCGGCGGGCAAGCCATCGGCGTTGCCTGCGATATCACTAACCCCGAGTCTTGCGAGCAAGCGGCGCAGGCTGCCGTCGAGCGATTTGGGCAGCTCGACGGGATGGTGAATTGCGCGGGCATCAGCAAGCCGCACGACTCCCTCTCGCTGCCGCCCACGGACTGGGCTCGCATGGTGGACGTGCAACTCAACGGCGCGTTCTACTCGGCGCAGGCCTGCGCGAAGCGTATGGGGACAGCCGGCGGCGGAATCGTATTCATTACCAGCACCAATGCCGAAGCCGCCTTCCCTCGCCGTGCGGCTTACTGTGCGGCCAAGGCGGGCGTGGCCATGCTCACCAAGGTGCTGGCCATTGAGTGGGCCGAAAGGCGCATTCGCGTCAACGCGGTCGGTCCGGCTTATGTCGCTACCGAAATGACCCAGCGCAACATCGCGGCCGGCAACGTGAACGAAGAGCAAGTCAAAGCCCGCATCCCGCTGGGCCGCCTGGCCCAACCCGCCGATGTCGCCGACGCCGTGTCCTTCCTGCTCAGCGAGCGTGCCGGCTTCGTCACGGGCCACTCGCTCTACGTGGACGGCGGCTGGCTGGCTTATGGATACTTCTGACCGGTTCACCGGACCGGCGCGGCGATCTCGTCCAGCCTTACGGGCCTGTGTTGTTCATACGACTGGCGGGCCGCTATGGCCATGACTACCGCCACCAGCCCGTCGATTCCCGCCACTGGCGTTGGCCCATCCTCCCGGACCGCCGTCACAAAGGCCCGGACTTCGCTGACGAAGCTCTCCGTGTACCGGTCCATGAAGAAGTTCAGCGGCAAGTCCCTGCGGACCTCGGTGGCGGTGCTGACCACTGCCTGGTTGGGATAGCAGTTCTGCGTGCCGATACTGCCCCGGCTTCCCAGAATCTCCACCCGCTGGTCGTACCCATAGGCGGCCTGGCGGCTGTTATCGATTGTCCCGATGACGCCGTTTTTAAAGCGCAAAACGATCAGCGCCGTATCCAGGTCGCCGGCCGCGCCGATCTCCGGGTCTACCATCACCCCGCCAGACGTATAGATCTCCTCCACCTCGTCGCCGATCAGAAAGCGCGCCATGTCGAAGTCGTGAATGGTCATGTCCAGGAAGATGCCGCCGGAGCTCCGGATGTACGCAAGAGGCGGGGGCGCAGGGTCGCGGCTGATGATATGCATCAGCCTGGGAGTGCCGATCTCGCCGCTCACCACCGCCTGGCGCACGCGGGCGAAGTTGGCGTCGAAGCGCCGGTTGAAGCCGATCTGTAGTTTGATGCCGGCCCGTTCCACCGCCTCCAGGGCGCGATGGATCTCGCCCAGACTGTGGGAGATCGGCTTCTCACAGAAGATGTGCTTACCCGCCCGCGCCGCCTGCACGATCAGGCCGGCGTGGGTATCGGTGGAGGAGCAGATCAGGACGGCCTCGATTTCCGGATTCGCCAGAATCTGCTGGCTGGATTCGGCCACGGTGGGAATGCCGCAGCGTGTTGCCACCGCCTGCGCGGCCTCGCGGTTGACGTCCGCGATGGCCAGTATGCGGGCTTCCGGCAGCCGGAAGGCCAGCCCTTCCGCGTGTACTTTGCCGATGCGCCCGGCGCCAATGATGCCGACATTGAGTGGATTCGTTCTCATGAGGTCCTCTATTGGTAGCAACTCACTGGAAATTGCATTCGATGGAACGCAGATATTCGCGATTGCGGCGCGCGCTCTCTTTCGGTGTACCCATGCCCGGCAGAACATCCTGCTCCACCAGCACGTAGCCCTCGTAGTGCCGCGCCGCCAGCCAGCGCAGCAGGGCCGGAAAATCCACACAGCCCTTTCCCAATTCGCAGAAAACTCCGTGGCGCAGAGCCGTGAAGTAATCCCACTGTTCCGCACGTGCCTGCCGCGCCACCTCCGGCTCACAGTCCTTGCAGTGGATGTACCAAACTCTATCGCCGAAGCGCTCCAGAGCCGGGACCACGTCGCAATCCCCTGCCCCGTAGCAGTAATGGCCGGTGTCGAATACCAGCCCGAGCCTTTCGGGATGGGTCAACGCCAGCAGGGTGACGATCTCGTCCGGAGTCTCCACGTAACCGGCGCAGTGGTGGTGGAAAACCGTCCGCAGGCCGGTCTCCTCAAACACGGCGTCAGCCACCCGGCCGGCGCCGCCCGCGAACACTCTCCACTCGGCCGGTGTCAAGCCCGCTTCCACGGTGGCGCGTCCGGCCAGGCGGGTCCGTTCCGGCACCGTGCCGTTATCGTCGGCCAGCACCAGGTAGGGCGCCGGTGTCCCACCCACTGCGGCCAGCAATCGCGCCGTCTTCACCGCATTGGCGATGCCCTCTGCGTGCGCGGATGGTTCCTTCAGTGCCACCGGCACAAACGCGCCCAGCATCGCCAGGCCTCGCTTTTCGAGTTCCGCCTTTAGCCTTACAGGGTCCGTGGGCATGTAAGCCCAATCCCCCAATTCCGTGCCGGTGTATCCGGCATCGGCGAGTTCGTCCAACATGCGGTCAAACGGAATCTGCTCTCCTTTGGCCGCATCGAATTCCAGCGTGCCCCAGGAACAAGGGGCGTTGCCCACCAGCAGCTTTGCCATGATTCCTCAGTTCACAGATGATACCGTTCGTTCTTGCGAGCCACTTCATAGCGCGCCCGCGATTCCTGCACACTCGCCATCGTGGAAACTTCGGCGACCGCCACGTCCCACCAGGATTCGTACCCCGGAACCGTCACGGACGGGTCGGTTTCCACCACGATCACCGTCGTCCGGTCCAGAGTCCTGGCCTTCTGCAAGGCCTCCCGCAGTTCCCCCAGCGTACTTGCCCGCAAGGCGTGCGCTCCCAGGCTACGAGCGTTGGCCACATAATCGACGGTCAGGCAGTCGCCGTCCAGTTGGCCGGATTCCTTCGAACGCAGCCGGTAGCTGGTGCCGAATCCGCCCTGTCCCAGCGACCGGCTCAGCCCGCCGATGCTGGCAAAGCCGTGATTGTCCACCAGCACAATGATGATCTTGATGCCTTCCTGCACCGAAGTGACAATTTCCGTGGGCATCATCAGGTAGGTGCCATCGCCCAGGAAGACGTAAACCTCGCGCGTGGGGTCGGCCAGCTTCGCGCCCATCGCGCCCGGGATTTCGTAGGACATGCACGAGTAGCCGTATTCCATGTGGTAGCCGTTGGGCGTGCGCGTCCGCCATAACTTGTGCAGGTCGCCCGGATGGCTGCCCGCCGCCGAGAGCAGGACGTCGCGCGGCCCCGCGGCTTCCCACAGGGCGCCGATGACTTCGCTCTGCGCCGGGCGTCCCGGATTGTTCAAGTGGAACAGCCGGTCCACTTCCGCTTCCCATTTTTCCTTGAGGCCGGCGGTTTGAGCCGCGTAGTCCGTACCGACACGGTAGCCTGGCAGCGCTGCGGCCAGTTGCTGTAACGCCACGCGCGCGTCCGCCACCAGCGGAATCGCCGAGACTTTGTAGGCGTCGAACTCGGCGGTATTGATGTTGACGAAGCGGACCGCGGGATTCTGAAACGCCGTCATGGAGGCAGAGGTGAAATCGGAATAGCGCGTGCCGATGCCGATTACCAGGTCTGCGTCATGCGCCAGGCGATTGGCGGGCAGTGTGCCAGTGGCTCCAATAGCGCCCACGCATTGCGGATGGTCGTAGGCCAGCGAGCCTTTGCCGGCTTGCGTTTCTGCCACCGCGATGCCGGTTTGCGCGGCGAACTCCGCCAGCGCCTGGGATGCTTCGCTCATCAGCACGCCGCCGCCGGCTACGATCAGCGGCTTGCGGCTGGCGCGGATGGCAGCCACCGCGCGTTCCAGCGACAACTGGTCGGGCTGCCCTCTGCGGATCAACCACACGCGTTTGCGGAACAGTTCCTCGGGGTAGTCGTACGCTTCGGCCTGCACGTCCTGCGGCAGCGCCAGAGTGACCGCACCGCAATCGGAGGGCGATGTGAGCACGCGCATCGCTTCCGGCAGCGACGTAATCAATTGTTCCGGCCGATAGATGCGGTCCCAGTACCGCGACACCGGCTTGAAGCAATCGTTCACGCCGATGTCCTGCGTGGACGGAGACTCCAATTGCTGGAGTACCGGCGCCACGTTCCGGCGCGCGAAAATGTCTCCCGGCAGCAACAGCACCGGCAGGCGATTGATGGTCGCCAGCGCCGCCCCGGTGATCATGTTGGTCGCTCCCGGTCCGATGGATGACGTGCAGGCGAAGGCGCGCAGCCGGTTGCTCGCTTTGGCGTACCCCGCCGCCAGATGCACCCCCGATTGCTCATTCCGCACCGGTATATAGGGAAACCCGGGATCCTGTTGCAGCGCCTGGCCGATGCCCGCCACATTGCCGTGGCCGAAGATCCCCAGCACGCCTGCAAAGAATGCGTGCTGTTGTCCGTCCCGCTCTACATACTGGTTTTTCAAGAAGCTCAGAAGCGCCTGAGCCATGGTGACGCGACGCGTTGCCAACCTGCACCTCCTTCAATCCGGCGGCTCAGAGCCAGCGCGACAGGCGATCCATATCGCGCCCGCGGTTTGCCGCCATCTGTTCCAAAGCAGTGTCCACACTCCACCCCTCGTGTACGATGCCGCCCGCCGCCTCTGCCATAGCCAGCGGATCTTCGTCTCCCGGATACAAAACATTTCGCCCCACCAACGCGCCGCGCACATTGGGTCCCGCACGGAGCGCTCCCTCGAGTTGCCGCAGGAACGGCGAGGGGTCTCCGGCCGATTCCCCGCCCAGTAACAGAATCGGCAGAGTGGTGGCGCGCGCTACCGCCTCGTACCCCTCGCAGTAGGGCAGCTTGAGCCACAGATACCGGCTGCTGTCACCCAGTGCGCTAGCCACGCCCGCCAGGCGGGCGAGCGCCTCGGCCGTCTTCACCACCGCGTAGCCCTTCGCGGTTTTGGTCACCGGCAAGGGTTCCAGGAACATGGGTATCCGCAGCGCGTTGGATTGTTGGATCGCCTGCGCGCTCGCCAGCAGCGTCTTGAGCGAGGCGGGTTCCTGCTCATCCACACGCAGCAGGAGTTTGGCTCCGTCCAGCCGCCACTCGCGGCAGGTAGCGGGCGTAGCGCCGGTCACCGGATCGTCCAACTCCCAACTGCTGCCCGCCAAGCCTCCGCGGTTCATGCTGGCGATGAGCACCCGGCCGTCCAGCAGCGTGGGGGCGCCGGCGGTGCGCAACAATCCGTCGATGGCCAACAGGTCTTCCAGGATGTCCATGGTGGCCATGACGCCGTCCACGCGCTCGCTCGCCAGCACCCGCACGATGCGCGCCAGGTAGTCGCGGCGGTCGGCCATCGCCAGCGGGTCCGCGCCTACTTTGGTCACGTTGCGCGCCGGGTGGTCCGCCGCCAGAAGATTCAACTTGCCGCCGGGCGCCAGCAACTCCCTTTGCGTGCGTGCCTCGCTGGCGTGCCAGGCGAAATCCGGATCGTTCACGCGCAGTTCCGTCAAACGGGCCAGAAGCGCATCGGGGAAGAATTCTTTGCTCGAGAACACTTATTGAGCCTCGCGTAATAGGGAGACGACCTTCCGCCAAATCGGCGACCGCTCCCTCACGGTCGCGGCTCTGCGTGACGGCGTCTGGCGTTGTTCCGAGCCCCGACCGTCAGGGAGCGGTTTTTTCACGCTATTCTGCAATTCTCAATAGCCCTTTCTTTGTTGCCGCATCATCTCTTCCACTTCGGAGAGCACCGGCATGGCTTCCGAGCAGCTCAAACGGCTCACCACAATGGCCGCCGCCGCATTCCCGTAGTGCAGGCATTCGATCACCGGAAGCCCTTGCAGCATGGCATACAGGAAACCGGAAGCGAAGCCGTCGCCGGCGCCGATGGTGGTGCAGACAGCCACCGAGTACGGCGGCAGGTAAACCGAGTCGCCGCCAGTCCAGACGCGCGTTCCCAGATCTCCCAATTTGGAGACCAGCATGGGCACGCCTGCCGCCTGCAGCTTCCGGGTGGCTTCGTCCAGATCCTCCGCGCCCGCCACCAGCTTCAATTCCAACTGATTGCCAATCAGCACATCCACCAGCGGCAGCGCCAGCCGTATGGCCAGACCGGCCTCCTCCGGCTTTCTCCAGGACATGGAACGGTAGTCCACGTCCAACACCACGCGGCATCCGGCGGTCTTCGCCCGTTCCATGGCCCGGTAGGTGGATTCGCGCGACGGCGAGGCGCACAGCGACGTGCCGTTGGTCACGAACATGCGTCCCGATGCCGCGTAGTCCAGGTCTTCGTCCGTCGCATCCAGCTTGGTATCGACGGCCTCGTGCCGGTAGAATACTTGCGGGAATTTGTCGGGCGGGCATACCTCCGTCAGGCACAGTGACGGCAGAAACCCGGGCGCCGTACTCACGTGGCTGGTTTCGACGCTTTCCGCCCGCAGGAAATCCAGCAGGAAGCGGCTCAGGCTGTCGTCGCCCACACAGCCGATGATGCCGGTCCGGGCGCCCAGCCGGGCGAGGCCCACCGCCATGTTGGCGCTGGAACCGCCCAGGTAACGCGAGAATCGCCGCACCTGCGGCAACGGCACGTGCGGCTCCTCGGAATACAGGTCGTACCCGATTCTGCCCAGTACCGCTACGTCCACCGCGCTCATCGTTTCACCATCGGCAAACGCGCGTCCTGCTCCCGCCAGGCGCCGCGGACCCAGGCATAATCCGGGTCGTCGGACGCCGCCATGGATCGCGCCGACCCTGCCAGCGCGTTCAAGTAGTACACGTTGTAACCGTGCGCCGCCACCACCGGGTGATAGCCTTCCGGAATCAGGACCAGTTCGCCGTCGCGCACCGAGAGCGTCTCGTCGACGCGCCGGTCGGCTGTATAGACCTTCTGAATCGCGTAACCTTCCGGACGGTCGAGCCGGTAATAGTAGATTTCTTCGAGGTCCACTTCCCCCGGCGGGTTATGCACGTCATGCTTGTGCGGCGGATAGCTGGACCAGTTGCCCGCCGGTGTAAACACTTCCACCACCAGCAGGCGATGCGCCGGAAACTCCGGAGTCAACATGTGATGGATCTGCCGCGTGGCGTTCCCGCCGCCCCGTATTTCCACGCGGACCTCGTCGGGCGCCACCAGGCGCGCCGGGTGGCGCTCTTCGGCGCGGCAATAACAAAATGCCAGATCGCAAGCGGTATCGGCCGTGACGGAGAAACTCGTCGCCACCGGCACGTACACCGTATATGGCAGGCCGTCGAATACACAACTGCGCCCGCCGATGTGCGGCCAGGCGCCTTCCGGCGTAGCGACCGAACACACCCCGCCGAGCACCACGATAGCCAGTTCGTTGGCGCCGGTCTGGGCGGCGTATTGCACTCCCGCAGCCAGTTTGCGGGCCTCGAAAGATAAGTACTCGTAACCGAAGTTCTCAATCCGATCCGTGAATGCCTCCGGATGGACCAGCAATTTGCTCATTGTTTCTCCTTTGGTGGCGCCGCGGACGCGCGCACAATCAACTCGCCGGGCACTTTGATGTCATGCCGCAAACCGCAACCGGCAAAAATCTGCAGCAATGTCTCCATCGCCAGGTTTCCCATCTGCCGCATGGGTTGCCGGACCGTGGTGAGCGGGGGATTCAGGTACTGGCTGATGTACAGATCGTCGAACCCCACAACGGAAATGTCGGCGGGAATCGCCAGACCCCGGCTGCGGATCTGCCGCATCGCGCCCAGGGCCGACATGTCGTTGTAGCAGAAGATGGCGGTGGGCGGCTGCGGCAACGCCAGCAGTTCCGCGGCAGCCTTTTCGGCGCCTTCCGGCTTGCCGTCGCCGTGAGCCACCAGGCGAGGCTCGAAACGCAAGCCCGCCTCTTTCAGTGCGCTTCGGTAGCCGGCGTACCGCTCGGTGTCCGACTGGTATCCCTGGCGGTCGCCGAGGTACGCAATCCGCCGGTGCCCCAGGGCCATCAGGTATCGCGTCGCGTCCAGGCTCGCCTGGGTGTTGGCAATCATCACGGAATGCGCAAACTGGCTGGGGTGCTGATTGTTGAGCAGCACGATGGGCACCTGCATGTGCGTCAGCAGCGGCACATACTGGTCGCCCACCCGGGACGCGGTGACGATGATGCCATCGACGCGCCTCTCTTCGAACTTGCGCGCCACCCGGAGTTCGCGCTCCGGTTCGGCGTTGGAATTCGCCAGGAACACGGACAAACCGTGGCGGTCCGCCGTCTCCTCGATGCCGCTCACTACGCCGGCAACAAACGGATCGGCAATGTTGGTCACCACCACCCCAATGGTGTCGCTCCGCCGTGTGACCAGGCTGCGCGCCGCGGCGCTGGTCCGGTACCCCGCCTCGCCGGCAATTCGCTGGATTCTCTCCACCGTCTCCCGGCTCACTACCGGACTGTTGCGCAGGGCGCGGGAAACCGTGGAGTGGGCCACGCCCGCAATTCTGGCGATGTCCTTGATGGACGCGGGTTTCGCCGGGATGGATGAGCTTGGCCTTCGATCAGTCACGAGCGTACCGAACGAACCTGGTTGGCGCATTGCACACGTGTGCATTGGCTAAAAAAGATATTAATCCCCACTCCGCGGCCTTGTCAATAGACGGTGCGAATTTTTCAAAATCGAAGCTCCCGCGCTGGCCAACCCTCAGGAGCCAGGGGCATAGTACCGGAGTCATAGAACGCATTTGGCCGGAGAACGCTCCAACTGTGAGGAGTGATACCGGGTGGTTGCAACACTGGCGCGACGGCGCCCGTCTAATTAGTGTGTCGCCGTTGAAGTCAGCACGGAGCGATCTCGAAGCGTTGCTCACGCGAATGTGGGAGTGTTCGTATCCGGAAACCATCCCGGTGCTCGCTTCTTATTGGCTGAAGACGGTCTATGCCGGGGGACACCAGCGCGCGTGGTGGAAGCAAGTGAATCAGCTTTTGAAACAAGCCCTCCGGCAACCGCTGCCGAACGCGGATTCCCGGGAAGCCCTGGCGGAGATACAGGCCTGGATCGAACGGGAGATTGTGGTTGGCGGCAAATTGCCGTTGGCCCAGCCTCCGCCAACGGAGCCGCTGCGGGCCAATATGCGGCCCGACCGCCTCGCGCCCTACATCTCCAGGCTCTTGAACGAATGGTTGCCGGCGGAAATTGCCGGTTTATTGGTGGAGGAAAGCGGGCCCGCGGATTCGCAGAAGGGCGGAATCCCGGTTCTCGCTGCCGGAAATGCGCTGGAACGACTATTGGTGCGCGAGCGCCTGTCGCCCGAAACTCTCGAGGGCTTCCTGCAACCCGGACTTCTCTCGCCACGGTATATCTATCCGGCAGACGCCGAGATTCTGGTAGACGTTGTGCTGGCTCTGCTGGGCCGCACCGCGGCGCCCGCTCCGCCGGTCATGCCCGCGACCCTCTTGAGCGTGGCGCCCGGCGCGTCTCTTCCGCGGGATTACCGCGTCGCCGTGGCGCGGGCGGTGTTCGTGCCAGCCGAAAGCGGCGAAGAGATTCACGTCCCCATCGCGGCGGAACAGGCATTGGAGATTCTGCATGATCGCGTCCGGATTGCCTCCACCGTGGTGACCATGGACGGCCGCTGCTGGGAGTCCGATAGCGTGCAGAGCGGGGAGCAGCATACTGTGGTCTACAAGCCCGGCGCGCGCCTGCGCATCGATTATTCGGCCGACCACGCCCGCATCCGCGTCCCATGGCCGGCGACACAGCTAAGCTGGCGGGGAACCGTCCACTTCCCGGATCCGTTTGAGCTTTTCGGCCGCGAGTGGCGCGCGGCCCGTTGGGAGACCAATGGCGAACGCACCTGGCTGCATCTGGAGTTCTCCCGCGCCTTACCCATGGACCGGGTCCAGCCGGCGGTGGAAACGTCCCTCCACCGCTCGCATCCCGCTTCGGTCGATATGGCGTGGGCCGCACTGGAGAATGCGCTGGCCGCCGCCATCTCTCAAAAGAGCCGCGAGCCAATCGAACAATTGCGCCGCCCGGAATTCATTCCGCTCGGTCGCGCCGTTTTCGGACTTGCCGAACTGGGGAAGAATCGCCGGCACTTGAACCGGGATTCGCTGGCGATCCAGCTCAGAGCTGTCTGCTACCAGCAGGCCGAGGTTTCCCTGGTATATGGCCGGGTTCCCTGGCGAATCCTCCCCGCTCCCGTGCAAGCCATTTTCCTGAAGGGACGGCCGGACCCCGCCTTGCTCGATCTTCTGATCAACACGTTCGATGGACTGCCGCAAGTTCTGGGCGGCGCCCGCTCCACTTCGCCCTCCCAAGCCGCGTAACACTCCGCGTGCGATAGAATGCACACACGTTGAGCATCTGAGTAGGGAGGGCTGGACGGAAAACCCGCGGTGGCGCTTTACGGATTTGTTACCGCTTGGCCCCGTAGGTTACGTTCACGGTGGTTTTGCCGCTGTCGCTGCCTACGATTGCGGTCAAGGTGCGGTGCGAGTCTTCGTCGGTGGCAATGACCATTCCGGCATCCGCGGTAGTGGACGTCAGATTCACCTTCATCCCCATGTCCTTGGCCTTGTCCTGGTAAAAGGAGAGGACACGGGACGAGGGGTCGGCTGTCGTGAAGGTGAAATTGCCGCCTTCGCCGGATCCGTCATTGCTGTCGCCGCGGGCGGTGAGATTCAACTGCGGCGAGGACCCCGGGTAGGATGGCACCCAGGAGGGGAGACTGCCGGATCCGGCTCCGAATTCCATGGTGGCGGTTTTGCCGTCGTCGCCTTCGGAGCTGAGGGTGAACTTGCCGCCCTTTGCCTGGTCGAAGGTCATGGTGACGGCTTTGCCGGTGTGGCGGTCGCGGAGCGTGATGGTTCCGGCGTCGTCGTCTTCGCTGACCACGTCAACGTTCTTGTCGGCCATGGCGGCCAGACGCGCGGCGACCGCGGCGGGGTTGCGGCTGATTCTGCGCGCGATGAAGAAGCCGGTGCCTACCACTCCGACGAAGCCCAAAACAAAGATGCACAGGACGATGATCAGAATCCAGACCAGAGGATTGGTCTTGCGCGGCGCCGCTGCCGGCGGCATAGCGCCCGGCTGTGCCATAGCAGGCGAAGGCGCGGACTGCACCGGCGGTGTCTGCCCACCCGATGCGCCCGCCCGGGTTCCACACTGGTTACAGAATGCGCCACTCACCTGGCCGCCGCAGTTCGTGCAAAATGCCATACGCTGTTTCACCCCTGGATTACTGTACCAGAACGCTGCGCGGATGGGGCGCCGCTCGCTCGCAAGCTCCTGCCATGCCGTACCATTTAGCGTTAAACTAGGGCTGAACATCATGACACGAAGAGACTACCTGCAAATGCTGGGCGTTGCCGCCGCTGCCGCCCAGGCCGCCAAATCCGCGCCCGCCGCCGGAGATGCCACGCGCGCACAGCGCATGAAATGGTGGCACGAAGCGCGGTTCGGCATGTTCATCCACTGGGGCCTCTACAGCACGCTCGGCCGCCATGAATGGGTGATGGAAAACGAAGGCATTCCGGTGGCCGAGTACGAGCTACAGGCTAAGAAGTTCAAACCCAAGCCGAACTTTGCGCGCGATTGGGCCAGGCTGGCGAAAGCGGCCGGCCAGAAGTACATGGTGATGACCACCAAGCATCACGAAGGCTTCTGCAATTTCGACAGCAAGCTGACCGACTACTGCGCGCCGAAACAGGGACCGGGGCGCGACCTGGTAAAAGAATATGTCGAGGCGGCGCGCGCCGAGGGAATGCGCGTGGGCTTCTACTATTCGCTGATGGACTGGCACCATCCCGATGGCGCCCGCTGTGCCACCGATGAAGCCGCGCGCCGCCGCTTCGTGGACTACATCCACGGACAGGTGCGCGAACTGCTCACCAACTACGGCAAGGTGGATATTCTGTGGTACGACGTGAACTGGCCGCTGAAGCCCGAAGGGTGGGAGGCGGACAAACTAAACGACATGGTGTTCCAGCTTCAGCCGGAGATCATCGTCAACAACCGCACCGGACTGCCCGGCGATTTCGCCACACCGGAACAGCGCATCACGGCCGATTCGCGTCCGTGGGAATCGTGCATGACCATGAACGACAGTTGGGGCTATCAGAAGGCCGACGACAACTGGAAATCGCCCAAAACGATTGTGCGCAACCTGGTGACCTGCGCGCACGATACCGGCAACTACCTGCTGAATATCGGACCCACGGCGGATGGCTCGATTCCGCCGGAATCCACGCGCATCCTGACCACGGTGGGCAAATGGATGGAGCGCAACGGCCCCACGATTTACCAATCGGAGACCTGCCAGCCGCGGCGTTCGCAGTTCGCCGGCTTCACGCGCAAAGGCAACACGCTGTACGCGCACGTTTACTTCTGGCCGGGTGACACCATCGCCATTGGCGGGCTGATGAACAAAGTGAAATCGGCGCACCTGTATGCCGGTAACAAAGAGGTGAAGTTCGACCAGGACAAGTTTCGGCTGCGGCTGACGGGCCTGCCGGAAAAAGCTCCCGACGATCCGGCAACCACCATCGCCATCGAATGCGATGACGTGCCACGGCAGGATACGGACTATATTCGCAAAGAGCGACCGCGGGATAAGGCGTAAAGACGAACGGGGCCCTCGTCACCACATCTGTGGCCCGGAAAGGAAAGTTCTTTGGCCAGGTTTGCGGCTTGCCTCCAGTTGCTCGCTTGGGCGCAATCCGCCGTCCAGCCCGGGCATGCTGTCAGGCCGAAATTCGTAGTCGCCTCGATCAAACCATGCAGGGGCGGGAGCTCCGCCCCAGAAAGGAAGGGCGGCGGCGGAGGTGGAGAATTCTCCCCCGGAACGTTGCGTGTGGATTGTTCGACGGTGATGGACCTCATCGAGGGGGCGTACGTCCTCTTCGCAAACGGCCATGTGAACCCTCGATCGCGTGCGGGGGTAGAGGGCGGCCCAGCCTGGATCCACTCCGACCGCTACCAGATCGACGCCAAGGCAGATGGCGCCAAGGGCCAGGGAATGATGCGAGGGCCCATGCTCCAGACGCTTCTCGAAGACCGATTTAAGCTAAGGCTCCATCACGAAACCAGGGAGGTTCCGGCCTATGCGTTGACTGTGGCAAAGGGAGGACTCAAGCTGCGGCCGTTTCAAGCAGGAACTTGCATCCCCCGCGACTTTGCACGTTTCTTCGAACAGTTTCCGCCGCAACCCTTTCCAGAGCTGCCGCCCGGTCAAAAATACTGTGGAGGCGGTGTCGCGGTGAAGGGAGCGATCGCGACATTGGATGCCACAGCGATGAGTATCGACGACTTTTTCAAATACTCGCTTCCGGCACTCGACCGCCCCGTGGTCAATAAGACCGGGATCACCGGGCTGTTTGATTTCCACCTGGAATATGCGTCCGACGAGCCCAGAGGTGCGGGAGCAACTTCGCCGGAGGTTGCGGGTCCATCGGTTTTTGACGCGCTCGAACGGCAACTCGGTTTAAAGCCCGAGTTGGCCAAGGCGCGCGGCGATTTCCTCCTAATCGATCACGTGGAGCGGCCGTCGGCGAACTGAACCGCGGGCTACTTCGCCAGAACGACGCGGGCGGTGCCGCAGTCCGCGCTGTATTGCGCCATGTCTCTGGTTTCCAGGCGCGCTTCGATGGGACGCCACTTCGTGACGGTCTGTTGCAGGGCGGCGCGGAATGCCACGGCGTTTCCCTCGCGGCCTTTGGCCCAGCGCACCAGCACCACTTCGGTGAAGTTTTTCAGGATCTCCGGAGGCGGCGCCTGTAAGGTCCCGGCGAAGGCCACCACCACCTGATCGCGCTCATGGCTGGGCTGGTTCCTGCGCCGGCTAAGGGACGGGGTGACCACCAGCATGGTAGGTTTTCCCGTGGGCTTCGCGCCGGGAAACACGGCTACCGAACCGTTGGTCAGCGCCAGGAAGGCTTCCTCCGGATAGTCGGGCGGCGTGGCGGGAGCGCCCTGCAGCGCCAGTTCGGGCGCCGCACGCAGCGCATCCAGGGCAGCCGGACTCACCGCGGCGCGCAGTTGCAGGCGCAGCATGGCCTGGTCCCAGAGTCTGCGGAAGAGGCGGGAATCGGCTACCGCCCGTACCAGGAACCTCAGGTAGTTGATCTCCAGGATACGTTCCAGTTCCTCGGGTTTGTAATAGCGCGAGGTGGTGGCGCGATGGCGATGCTCCACCAGGGCGCCATTCACGTAGACGCTGGGCCAGCCGCGCTGCCACGCGCGATAGCCCAGATCCAGATCTTCGACGTAGGCCGGTTCGTAGACCTCGTCCACATCGCCGAGGGCGTGCAGTTTGGCGGCATCGTAGACGGAACAGCCGCCGCTGCCGTACAGCACCCAGGTGAGATCTTCGCCTTCGATGGGCTCGTCACAGCGGAGTGGAAAATCCTCCGGACTGTTCTGGGCCATCACCGCTTTGCCGGTCTCTTCACGGCGCACGCCCGCCGGAAAACGGATCTGCGCGGTGGCGCAAAACAGGCCGGGGATTCTGTCGAAGGCAGCGCCGAGGGCCTGAAAAAAACCGGGCTCGAGCAGCATGTCGTTGTTGAGCAGGCAGATGTGGGAGTAGCGGGCGCGGGCGATTCCACGGTTCACGGCGCGCGCGAAAGAGAGCGGCTCGGGCGAAACTTCCACGTGGATGCGGGGCCATTCGGCGGCCAGCCAGGAGGCCGTGCCGTCGTCGGAGCCGTTATCGACGACGACGATTTCCGAAACAATCTCGCGCAGGTCGCGCCGGATGCCGGGCAGTTGGGCGCGCAGCAGTTCTTTGCCATTGCGCGACGGGATCACTACGGAGATTCCGTCTTCTGCTTTCGGTGCGGCTTCCTGAGGCAGGGGCGGACTTCGCCGCGGCCGAAGGCGCCCTGCGAATCGGGCCAGGTGGTATCGCACGGGCATTCCCATTGCTTCAAATCAGCAGGTGCCGGAGTGGCACCGGGCCTCCCGAATTTGCGGCTTGCCACATGGCCAGCGCCTGCAGGCCGAATCCGGTCGAAACCGGATTGATGTGAGGGATCCAGGCACCCTGCCGCCGGCCGAAGTAAAACCCGCCGTCTGTGCGTGGATCTTCGCAGGCAATTTGAAAACCGGCCAGTTGGGCGGCCTCCCGGGCGGCTGCTTCGCGGTCCAGCGGAGCCACGCCGGCCGCATCCGCGTAAAGCCTCATGCGCAGCAACTGGGCGTACACGTCGCTGCGGGCGAACTCCGGGGCGATGTCTGCGAGATGATGCGCCGTGAGTTGCAACCCTTCGCGGATGGCAGCGGCGCAGCGCGGGTCGGCGCTCGCGGGCAACAGCCCTTCCAGAAAGTAGCTGAAGGCATGCAGCCGATCCATTACGCAGAGGCGGTCGGGGTGGCCGGGCAGAAAGTGCCGCCAGGTGGCGAGGGAATATTCGAGCACGCGCAAGTAGGGCGCGCGAAACTGATCGTCCCCGGTGGCTTCGGCCAGATCCCACCACGCCATCGCCGCTTTCAACTGGTAGCAGCCCGCCGATTGCGACCAGCGGAGCGCCTCGCGTGGGGTGGGCAGTTTGCCTGGCAGGGAGAGGATGGGGTGGAAATCGCCATCCGGAGAGGCGAAATCGCAGGCCAGGCGGCATCCGAGGGCGGCGGCGACGTCGAGAAACTGCTGCGTTCCGGTGGCGCGCCAGGCGGCCAAAAGGCCGCGCACGACGATGCCGCAATCGAAGAAGTAGGTGTATTCCGGCGGGTCCAACTCGAACGGCATGACCTGAGCCGCGGGGTTCCACGCGGTTCCGGCAAGGAACCGGGCGGCGGTGACAGCGCGATCGAGGTAGCGCTCTTCGCCGGTGAGCGCGTGCAGGTAGACCAGAGTGCTCACGGCGTAGCCGGTGATCTCGGTGGATGCCGCCTGATTCCGGTGCAGATCGGCCCGGTAATAGCGGGCCACACCGCCACAGGGGTCCTGAATACCGGATTCGACAAACCACGTTCCGGCTCGCTGGGTTATGAGGGGCAATCGCTATCTTAACATGCAGGCGCCGGCCGCCAACGTCAGGACAGTAAGCGGAATACCGGTTCGGGCGTACTCCCAAAATGAGATATCCACGTCGCGCTTGGCCTTTTGTAACACGATCAAGTTGGCCACCGATCCCAGCACCGTCAGGTTCCCGGCCAAGGTGGAAGACATGGCCAGGATGAGCCAGGCGCGAGCCGGGTCCGGCAGGTGCGGCACGAAGCCCTTGAAGACCAGCACGGCAGGCACGTTGCTCACCAGGTTGGAGAGCAGCGCGGTGAAGGCGGTCATGGGTCCTATGCGGTCCAGGTGATAGCGCGACGCGGCGGAGAACAGGTCGCCGGGCACGGGGGTTTTTTCGAGGCCCGCGACCACGATGAACAGGCCGATGAACATGACCAGCAGGCTCCAATCGATTTCGCGATACACCCGCTCGGGTTTGATGCGGCGAGTGACCAGCAGCAGCGCTCCCGCAATGACCGCGACTTTCGGCACCGGCCAGCCGGCGAAGAAGAAGACGATCATCCCGATCGAGACGGCCAGGCTCTTCCAGAGCAGCGCGCGATTCACCCGCACGCGAACGCCGGCAGTATCGAGGGCCGCTTCTTTGCGGAACTCGCCCCAGTAGACCAGGGCGATGACCGCCACGGTCAGAACGAGCCCCACGCCCGCGATGGGCGACAGCGCGGCGGCGAATCTGGCGTACGGAATGCGAGAGAAACTGCCGATCATCATGTTCTGGGGATTCCCGGTAATGGTAGCGACGCTGCCGATATTGGCCGCCATGGCAACCGCCAGGAGATATGGAACGGGATTGCGCCGGAGTCTGCCGGTGATCTCAACCACCAGGGGGGTCAGGACGAGGCACATGGTGTCGTTGACGAAGAAGGCGGAAAAAATGCCGGAGACCAGGACGATTCCGCTGAGCAGGGGCAGCGGACGGTGCGCGTGCCGGACCACCCAGGCGCTGACCACGGCGAAGAATCCGGAGAGCCGCAGGTTGGCCACCACGATCATCATGCCGAACAGCAGCAGGACGGTATCGTAATCGATGGCGGCCCAGGCTTCCTGCACGGTGAGCACGTTGAACGCGAGCATGAGGCTGGCTCCGATGATGGTGGCTCCGGTGCGGTCCACGCGCAATCCGGGAAGCCGGCCGAGCGCCAGCACCAGGTAAGTTGCGGTGAAAATCAGGATGGGAGCGAGCACGGGCGATTTCATTGTCGCATTGCCGGTCGATATAATTGAGGCAAGAGACTCGCTTATGACCGAAACCGAAAAAGAAGCCGTGAAAGCTACTGCCGCCGCCGGCGTGGGCGCAGGAGTGGGAGGCGCGGGTGGCGCTTCCGTTGGGATTCTGGAACTGGCGGCGGCGCAAGGGACGGTGACCGGACTGACCGCCGGCCTGGCAATTGGCGTGGGTGCGTTTGCCGGCGCGCTGCTGGGACTTGCGGGTTACGGAGTCTACCGGCGGTTAACGAAACCGAACAGCTGAGCTTCGGCTCAGGCGAGGGTTAATTCCGCGGTTTCGGCGTCCACGGGAGCTCCGGTCTTGCGTGCCAGGTGAAGCGGCGCTTCGCGAAGGTGCATTGGATCGAGGCCGCGGGCCGGGTGGCGCTGATTCCAGCCGTTTTCCGATTTCGGGAAGGCCACCCAGCCGGTTCCGGCAACACAGGCGATCCAGTGGTTGGGGTGATTCAGACTGTTGTACAACTTGATCATTTTGCAATTCCTCCAAAGAGCAATTTCAGGTTAAAAATATCTGAAATTGGAGAAATATTCAACAAATCTTATGAGGGGGTGTAGGGAATACCCCCACGTGAGGGGTATTCCCTATGCGAAGCTCAACACCAGGGCTTCGCCGCGACGGACCAAATGCGGCGTGCGTCGCCCGACGTCGGCGAGAAACAAGTCCATTTTCGCCGGCGCGATGTGCAGCTTGGAGGCGAGACCATACCGGATAGTCACGCCGTCGGCGAACCAGGACCACCGGCTGCGATTAGCGTCGCTGGGGCCGATGAAGGTAATCACTTCGTACGGGATGAGGATGTTCATGCAAAACGCGCGCACCTGCAGGCCGCGCGCCGTGGTCTGGTAGGACTGCGGGTAGGCGCAAATCAGCAGGATCAGCAGGACGGGCCCGACGATCCAGTAGTTGCCGCCGAGAAGAAGTACGGCCAGTGCGACAGCGATGGCTGCCGCCAGCCGCCAATCGAATTTTGCGTCGTACGTCATATAGAAACCGGAAAAGGGACAGGCGGGAGGCCTGTCCCACTGGTTAGCCTGCCTTCCTTTTGTTTTTGAGATCCGCCAGCAGCCGATCCACTTCATCGGCCTTTTCCATGGCGGCGAACTGGTCTTCGACGTTATCGGCCACGAGCTCGCTGGTGGCTTGCGCCGTGGCTTCGGAATGCTGCACCTTGTTCTTCATGCGGTCGAATGCGGCGGCATTGGAGTTATCGCCCATGGCCAGGCCGGCCTCGGTGGCTTTGCCGAGGGCACGCGAGCGGCGGTGCTGGGCGATCAGCATGTCGCTTTTGGCTTGTGCTTCGGCGAGCTTTTGCCCCAGTTTCAGGAGGGCAGTCTTCAGGTTTTCCACCTGGGTCTTCTGATCCTCCACCTGCTGGCGAAAGCTTTCGGTCATGGATTTGTAGCTCATGCTCCGCTCCACGGCGGCGCGGGCGAGGTTGTCGTCTTTCTTATCGACGGCCAGCTCGGCGCGGCGCATCCATTGGGTGGCGTTTTCCTGGTTCTCCTGCAGTTTCTTCTCCAGCACATGCTGGTCTGCGATGGAGATGGCGACCTGCGTTTTCACCTGGAGCAGTTGGTTTTCCATGTCCAGGATGACCTGTTTGATCATTTTTTCCGGGTTCTCCGCCTTGTCTACCAGGTCGTTGAGATTGGCCCGGACCAGTGTTGCGACTCGTTCCAAAAGTGCCATGATGATTCTCCTGTTTGGTTATTAGGCCGACGCGGATTTGCCCTTGTCGTCCGGTTTAGGGGGTTGGTCGCCGATCAGGCGCACCTTCGCGAACAGATCGTGCAGCGGCATGCCGCTGAGGGTCTCGAAGAGCGCGGGAATCTGCGCGGCCATTTCAGTAATATCTCCGGTGATTTTGTGCATGCCGGCTGAAGTGCCGTTGCCGGTGGACACGATGGTGATCTTGTCCACGTTAGCGAGCGGGGCGGCCAGGGCTCTGACGATCTCCGGCATGCCGGTAATCAGCTTGTCGACGATCGCGGCCTGGTTGAACTGCTGGTAGGCCTCGGCCTTCACGTTCATGGCTTTGGCTTCGGCTTCGCCCTTCTTGAAGATGATCTCGGCTTCGGCTTCGCCCTGGGCGCGAATGGCCGAAGCGTGTCCTTCGGCTTCCGTGACCAGGCGCTGTTTCTCGGCTTCGGCCATGGTCTCAATGCGTTTGCGTTCGTACTCGGCGGCTTTGAGTACGGTGGCGATCAGTTCGTTTTCGCGGCGCCGGATTTCGGCCTCCTGCACCAGGACTTCATGCTCCTTTTCGACCTGATGGATAGTGACTTCCGCGGCACGCACCTGCTGTTGCATCACGTTGCCCTGGATCTCGTAAGCCTTGTCCGCGGTGGCCTGCTGCTTCTTCACGCTCTCCTGGTATTCGGCCTTTTTCACTTCGAGATCGCGCTGTGCTTCGGCCTGCTTCGCCATGGACTGGGTTTCGGCCAGCACCCGCTCCTGGTCGGCCTGGGCCTTGGCGACGGCGGATTCGCGCGAGGCTACGGCGCGCTTGATGGCGGTATCGCGATCGGCTTCGGCGGCGGCTACATCGGCATCGCGCTTGATGCGCGCGACATCGGGACGGCCCATGTTGCTGATGTATTCATTCTTGTCGCGGACTTCCTTGATGGTGAAGGAAATGACTTCCAGCCCCATCTTGTTGATATCGTCGGCGCAGGTGGAGCGCATGCGGTCTCCCACCATCTCCGGCTGTTTCACAATCTCTTCGACGGTGAGCTGGCCGATGATGCCGCGGAGGTGGCCTTCCATCACCAGGCGGATGAGCCCTTCGCGTTCGGCGGGCGGCTTGGTGAGGAACTGCTCGGCGGCGGTCAGGATCGATTCCGGATCCGACTTGACTTTGATCTGCGCCACGGCTTCCACGGTGACGGCCACGCCCTGCTTGGTGTAAAGATCCTGCTGCGGGGCGACGTCAAACGACATCAACTCCAGCGACAGTCCACGGTAGCTTTCCACCATGGGAAAAATTACGGTGCCGCGGCCCTTGACAACGCGAGTACCGCGAAAGCCATACACGATGATCGCCTCATGCGGTCCGGCCTTGCGGAACAGTTTGGCGAACATTGCCATGAGGAACAGGATCGCCAGAATCATCAGGCCGGCGATGGTAATCATTTGATTGTCCATAACGTTGTTGAACTACTCTCCCTTTGACAGGCTGAAGCCTGTCCTACTTACAACTCGCCGGCGGGGTCGTCCCAACGGCGCACGTAGGCGATTCCTCTTTCGTAGCGCGTCACCATGACCTCGCAGCCTTTGGGCAGAGAATCGCCATTTTCGGCGCGCGCGCCAGTCACGCGGCGCGTGCCCTCCTGCGAATAGACCAGTTCACCGGTGCCGCCGGCGCGGATGGGAATGCTCAGTTTGCCGAGCACGCCGACCATGTCGTAATCGTCGGGATCCAATTCCTTTTCCCGTCCCATGAGAAACTTGGCCAGGAACCAAAAGACGATGGCTCCTGCGCCCAAGCCGCTGAACATAGCGATTCCGAGAACGATCAGAAACCAGACATGATAGTAATGTTCCAGCAGATATCCGGTGCCGCCAAACCAGGCGAGGAAGGCGGCGATGGTGCCGAAATTGAACCAGGAAAGGTCCACCCGGCCTCCGCCCCCGGACCCGCCGCGCATCGATACGTGAACGCCCTGATGAACGTGCAGATGCGGCAAATGCAGGTGCACGCTACCGGCCAGCAGCGACAACGCGCTGAGACCGAATCCCACCAGAAAACAGATGAGATAGAAATCGGACCAGGTCATGAACGCCTCCTCTTGGGGTTGGCGGCGGGCGCTTTCAGCACTTCCATCAGGCGCTCGGCCAACCCGGGATTATCCAGAATGGTGCTCAGCAGCACCAGGCACATCCGCGAATCGGCATGCTTGGCGATGTCGAGCAGGGCGCAGTGCAGTTCCGGTTCGCGGCGGAACCGTTCGGCGCCGCTGACCAGCCAAAGATCCAACTTGTCCTCCAGCGCTCCTACATCGGAGATCAACTCATTCTGGAAGCCTTCGGGGTCGTCCACCAGGTATCCGGGATGCACCTTGAAAAAGCGCGCCAGCAGCATGCGTGAAGAATTCGTCAAATGGGGACGGGCCCCGCTTTCAATTTGCGAAAGGTAGCTCTGGCTGATGGATTTGCCGAGCTCCTTTTGGATCAACCGGGTCATTTCCTGCTGAGAGAGTTCGCGGTCGAAGCCGCGAAGGGCGCCTTCCACTTCCCGCAGGTACCGGAGTTTTTCGCCTAATTTCATATTGCAATCTGCAATCACTATATGGCAATTTGTGATAGTTGTCAAGAACTGAATTTGCTCTGTTTTCAATGGCTTAGGCAGGGGAATTTACACACCGTTACATTTGGCGCAGGGCGCGCCGGGGCGTTCGTGGCGGGGGAGGCCGTCGGGGAATGGAGCAAAGTGAAGAATCAGGGTGCGGACAGGGAGCCAAGTCTCATCCGCATGCGAGAGAATTACCGTTTCGCTTAGTACTTAGTGGTCGCGATGGTCGTGGCCATCGCCACCGCCGCCGCCTGTCCCGCCGCTACCCTGAGTGCTGCCGGCAGCCGGCGACGCGCCATTGGCGACAGCCAGTTGGTTATTTGCCGATGACCAGACGCCGGCCGTCGAACTGCCGGTGCTGCTCATAATCAAGATGCACACGAGACCAATTAATGCCAGGAGTAGAGAGTACTCGACAAGCCCTTGCCCGCGCCTGCGGCGGCGATAAGGTTTTGGCGGTGGCGGATGAATGACACTGGGTTCCCGCATCACCCGTAGTCTCTTCCCGCATCAGCCAGAGGTCAAGTTGTCCGAAGTAAGTATTAGGTTAGTCATGGGTACTACTGCCGCAATCGGGATTCTATTTGCCCTTTTTGTCCATTCGAGAGGCCGTCGAGGGCGGGACGATGCCGCTGGAACGCAAATACCCCGCAATGTTGCCGTAAATTTCATTGTTGTGCACGACGATGTGCAGCAGCGAGTAGGTCATTTGCGGTGAGGCCAGCACCTTCTGATCGTCGATCCCGTCGAGCGCGGCCGCACAATAGGCGAACGAATCTTTCAACGCCTGGCTCACCTCGGCTTTTTCTTTCAGGCCGGCCACCTTCCTGGCGGCTTCCGGGGCGGATTCGCCTTTCAGTGTGGCGCAGTCGGAGTAATTCCGTTCGGTGGAGTGGTTGATCCATTCGGCGAACGACATCTGCCCGTCGGTCAGTTTGTATCCGTATTTACCGGCGGGCATGGCGTCGGCTGCCGCCTCCAGATTCTTACGGACGCCATTGAAGTAACGCTGCGTCACGGTGGTCTTGAGGTTATTCTGGCCGCTCAGGAGGGAGGGCAGACAGCAGAGGCAAAAGAGCAGACTGGTTCTGGAAGTCATAGCGACAGCCTACACGAATGAGCGAGCCGGCTCAAGCAGGTGCGGCCCGGGACTCCCGGCGGCGGTTTCACCGGAAGTCCCGAGGTTCAGGTTTTACTTACCGCCCTTCCAATCCGGCAGCCGTCCCGGAGTGGGCGGCGCGCCGGCGGCGTCGAGTTGCTTTTCGAGATTCCTGATGTCTGTATCGATCAGTTTTCTCAGTTTGGGGATCTGCACGGCCAACTCATCGGAGCCGATTTGATACTGCTCCATGGACGTTTTGGTGGGATGGCTGGTGGTGCCGCGGGTGGAACCGGCGGCGGCCTGAATGCGTTCGGAGATGGAGGCCGGAGTGCCCTCGTTGTGGGCGCGCCAGACCCGGTCGCCGGAGAGCGCCAGATTGATGGCCTCAAGGTCACGCTGCAACGCCAGAACCTGCTCGTGAAGCTTGGGCGAGAGGGCGGGAGTCGCATCGACCGCACGCTTGATGGAATCCAGGCGGGTACCGGCCTCGCCGGCGGCTTCCTGGGTAGCGGTGAGGGCCTTCTGGAGGCGGTTGAGCTTCTCTTGAAACTCCGACATGGAGACGCGCTCTTCCTGTGTGTAAGGAGTGGCGGCCACTACCTCTATGGATTCCGAGCCGGGCAGATCGGTCACGACGCCGTTGACGCGCTTAGCGAGGGCGACGGTGTACTTGCCCGGCAGGACAAAGGCTCCGGCGCCACCGCCGCGGCCGCCGAAGGCCGCAGCCATATCGGGGTCGATACCGCCTTCGCCACCAGCGCCGCCTGCTCCACCAGCGCCGCCGCCTGCGCCGCCGCGGCCACCCTGGGCACCACCGCCTGCGCCGCCGCGGCCACCGCGGCCGCCACCGGCAGTGCCGCCACCGAGCGGCACGGAGGGTGCCAGAGCGATGCCCTGGCTACGCAGGTCCCAGGTGACACGATGGATACCCGCGGTAGCAGGCTGATCGAGCCGCCGCACCACGTTGCCCTTGGCGTCCTTGATGGTCAGGATGACGGCGGGCGGTTCTTCCAAGGATTCGGCGCGCAGTTCTTCGGGCGTGGGATACGGCGCGGTTTCGCCCCGCTGGGTAGCCTGGCGCTCGCGCTGCTGGCGGTCCTGGGCCTTGGTGCGGACGGCTTCTTTCAGATTGTAGGTGATCATGGCGCCGACGGGCGGATTCGGTGCGGTGAAATGGTTGGTGCCCAGATCGCCGCCAGTGTTATACGGAATAAACTCCAGCGCTTTGCGGACGGGGAAGATGGCGCTTTCCTTCTGCATCATCTCGGGCGTGACGACGCGCAGCGGGCTGTAATCGTCCAGGACGTAGATACTGCGGCCGAAGGTGCCGATCACCAGGTCGTCCATCTGCTTTTGGATGGTCAGGTCGCGCACCATGGTGGTGGGTAGGCCGACGTTGAGCTTCATCCACTTCTCGCCGCCGATGGTGGTGACGTAGAGGCCGAATTCGGTGCCGGCGAAAACCAAATTCTTGTTGACGGGGTCTTCGGCGATGGCGTACACGCCGCCACGCTCGGGCAGATTGCCGGAGATGTTGACCCAGGTGTTGCCCATGTCGGAGCTCTTGATGAGGTAGGGTTTGAAATCGCCGTTCTGATGATTTTCGTAGGCGACATACACGGTGCCTGGATCGTGTTGCGAAGCCACGATGCGTTGCACGTAGGCGTTCTCGGGGACGCCCGCCGGCTTATCGACTTTGCGCCAGGTTTTGCCGCCATTTTCGGTGACCTGGACCAGCCCGTCGTCGGTGCCGGCGTAGATCAGGCCTTCCTTTTTCGGCGATTCGGCAATGGACGAAATGTTGTCGTAAAGCGCGGTAGAGACGTTCTTCTGGATGGCATCGATGGGCCAGACTTTGCCCATGAGGGGCAGCTTGTTGCGATCGATCTGGCGAGTCAGGTCGGGGCTGACAGCGACCCACGAATCGCCGCGATCGTCGCTGCGATACAGTTTTTGAGCACCGATGTAGAGCCGGGTGTTGGAGTGGGGGCTGACAATGAACGGGGCGTCCCAGTTCCAGCGCAGGGCGGGATCCCCTTTGGCGGGCCGGGGCTGGATGGACACACGCTCGCCGGTGCGCTTGTCGAAGCGCACGATACCGGCGTTCTGGCTGGCCGCGTAAACGGTATTGGGGTCCTTGGGATCGACGCGCGAGTAGAAGCCGTCGCCACCGTTGGTGACGAAGCAATCGGCGTTGGTCAGGACGGTGTTCTTGGTCCGGACGGCGCAGCCCACGCTGTTGTTATCCTGGGTGCCGCCATAGACGTGATAGAAGGGCGCGTCTTCGTCGACGGCAACGTCATAGAACTGGCCGGTGGGCAGATTCTCCTTGAAGATCCAGGTGGCGGCGCGGTCAAAGCTCTCGTACAGACCTCCGTCGCAGCCTACCATATAGTGATTGTTGTTTTTGGGGTCGATCCAGATATCATGATTGTCGACGTGCTTGTTGCGCGTGCCGAGGCTGGTAACCGTGCGGCCGCCATCATCGGAGACTTCGATGTTGACGCCCATGATGTAGACGCGGTCGGGGTTGGCCGGATCGACTTGGACCTTGGCGTAATACTGCGCCTGCTGATCGGAGGGGTTACGGCGCTCCCAGGTGATGCCGTCATCCGCGGAGCGGTACAGCCCGCCATTGCCGTTGCCTTCCACTTCGGCGTAAATGATTTTGGGATTGGAGGGCGCGTAATTCAGGCCGATGCGGCCGAGGCCGATTTCGCCCTGCCCCTGCGGAAATCCGCCTTGCACTTTGGTCCAGGTTTTGCCGGCGTCCATGGTGCGCCACAGGGCGCTGCCGGGGCCGCCGTGAATGATGCCGAAATAGCTGCGCTGGCGCTGGTGCGTGGCGGCCAGCAGGACATCGGGGTTGGCGGGATCCATGATGACGTCGGTGCAGCCGGTGTAATCGTCCACCTTGATGAGGCTTGGCGACCAGGTTTTGCCGCCGTCGGTGGTTTTGAAGAGTCCGCGTTCGCCGCCGCCCTTCCAGAGGGGACCTTGCGCGGCAACGTACACCACGTTGGAATCGCGGGGATCCACAAGGATGCGGCCGATGTGCTCGGAGGTTTTCAGGCCGACGTTGTGGAAGGTGCGGCCGCCATCCTCGCTTTTATAAACGCCATCGCCATAGGCAGCGGCGCGCTGGCTGTTGTTCTCGCCGGTGCCGACCCAGACGATGGAGGGGTTCTTGGGATCGATGGTGATCCAGGCGATGGAATACGATCCGTAGTTTTCAAACACGGGCGTCCAGGTGGTCCCGTTGTTTTCGGTCATGAAAATGTTGCCCGCGGCCAGGGCGATCATATAGTGGCTGGGACTGTCCGGGAACACGGCAATCTGCAAAATACGGCCTGAAATCATGGCCGGTCCGATCTGGCGGGCTCGCAGGGCAGCGAACGTGCGTTCGTTGATGGGCTCCTGACTGGTGTTGGCGCCGCGGCCGGAACGGCCCGCAGGCGGAGCGGTATTCTGCGCCGAAACGGCGAGGGCGAAGCACAGCGAAAGCGAAAAAAGCCTCATGGGGGGAGTATATCTCATGGCACCAACGGGCGATCTGTTCTGTGAGAGGGTGGCGGTCCGGTCAGGCAGTTAGTAAGTCGCGTGGTACGGCTGGTATCCCGTTATTGGATCGGCGAGTAAGATGCGGCGCGCCAGAGGGACAAGTTATTGTTGTCAACGATCTGGCCGCCCCGCGCTACGGATTCGGCCCGCACTTTGAGCCATTCCGGGTCCGCGCCGAAAGCGTCCCAGGCCTTCTCGCGGTCGGCCAGAGTAGCGAACGGCATCAGGTAAGTGAGATTCGGCAGGTCGGGGCCGATTATCGTATCGGCATAGAGGATGGGATGGATGCCCGAACGGTGAAAGATTTTGACTTCCGCGCCGCCGAAGCGCCCATGCAACAGGTGTAACTGGCGCACGGTGGGAGCATGGTAAACGCGCAGTTCGAAATAGCGCGGCGCTTTGGGCTTCTCCGGCAAAGGAACAATTTCGGGTGAGAAGTCAAGAGCGGCCAGGAGCAGGCGCTGGCTGGTATCGAAGGGCGGTTCGCTTCCGCTTTCCAGTTCCTCGAAGGCTTTCCGGTACCCGGCATCGGCTTCCACCTGAGCCGCGGCGGACATCATTCCATCCATGCTCTCGAAGCCGCTCAGAACCATCAAGGTTTGCAATCGTGGTGTGAACACCGCGTTGAAAAACCCCAAGGCGCGGGTGTGACGGGACAACAGTGGCGCCTGGGAAGAGAAGAACTGGTTGAGCCGGGCCGCCTGGCCGCCCTGGCGGTAGTAGAAATAGTCGATGCGATAGATGCGGGTTTTACGGCCCGTTTCCTGCGCCTGCAAGGCTTGTGGCAGCAGGCTCGCGCCTGCCGCGGAAGTGAGAAACGAACGGCGGTCCATGCAATCTCCTTGTCGAATCCGTACGGTATATCGCTTCACGGTGCCGGCGCAAGCGTGGTTCCGGTACGATGAATCAGGCAATGAAACGACTCTTGATCATGTGGAGCATATTCGCGAGTCAAGGTGCAGCCCAAGACGGATGGTGGATGCGCGAGCCGATCCGCTGGGTGCAGACGAACCTGCGACAAACCGATGCGGGGCTGGACGCGAACCGGCTGGTGCGGCAACTCGCCGACATGCGCGCGAACGTCCTGCTTTTCGGCATGGGCGGAATTGTGGCGTACTACCCCACGACGACGCCGTTCCACTACGCGAGTCCCGATCTGCCTCCGGGGCGGGACCTGTTCGGCGAGGTCTTGCGAGAAGCGCACGCTCATGCCATTCGGGTGGTGGGCAGATACGATCTGAGCAAGACACAGAAGGCCGTTTTCGACGCTCACCCGGAGTGGTTTTTTCGGCAGTCCAACGGGCAGCCGGTGGTGTACAACGGCCTGTATTCGACCTGCATCAATGGCGGGTATTATCGCGAGCAGGCGATGAAGATCCTGACCGAAGGCCTTGAAAAGTACGACGTGGATGGCCTGTTCTTTAATATGTTCGGCAACCAGTCGAGCGATTACAGCGGGCGTCCGGTAGGTCTGTGCCACTGCGATGCGTGCCGGCGAAAGTACCGGCAGTTGTACCAGAAGGACATTCCGGAGACGCCCGATGACGACTACCGGAAATTCATGTCTTCATCGACGCACGAAGTGGCGGCGGCGATTGGCGAGTTGATCCACAGAATACGGCCCCACGCCGGTTATTTCAATTACCAGCAGGAGTTCACCGACGGGATCATGTCCGAGTCCAACACAGCGGTGACGCGCCCGCTGCCTCTGTGGCCGTACTCCGCCAGCGACCGCGTCAATCGAGCGCGGAACAGCCAGCCGGGCAAGATGGCGATCAACCTGAATATGCAATTCGTGGATTTCTGGTGGCGCTTCGCGACGGTTCCGGGCGAGGAAATCGCGCTGCGGTGCTGGGAAAGCCTGGCCAACGGCGGCGCCCTGACGCTGGCGGTGAACGGCACGCTGGACCAGCAGGACCGGCAGGCCATTGAGACCGCAACGCCCATCTTCCGCTGGACCGCGGCGAACGAGCAGTATTTTGTGGGACAGAGCAGCGCGGCGCGCGTGCTGTTGCTGGGCGCCGCGTCCGGTGAAGACTCCTACCGCGGGCTGTTCCGGTTGCTCTCTGAAGAACATGTTCCCTTCGCCGTGTCGGACAACATGGACTGGGTGGGGGAGCGTAGTTACGACCTGGTCCTGACGACTGGGCGGGCGCCTGCCGGGCTTGCCGATTATGTCCGCGAGGGTGGCAAGGCTCTGATCGCAAGCGCGAGCAAGCCCGAGTTCGAGATCGCTCCGGTGGTTCGGACCGAGAGCGACGTCAAGGGATATGTCCGGGTGCGGGACCATGCCGCGTTCCCGTCGTTGAAGGACGTGGATCTGCTGATGCTGAACGGTTCCTTTACTGAGCTTAAGGCCGATGCGCCGGCTTTGCTGACACTGGTACCGCCTTCGATGATCGGGCCGCCGGAGTTGGTTCATATCGATATGTACGATACGGACATCCCCGCCCTTGTGTTCCGCCAGATGGATAAGGGTTTGGTTGCGTGGATCCCGTGGAACCTGGGGGGAATGTATTATCGGAGCAGTTTGCCGGCCCACGCGGGCCTGTTTCGCGACTTGCTGAGCCGGCTTCTGCCGCAGCGGCAAATTCGAACGAATGCCCACCCGTTGGTGGAGATGACGCTGATGCGCCAGAACGGGCGCACCCTGCTGCACGTGATCAACCTGAGCGGGCATTCGCAGACGGGCTATTTCGCTCCTATTCCCATGACCGGCATCCGCGTGCAGGTGGCCGGGGAGTTCCGCGGCGCGCGGGCCATTCGGGCGGAGCAGAAGCTGGAAGTGCGGGTGGACGGGGGATACTCCGAGTTCACGATCCCTCAACTGGGCGACTATGAATTGGTGGTGCTGGAGTAGGGGCGAGCTGGAACTCTCCGCGACGGACCAGTGCCTGTATTACGGTTTGAGCAGAAGAGTAATTCAATGGGTTTGCCTAAGGGCCGCATTGTTCGAGAGGAACTTGAGAAAGCCCGGAACTCCGCCACGCGTCCGTTCCTACGCTTGGCCGGTACGATTGCCGGGCCAAGCGACTTTTCGATGCGCGAGGGCCTTTCTCGTAAGTGAAGGCGATCGCGGACACTGGTGTTCTGGTGGGGAATCGAAAAGACCACCATGAATGGGCTCTCGGGATTGCCGAAAGAGTAACCGAACCGCTATTGACTTGTGAAGCAGTGCTGGCCGAAACAGCTATGCAGATCGGAAGCCCGATTTGGCGGATCTTTGCCTGATTCGTCTGAGCGAATTGCACCCGCGGCACCCGGTGATTACGACGGATCTGGCCGATTTCCGGGTTTACCGCCGCGGCCGCCGGGAGGCGATCCCCTTAATCCATCGTGAGGTTCCGATAAGCTTGCATGACTCCGCCCATCCGTAATTGGTAACTTCGATCTTTACGCACGGCAGGGCGAGGAGGGCCGGCCATGGCTGCCAAAAACGATTTGAGATTCCAGTCGGCATGCGGAGGGTATGTCGGCGTTTCGAACGTTGGAGATAAGGACACAAAGCTCGCTTGCCGATCCCAGAGCAGTTGTGGGCGGAAGCGGCGAAAGCGGCTCGGGAGCATGGGGTTTTCCGTGCATCCAAGGCCCTGCACCTGGAATACGGCAAGCTCAAACGGATGGCGGAGACCAGCCCTCGTCGAATAGCTCACGGTAAGACAATCGATAACCTTGCACGAACAGATCTGCTACACGCTTCGAAGAAGGCAGTGAGGGAGTATTTTCGAGCGAGCTAGCGAGCGAAAAGCGACATGTGTGCCGCTGGGCAGCAAGCGACAATGGAGTCCAGGCCGGTGAGAACGCCGGTGATTAATCCGTGCCCCTGAACAAGGGCCCCAGGGCTCGGCAGTCCAGTATTGGCGACGAGATCGAACAGTATCTCCTTACCGGCGAGAGTGACCCTCTCTATCGGGCGTGGCCCGGCGGCATGATGGAACGCGCCAGCCGGGCCGCAGAGCGACAACGGAAGAGAGGAGGATCTCGCGCACGAACTTACCGGTTTAACACGCTCGAAACGTAACTTCGCCCCCCGTAGAGCCGCAAAAATCGCGAGCTGGTCGATTACCAGCCTGATGTTCGCCCATGCGCCGCTATTTTGCAGCAGCACCGTTTTCGGTGCAATTCGATAGTGCCGCCTCTCTCGTTCCGAAAAGCGGGAACAAGTTGTCGAGGCCCGAGAAGGCGAATACCTGGTTCACGCGAGCGGCGAGACCGCAGATCAGAAGCCGGCCGCCATGGCGATCGATTTCCTTGCCGGCCCCGAGGACGCTGCTTAGCCCCGCGCTGCTAATGTACTGCACTCCGCTGAAATCCAGAATCACATTGCGATCCGCCGCCGTGATCCATTGTTGGCACACCCGCTCGAGTTCCGGCGCGGTCTCCCCGTCCACTCTTCCATTCACCTCCAGGACCACCGCAACTTTCGTCCGTGACCCGACCACCGTGAGTGCCATCGACTTGGTTGTATCACGAACGCTTCGATAATGCCAACGGCTCCTTTCGATTGCTGTATGATGTTCGGTATTCATGGGACGAGAAGCAGGGAGGGGATATTCTTCGGCGATCGTGTTGGTTTTCGCCCTGGGAATGCTTCTGGCAACCCCGGGCTGCCGGAGTGAACCTGTCGAACCCGCCATGGCCGCGTCGACCACCTCGACGCAACCGCCGGGGATCAGCTGCCTTGGGAGGATTACGCCTGGCGACCGCATCATCAAGGTCGCGGCTCCACCGCAGGCCATCGTTAAAGAGTTGCTCGTAGCGCGTGGATCGCGGGTCCGCGCCGGCCAGGAGATCGCCGTGTTGCGCGATTACGACCTTGCGGCCGCTGCCCTTGCCCAAGCCAGGAGTGAAGTGGAACTGGCGGAGAGCACCGTGAACCAGGCGAAGACCGGAGAAAAACCGGCTGCCGTGGCGGCGCAGCAAGCCGCAATCGAAAGTCAGCAATCGATTCTTCGGAATGCCGAAGAGGAGCTTCAGCGCAGCAAGGACCTCTTTCGCGATGGCCTGTTGCCCGGGGCCGAAGTGGAAGCGGCACAGCTAAAAGTCGATACAGCGCGCCACGCCATGCGGCGCGAAAGCGAGCTATTGCAGAGCCTTCAGCAGGTGCGCTCAGAGGATGTGCAGGTGGCGCAGAGAAAGCTCGAAGTCGCCATAACCAAGGAACGATACGCCACGACCGAGTTGAACCGGAACCATATCACCTCACCCGCTTCCGGAACGGTTCTGGAGATTCATGCTTACCCCGGCGAGACCGTAACCAGCGAGGGCATACTGGACCTGGGCGACGTCCGGAACATGTTCGTGGTGGCGGAAGTTTACCTCAGCGATGTTCCGCGCGTGCGTGAGGGTGCCCGTGCATCCATTACAGGCGAAGGTTTTACGGGAACATTAACCGGGAAGGTGGAAGAAATCCTGCGACAGGCGTCCGGGAACCAGCTATACCCTGTAGACGCCCAGACGGCCGCCGATAAACGAGTGCTGGGCGTCCGCATTCGCCTGGACGACAGCCAAAAGGTCCAACACCTGACCAATAGCCAGGTTTCGGTTCGCATCGAGCCATGATCCGACCCGTGAGAGCGGCGGCCGGGATGGTGGCGCCGCTCGGAATTCCGCTCGCCTGGCGTCAACTGGTGGACGACAAGAAGCGCATGGCTGCCGCCATCCTGGGCATCACCTTCGGGATCATGCTGATGCTCTTCCAACTCGGCCTCTATAACGGCATTATGGCGATGGTGGTGCTCCCGCATAACATTCTTCGCGGGGAACTGGTCATGGTCAGTCCGAATTACGAGTATTTCGGATCGAGCATGGAATTCTCGCGACGTCGCCTGCTCCAGGCCAGGAGTTTGCCGGAAGTCGAATCGACGGCCCCGCTCTACCTCGGTTTTCTTCAGTGGGCCAACCCGGTAAACGGCCGCGTAAAGATGATTTTTGCGATGGCAATCGATCCCGATCAGAATCCTTTCCTCATTCCCGAGATCGCCGGTCACATCGATGCGATCCGCGACCCCGAGAGCGTCCTGTTCGACACGTTATCGCAGGAGGATTACGGCCCCGTGCCGGCGCTGTTCCGTGACCGCGGTAGCGTGGAAACGGAAGCTGAGCGGAAGCGCGTGCGGGTGACAGGCCTGTTCACGCTGGGCCACACGCTGGCCGCCTCGGCCGTTGTCGTCATGAGCGACGAGGCCTATTTCCGCATACGCCCGGACAAGCCGCGAAACATGGCGAATGTCGGGATGATCGTGTTGAAGGCCGGCGCCGATCCGGATGCGGTGGCCCGCCGCTTGAGGCAGATTCTGCCGGGTGATGTCGAAATCGTGCGGCGCGAAGAGTTCATGAAGGCCGAGCAGGATTACTGGGCCAAACGAACCCCCATCGGCTTTGTCAGCGCGGCTGGGATGCTGGTTGGAATGATGGTTGGAGGCATCGTCGTTTACCAGATACTCTATACCGACGTCAACGATCACCTGAAGCAGTACGCTACTTTGAAAGCGATTGGCTTAGCGGATAGCTTCTTCGTGGTTCTTGTATTGCAAGAGGCCCTCCTGCTGATGCTGGTGGGCTTCATCCCGGCGGCTTTGCTCACTGCCGTGCTGAACCACGAGGCGCGGGTGATGGCGCACATCCCCACCTCGCTCTCCCTCAGGGACCTGTTCGTTGTACTGACGGCAGTCGGGGCAGTCTGCCTGATTGCCGGAGTACTCGCCACGCGCAAACTGCGCACCGCCGATCCCGCGGACGTGTTTTGATATGAGCCCTCCCGCGTTGATTTCGATCAGCGGACTCAGCCATTCCTACGGCGAGGGGTCGCTGGCGAAACAAGTGCTTCACAACATCAACATCGATTTCTACCCAGGTGAGATCGCTATCATTATGGGCCCCTCAGGCGGGGGCAAGACAACACTGTTGAGCCTCGCTGGGGCGCTCCGTTCGGTGCAGTCGGGCAGCATCAGGCTGGACGGCGCCGAGCTACGGAATGCTGGCAGCCGAATGTTGACTCGGGTCCGTCGCAAAATCGGTTTTGTTTTTCAGGCCCACAATCTGGTTGAGTCGCTTACTATTTGTGAAAACGTTCAGATCGCTCTCACCGTCGATCCATCGGCGACGGCGCAGAGCTCGCGGCGGCGTGCGCTGGAACTGCTGACCCGCGTCGGTTTGGCCGAGCATGCGCATAAGCGTCCGCGCGAGTTGTCGGGCGGTCAGAAACAGCGTGTCGCAATCGCGAGGGCGCTGGTGCGGTCTCCGCAGGTCATTATGGCGGATGAGCCGACGGCGGCGCTCGACCGCGCTTCCGGACGCGAAGTGGTGGAGTTGCTGAGACATTTGGCTCGAGAGATGCGCTGTGCCGTCCTGCTGGTCACTCACGATAATCGCATTCTCGACGTCGCCGATCGCATTCTGAGCCTGGAAGACGGGTACATTGAAGAATCCAACCTGGCGCTGGACCGCCTCGTGGACGATTTCGCAGCTCTCGTGGACCACTTGTCTCTCTATCCGGAACGGTTCCCTTCACCCGAGCAACTCGCCGGGCTTTCGGTGGAGTTCAGTAAAGGGCTGAATGCGCTGTTGCCGCGCCTGGCCGACATGGTAGCGCGGCGGCAGCCTGATGCTCTGGCCACACGATCGCAACGGTGGGCGGCGTCCGCGGACGACATCCGAAATCTGGAAGAGTCGCTGCTTCAGATTCCTAAAGCGGTCGCCGGTTCGAGCCCTGCAGGCGGCGAGGACCTTTGCGATTCGGCCGTGCAGAGCCTGGACTTTCTGCTGCGGACGGCGGCCGCGGCACTGCGCAGCCGGGCGCCGCGAGATGCGGCAAGCCTCGTGACGTTGACTCTGCATCATTCCAATGCTCAGCAGGACATCCGCGCCCGCTTCGAAGACCAACATGAGCGGTCAACCGAAGAGTTTCGCAATGCAACGCTTGACCTGATCAGCTTGTACTTCCGCTGCGTGTACTTCCTGCACCACATCGCCAGCCGCCTCAAGGAAGACATCACGGCTGCTCCGGCACAGGCGGCGCCCGGATAGTCAGGTGTCCATGCCGGTCGCGATCTTTTTCGCCATACTGAAGCAGTTTCTGCCGGCCAAACGTTCGTACGTGATGCGGTCCATCAGTTTTCGTACGAGGTGAACCCCCAACCCGCCTGTGCGCCGCTCCTGCAGCTGCACGTCGAGCCGGGGTGAAGGGTGCGACAACGGATCGAATGCCGCACCGTTGTCCTCGATTCGAATTTCGATTTCGCCGGCGGCGAGGTCGGCGCGCACCCAAACCTCATCGTCATCCCCGCCCGGGCAGCCGTGCCGGATGATATTGCTCAATACTTCTTCCACACAGAGAAGGACTTCCATCCTGCCGTCATCGGGCAATTGCTGTTGCTCCCAGAGCGTCTCCAGGCAGCCGTTCACCCGCGAAACCTCGAAAAGGTTCCTTTCCACGCGAACGGAAAGCAGCGGCGACAGCATTCGGTAATCCTCGAAGCCCACCACAATATCAGAAAAGACGGGCACGCGAGGAGCTTACAACCCGCGTCACTCGACGGTGGGGAGCGCAATGTCTATGCCTACCGGGTCGTGGTCGGAAAGCGGCGGGCCCGTCCGGTCACGCAAATCATGCAACACGAACGGATTCTCAGCCCGCAGACCGCGTGTGGCGAACCAGTCGAGCTTCATGGGGCAGCGGCCATTGTGGTGACGCAGTGCCCACTGGATGAACGCGAAACACCATCCCGGCACCCATTCACCCAGGTTGCGGAAGATGCGGGGATCGTTCACATCGATGTACATCGTGTACTCGCCGGGGAGGTTGGTTCGGCGGTGCTCGAACCCGCTGTTCTCCAGCATGGCAAAGAGGCGCCGCTCGAACCAGCGCTCCGGGTGGAGGTAATGATTGCGAATCGAGTTGTCCACGCCCATGAGAACCCTGAGGCAGTAGCCCAGGATCGACCACAAAGCGCGCGACGAATTGTGCGTGCTCGTGTTCCAATCGCCGCCAAGCGCCACCGGCAGGCCCGGGTTCAGCCGGGAAAGAATATGCTTCATCTGGCCGCAACGATGCTGCTGCGTCGAATTCGCGTCCAGGTGAACGCACACGGCTTCTACCGGACCTTGCGGAAAGTCGATCACGGCTGCGATCGCAGTCTGCTGTCCCAGCCGCTTCTCCCGATGCGCCATCTTGTCGATGCCGTTGATCAGCGGGATGAGCCGTACGTCCCGAATGGGATACCGGCTCAGCAGGGCATTCCCGTGTAGCCCGAATTCGTTGCTCCCAGCGGCGTCGCGCTCCGCGCCCGAGCCTTTGCCCAGGGCGATGTAGCATGGCGCGAATACCTGGACCATCCCGAGTTCGCGCGCCATCGCATCAGCGACCATACGATTGCCCGAACGCGCCATGCCGCAATCCGCTTCCGTGATCAGCAGGACGTCGGCTTCCCTCAGGTAGTCCTGGGTTCGCAGGGCATCCAGTTGCCCCTCCAACAGGGCGCCCCGTTCAATGTTCCAGGCGACTATGCGGTACTGCGGGCGTGCCGGAGCAGGCGTCTCGCGGAAATCGGTCCAGTGCGGCGTCCCGAGCATTTGATCGACGACCGTCGCTAAGGACTGGTATAGCGGGTTGGCGCGCAACTCCGTAGTGGAGCGGCACGCCGACAGCCTGTCCGCCGCCGGAAGGATTTTCTCGCGCACGAGCGCATAGGTTTCGGCGGCACTTGCCTCGCGGGTTCTTCGTCCCGGTTGCATGTCCGTCAGGCGGTTCGCTTCATCGCGCGCGCAGAGGGTAGCGCCAGGGCGAACCGCAGGGACCGGGGAAGCCACCGCTGTATCTCCGTCATCGCGTGGTAAAAGCGGCCAGGAATGACGTAGAGGCGCCCCCGTATCAGCCCCCGGAGCGAAGCCTCCATCACGTCCTCCGCTTGCAGCCACAGACGCGGCGGGATACGACCGCGACTCGCACCCATGACATCGTGAAATTCGGACATGGTGAAGCCCGGGCACGCCGCGTGCGTGAGCCGCATAGTTGCCAGCACGTGGAGCCTATGCATGGTGTCCTGCCCGTCTACCGGTGCTTCAAGCGAAAGCGTCTCCAGGCGTTCGCGGCGTCGCGCAACCAGAATGAGGCCGTAGCCCTCTTTAACCAAACCGCGCGCGAACGCCATCCCGGTGCCGCTGGACGCCCCGGTCACGAGGGCAAGTGGTTTCTCGGTTTTCATATTGGCTTTCGTGTTGGCTTGTCCCCATCGTCCGGCAGTCCCCACTCGGTGAAACCGTATCCGGATTGAAACTTGCCGGAATTGAAGAGGTCGCTTGGATCCAGGCCGTGCTTCAGGGATTGAATCGCTTTCAATCCTGTGGGAGAGATTTCTTTTTCCAGCCACGGAAGGTGCTCGTAGCCCACGGCATGGTGATGAGAGAGGGTCGCTCCGTTCGCCAGGAATGCGTCCTCAGCCGCCTTCTTCACACGCAGATATTGCGCCAGGTCGTCTCCCGGGCTGGGGTCCAGCCCGAAGGTGAAATACAGGGAAGCGCCCGCGTGATAGGTATGGCTGATATGGCAGCCTACCCAACCCGCACGGCAATGGGCCTTTATGGCCGCCTCGATGGACCTTGTTGCCGCCTGGTAAAGCGGCAGGATGTTACTCCAGACGGTCGCAGTCTCGCTCACATCCGTCAGCACTCCACGGTCCCAGAGAAAATCGCGCAGATGCGGGAAATCGAACTTGCCGGACTGAAACGCCCGGCCGGGCGCCGCGCCCAGTCCGAATCCGCCGAGTTGCCGGAAGATCCCGCCGGCCCGGCGGCGGTCCCGCTCGAAAGCCTCCGGACTGCCTTCGAAGGAGACCAGCATCAGACAGGCTTGATCCAGTTTCATGCGCCGGACGTGCTTCAGGTAGGACTTGACCAGGCGGCCGACCTGTCGCTGCGCCGCGCCCTGTGCGGTCTTGAATGCGAACGACAGCGCAGTTTTCTTCGGATCGTTCAATCGCGCCATGGCGGGCACGCATCCCTCGCGATGGCAGCGATGCAGTGCACGCAATCCGCTTTGAAAATCGGGGAACAGGTAGCCTAAGGTTTCCTTGCGCTCGGGCATGCGGTGCACATTCAGCACTACTTCCGTGATGATTCCCAATGCGCCTTCGCTGCCGATGCATAGCCGGTTGATGTCGATGCCGCTGGACGCCCTGGGAACGGCCAGCGTCTCAATGAGACCGGCCGGAGTCACCATTTTCAGCGACAGGACGATGTCCTCGATCTTCCCGTAACGGTCGCTTTGCATGCCTGCCGATCGTGTGGCCACCCAGCCGCCCAAAGTGGAATAGCGGAACGAGTCGGGAAAGTGGCCCAACGTGAAGCCGGAGCGATTCAGTTGCGCCTCTACGTCCGGCCCGAGCACCCCGGCTTGGAACCGCGCGGTTTCGGATTCGCCGTCGAGTTTCAGCAAGCGGTTCATGCGGCGCATATCGACCGAAACGGTCATCCGATCCCGCGACCCGATCGGCTCCAGGCAGCCGGCGATATTGGTCCCCCCGCCGAACGGAATGACGCCGACCTGGTGTCGGACAGCAGACGCCACCAGCGCACTCACTTCCTCGCTGGTTTCCGGATAGAGCACGCAGTCGGGCGCGTAGTCGACGGCGCCGTGGCGCATCCGCCAGAGGTCTCGAAAGCTTTTACCGAAGGCGTGAGTCAGGCGCTCGCTTTTATCCTCCCTGACCCGGCTGGAACCCAGGCGTTCGGTTACTTCGTTGAGGAATGCGCGGTTGATCTTCTTTTCCGGTACACGAACCGAATCGAAAGCCACCCGCGGAGAATGCGGACGGTCATCCGGCAGGTTCAGACTGGCGCGGATGTATGGCCACAGATCCGGCCGGTTGTCGATCTGGAACTCAGTTCCTTCGTCGCCCCAACCCCACCACTTCATGCTTCGGATGTCATTGCTTCGGATGTCATCGGGCACTGGCCTGGTCCCCCCTCATGGCCTCGATCCGGCTGCGCGCCTGGGCCGCCATCCAGTCGTGGTTCCGGCCACCGCCGCCGCCGTTCGCGTGCGGGTAGATCGGAGCGCCGATTCGCACCACCACGCGCCTGTGCGCGGGAAACAGCCGGCCCTTCGGCATCGCCTCGCGAGTACCATGGATGTACGCCGGCACGATGGGAATTCCCAGTCTGTCGGATAAGATGCCGATCCCCGATTTGAACGGGCCGATTATGCCGTTTCTGGAGCGGGTGCCTTCCGGGAACACGATCAGATTGCGGCCTTCGGGCTCGATAAAATGCCTGCACAGCGCGAGAGTGTGGTGGAACGACTCCGCGCCGTGAACCCGGCCGATCGGGATCAGATTTACCAGCGAGGAAAAACACCGATAGACCAAAGGACTTCGGAAGAAGTAATCGCTCGCGGCCAATATCCCGAACCGGTCGAAGCCGTGGGATGATGCCGCCATCAATACGATGCTGTCCATGTGGCTCGCATGGTTGCTGCACAGGATGAACGGCCCGTCCGGCAGATTGCCGCTGCCGCTCACCTCCAGCGGGCAGTAAAACCGAAACACCAGCCGCGCAAAACCCTCGAATACTCTACGAGTGTACTTGGTGTAAAACGGCTTGCGATTGAGGCAATTCGGTATCGTGTCGACCACGCCGGCCCTCTTCAAGTCGCCAGTTGCCGCGCGATGTGTTCCGCGAGAGCCGTCACCGTCAGGTCGCCCGCGCTCATGGTGACCGGCAGTTTCATATGCAGCGTCTTTTCGAGTTCGGCCATCAGCTCCAGTGCCGTGAGGGAATCGAGGCCCAGATCGCCCAGCGTCCGGTCGCGTTCGATCCGATCGCGCGCGAGCCCCGACACTCTCGCAATGTGGTCCACAATCTGCGCCTCGACCGCAGCATTCGTCGCAGAGCCGCGTGGCTGCTCATCAGTCTTGAGTTGAGGCTGCCCCATCGAAGCTGCGATAATCACCTGTCCGGAGCGGCCGGCCGCGAGTTCATTCTCCAGCGCACCAAGCGCCCGTGCCGGATCGAGAAGCTGAATTCCGAGCAGTGCGAAACGCCGGGCGTTTCCCGCCGCCATGCCATCGCCGGCCCACGGCCCCCAGTTCACAACCAGCGAAGGCATGTCCAGAGACTGTCGATACGCCCCCAGCGAATCGAGGAACGCGTTCGCAGCAGAGTAACTGGCTTGCCCCGGCGAACCCACGACGGAGGCGACGGACGAGAACAACACGAAGAAATCCAAACTCAGATGCTGCGTAGCGCGATGAATGTTCCAGGCGCCCGCGACTTTGGGATCCATCACCCGGCCTAACTGACCGCCTGTCACATTCACCAACTTAGCGTCTTCCAGGACTCCGGCCGCGTGAACGATGCCGCGCAAGGGACAGGCTTGCGGCGTTTCACAAACGAGGCGCTCGACTTGCGCGAAGTCGCTAACATCCGCGCGGCTGGCGATCACGTCCGTTCCCCGGCCCCTCAGCGCGGCAATCCTCGATCGAGCGCCGGCGGTGGGCTCGCTACGCCCAACCAGCACAATGCGTCCTGCCCCCCGGTTCGCCATCCATTCGGCGACCTCCAACCCGAGCGCGCCGAATCCCCCGGTCACGAGGTACGTTCCGTCACGCCGGAAGGTCTGGTCTCTTGCCGAGTTCGGCTCCGCCGGGACAAGCACGATTTTGCCGATGTGCTTCGCCTGGGCCATCTGTCGAAACGCTTCGCGGGCCTGCTGGACGGGAAAAACACGCAGGGGCAGCGGCTTCAACTCCCCGGCTTCAAACCATGCGGCGATTTCGACCAGCAATTCATGGATTTCCTCCGGCCGCTCCCGAATCATGCGGTCGAGGTCAATCGCAAAAAACGAAATCGCGCGTTGGAAGGGACGCAGGTCCAGGTTGCGATTCCGATAGATGTCCGTCTTGCCGATCTCGAGGAACCGCCCGTGCGGAGCAAGCAGTTCCACGCTGCGGGTCATCGCTTCGCCGGACAGCGAATTGAGCACAACATCTACGCCTCGCCCGCCGGTGTGCTCGCGAATCCCGGCCGCGAAATCCAGTGAGCGCGAATCGAACACCGCGCTCACGCCGAGGCTCTCGAGAAACGCGCGCTTTTCAGCGCTTCCAGCCGTGACCAGAATCTCCGCTCCCGCCCGACGAGCCAGTTGGATCGCGGCGAGACCCACGCCTCCCGATGCGCAGTGAATCAGCACTCGTTCGCCGCGGCGAATTCGTGCAAGCCGGTATAAAGCGTATGCCGCCGTCAGAAATGCCATCGGGACTCCGGCCGCTTCCTCGAACCCGAGTTGTTTCGGTCTGCGGACGAGCAGTAGCTGGTTGGTTGTACTGTGCGCAGCGAACGCGTGCGGAGCAATGCCCATCACTTCATCGCCTGACGAAAAAGCAGTCACGTCTTCGCCGGCCCGCTCCACCACTCCGGCGCATTCCGCCCCGAGCACAGAACTTGTTTCGCTAGCGCCCGGATAGATGCCGGTAGCCTTCAGGACATCGCTGAAGTTCATGCCGGCCGCATGGATTCGGACCTCCACCTGACCGCGTACGGGCACCGGCCTGCTCTGCGGTTCGAGTGCCAGCGAATGCAGGCTGCCGGGCGAAGGGATGGTCAGACGATACGAATCACCCGGCGGGATAGCGATCCCGGCAGGCTCGCGCGAGGGAATTTCGGTTACGCGCGGGACGACGCGCGCGCCCTCTCGCCAGGCGACCTCGTGATCCCTCTGGCCGGCCTGCAACTCCTTTACGAGATCGCCCCAACCCCCGGCTTCGGAGTTCAGGTCCACAAGCGTGGAGGGAATCGCCGGATGTTCCGATCGGAAAACGCGGCCGAGACCCCACAGGGGCGCTTGCGCAAGACATGGCGTAACCGACTGAGCTCCGCGCGTGACGAGCCAAAGCTCGGGTTTCGATTTGGCAGTCGCGATTGCGGCAAGGACGCCAAGCGCCTGTTCGGAGAGAGCGTGCGCCTCCTCCACCGCGCCGCATCGCGGCACGTAAAGCACGCCCGCAATGTCGCGGTCTTTCAGGCTGGCACGAACAGTGGTCAAATCAGCCGCAATCCATTCGCTATCCGCACCCGCCTGCCGGATCTGCTCGCGGACCCGCGCGCCCGAATCGGCCTCATCGGCAACGACGAGCCAGCGACCGGCGAGCGCGCGAGTATGGCCGCACAACGGCTTGGATTCCCACCGCAGTTCGTAGACCATTGCCGCCGGGGGTGGCGCCGCGGATGGCTCCGCGCCAATCTGACGCAGAGCAATGCCCGATATTTCGATGGCCAGCCGGCCCTGCGGGTCGAACACCCGCACGTCGCCGCGAATCGTTCCGGCACCGCTTTCCTGTAAGCAAGCGTGCGACCACCCTTGCGTGAGATAACCGCCAAGCCATCGAAACCGGTCGACGCGAAACGGCGCCCACGGGCCTCCGGCGCACGAAAGCGCCGCCGGGCCGAGCACCTGTAAAGCCGCATCGAGAAGCGTCGGATGGACCGAGAAATCGCCAGCCACTGTTTCGAGCGAGGAGTGGATCGCGATTCGTCCCAGCGCCTGCCGGTCGCCCGTCCAGACTTCGTGAATTCCGCGGAACAGTTCCCCATACTCGAGACCGCGCCTCTGGAATTCGTCGTAGACGTCATGGGCACTTAGTTCCGCGATGCATTTCTTTCGGGCTGAGTCCAGGTCGCAGGCCGGATCCTCCGTATTCTCGAGCGGCCGCGCCTGGCCTTTCGCATGAAGCGTCCAAACCGCGCCGTTGCTCTCATTCGCCGGACGGCTGAAAATCCGGAACGAGCTCTGATGCCCGTCGAGCGCGGAAAGCAGGATTTGGACAGTCCGGCCTTGTCCCGCCGGCAGGCGTATCGGTTCCTGGATGACGACATCGGTCAACTCCACGGCGCTCTCGCCGTGGTGCTCCATCACCGCTTCGAGGGCCATCTCAAGATACGCGGCGGCAGGAAAGATCACTTCGCCGGAAATCGAATGCTGCGCCAGGTATGTCAGCTCTTTCGTGGAGACGCGTAGCTCGAAGATCGGGTCCGGCGCCGGTACCCGTCTGCCGAGCAGGGGCCGGATCGGCGTCTCTTCGTCCAGCGGCGTGAACGTTACTCCGGCGCGTTCGTCGAACCAAAAGCGCTCGCGCCGGAAATTCTGCAATCCTGAAACGGCCTGCCGCGCGGCTTCAGGCGCCTCGGCCACGACCGCCGTTACATTGGTTCCCCCGAAGCCGAAGGAATTCAACGCCGCCACGCGACGCCGCCCGTTGCGCGGCCATGCCTCGAGCCGTTCCGGAATGCGCAGCCGGCTGTTCTCCAGAGCGATGTTCGGATTCATCCGCCCGACTTGAATTTGCGGCGGTATTTCGCCATTTTCGAGCGCGAGCAGCGTTTTAATCAGCGATGCGATGCCAGCCGCAGGTTCGAGGTGGCCCACATTGGCCTTTAAGGAGCCGATCCAACACGCGCCCGCACCGTCCAGAGGACCCTCGAACACCGATGCAAGCGAACCCGCTTCGATCGCGTCGCCTAAAGCGGTTCCCGTGCCGTGGGTCTCATACAGCCCGACTTCGTCCGGCTGTACGCCGGCATTTCGCAGCGCCTGGCGAATGACTTGTTGTTGCGAGGGACCGTTTGGCGCGGTGAGGCCGTTGGTGCGGCCGTCCTGATTGACATTGCTCGCCAAAATCAGTCCCGCGATCCGATCGCCGGCGCTCAACGCGTCCGACAGCCGCTTCAGAACTACCACGCCGCAGCCCTCGCCGCGCACGTATCCGTCGGCCGCGGCGTCGAAGACCTTGCACTTTCCATCGGGCGCCAGCATCTGCCGCCTAGCGAGCACAAGGCTCGGTTCCGGTGAAAGAATCAGGTTGACGCCTCCCACGATCGCCATGGACGATTCGCCGCGCTGCAGGCTCTGCCGCGCAAGGTCGAGGGCAACCAGGGACGAGGAGCACGCCGTGTCCACCGCCATGCTGGGGCCTTTCGTGTCGAGCAGGTAAGAAATCCGATTTGCGGCGATACTTAACGCGTTGCCCGTGCCGCTATACATATCGAGCGTCTGCTCGCTCGAGCCGCGCGTCTGCTCGCGAGCATAGTCTGCATTGCTGATGCCAATGAAGACGCCCGTGCGGGTGCCCGAGAGTTTCTCCGGCGCGTGACCGGAACTGGCGAGCGCTTCCCAGGTAACTTCCAGCAGCAGGCGCTGCTGGGGATCCATGAGAGCCGCTTCTCGCGGGGCGATACCAAAAAAGTATGGATCGAAGAGCGCGATGTCCTTCAGGAACCCGCCCCAGCGGGCGCCCGAATCGGCGCCGCCGGCCGACTGCAACCGTTCGAGGGTCGGCCTGTCACCAGGGATGTTCGTGATCGCCGAGCGCCCATTCCGCAGAAGCGTCCAAAACGCTTCCGGAGTGTCCGCGCCGGGGAACCGGCAGGCCATGCCGATCACGGCCAGCGGTTCGTCCGCATTCCGGCCGGCATTTCCCGATTCGCCACGCCCGGCGGCAGGTTCACCGGCGAGGTGGCGGGCGAGTGACCCGATCGTAGGGTAGTCCCAAACCAACGTCGGCGGGGCCGGCCGATTCAGCCACGTCTCCATGGCGAGGGCCAGCGAGACGGCTTCAGTAGATTCGACGCCGTATTCGCTGAACGGGCGCCGAATGTCGATCGCTTGTGAATCCACTCCGAGCCGCTGCGACAACTGCGCGCCCAACCAGTCGCAAATCTCCGCTTCGGTTTTCGGCTGAGCGCCTGTGACTGCCGAATCGGGAGTCGGGGAGTGCCACTCCGAAATCTGGTCCAGCTCTCCGTTGAGATAGGCGTCGCGGCATGCGCCCCGCCGTATCTTGCCGCTGGTCGTTTTTGGAATCGTACCTGCCTTGATCAGGACCAGCGATCCGACTTCCAACCCTTGCCCATCGCTGACAGCCCGGCGGACCGCGGTAGCGAGTTCCGTCACTGAATACCGCGCCCGGGGCTCCACCTCAAGCGCAATCACCAGGCGCTCTCTACCGTCCAGTGCCACGCCGAAGGCCGCCGCACAACCGGGGCGAAGCGCCGGATGGCAGCCTTCGAGGGCGGCTTCAATGTCGTGCGGGTGGTGGTTGGCGCCGTTGAGAATGATAAGGTCTTTCAACCTCCCCGTAACATAAAGTTCGCCGCCGCGCAGATAGCCGAGGTCGCCGGTCCTCAGATACGAGCGCCCGCCGGTCTCGCCGGAGATTCTGGCTCCGAAAACAATCGCGGTTTCCTCCGGCCGCTTCCAATAGCCGGACGCGACCGAAGGACCCGACACCCAAATCTCGCCGACCCGGTTGGCGGGGCTCTCCTCGCACGAAACCGGATCCACGATGCGAACGCTCGTGGCCGCAACGGCGCGCCCGCAGCCGGCCAGCTTCAGCGCGGCACCATCGACCGCCTCCGATACCGGTCCGCCCATCCTTTCCCCCGCTGTCACCATCAAAGTGGCCTCAGCCAGTCCGTAGCACGGATGAAACGCGCGGCGCCGGAATCCGCAACCCGCAAACGCCTCGCTGAAACGGTCCATAGTATCCGGGCGAACCGGTTCGGCTCCGTTGAAGGCGACCTCCCAGGAGCTCAAATCGAGCGTCTCGCGGTCGGTGGGCAGAATCTTGCGAACGCACAAGTCAAACGCAAAATTCGGTCCGCCGCTGACGGTCGCCCGATACTTTGAAATTGCTTCGAGCCAGCGGCGGGGACGCTGCAGAAACGCGGTGGGGGCCATTAGGACGCAGGGGGAGCCGGTGAAGACCGGTTGCAGAATCCCACCGATCAGACCCATATCGTGGTATGGCGGCAGCCAGATCACGCCCCGGGTTTCGGGCGAGACGCCAAACCGGCAGCGGATCTGGTCGAGGTTGTGCAGCAGGTTCCCGTGCGTGAGCGTAACGCCGCGCGCCCCGGCAGTGCTTCCCGACGTGTACTGAATCAACGCGACGGAATCCTCCTCGATGTCGGGCGCTCTCCAGGAGCTTTCGCAGGCCCCGCCTGGAGAATCGGCTAAGATCCAGGGCAAGTTGCGGATTGTGTCAGGCGCAGTTTCGAGCGATGGACGCATCAGGGACATCACGCGGCCGACGGTCAACCCGGCGACGCGTTCGGGATCTTCGACCAGCGCTTCCAGCCGGTGCAGCCGTCGCCGCGACCGGGGTGGATAGCCGGGCACTGCGATCAGGCCGGCGTACAGGCATCCGAACAGGGCCTCGATATATTCGAGACCCGGAGGATAGAACAGACACACACGGCTTCCCGGTTCCATCTCGACCTGGAGCCGCGCCGCCAATTTCCGGGCGCGCCGGTCCAACTCGGCGTAGTTCAACGAGCTCTCTTCGGTCTCTCCGTTGGAAAGGTAAGTGAACGCAAGGCTCTGCGGCTGTTGAATGGCTCGCCGGCGTAGCAGGTCGATGAGCGTCACTCTGCGCTATCCCCTCCGTCTGTGCGGCTTCGCACAAAGAGCCCCCCGGATGTGTCACTCGGGCCCCTGTTAAGATTAGTCGATTCTATCCCGCGCATGATTGACGCGCAACTGCGAGCGGCGTCGAGCCCGGCAACGGCAGGCTGTGCGAGAGAATGATGGCTGTGTCATTTCCGCATTCCAGGCCATATCATTTCGCTGGACAGTTGGAACGAGCGATGGGGGACCCGCTCGATCCCAGCGGTCCCGCTTCGTTTGCACGGGCCGTCGAGTTGGATGAGAAGGAGGAGTTTCCGTCGGAGTTCATCGAACTCCTCCGTTCCCTGGATGTTCACCGGTTTCTCATTCCGCGGGAAATTGGCGGTCTTTTGCAATCCTTCGAGGAGAGCCTCGCGATGTTGCGGCTGATCGCACGACGGGACCTCACGGCTGCGATTGCCTTTGGCCAGACCTTCCTCGGCGCCATTCCGGTCTGGCTCTCCGGAAGCGAAGGACAGCGGCACGCTCTCGCCTCTTCGATCTCGGATGGCGAACTCGGCTGCCTCGCCCTCACGGAAGAGGCTCATGGGGGCGACCTCATGGCCACCGAATTCCGGGCCGCCCCTTGCGAAAGCGGATATCTGCTCTCGGGCAGGAAATGGCTGATCAACAACGGCGCCAAGGGAGGGTTTGCGTCGGTTTTCGCAGCCACTTCCACCGAGCCGTCGTTTTCGGGTTTCACGCTGTTCCTGCTCGACCGGCGCCGCGGCTCCGTTGCCGAAGGTCTGTCTCCGCTCCCCCGGGTTCGAACTCACGGGATCCGCGGCGCCGATATCAGCGGATTCGAGTGCAGGAATCTGCGAGCGCCCCAATCAGCGGTGATCGGAAGCACCGGGCGCGGCTACGAAATCACGCTGAAGACTCTACAGATTTCACGGACCATGTGCGCCGCGTTGTCCCTCGGAGCAGCCGATACAGCGCTCCGGGCAGCGCTCGATTTCGCGCTTCGGCGTCGCGTTTTCGGCGGCACCGTTTCGGTAATCCCTTCCGCTCGCGATCAGCTCACCGGCGCGTACGCCGACCTGCTGATGTGCGATTGCGTGGCCCTCGCCGCGGCCCGCGCTCTAGACTGTGCCGTTTCCCGAATGTCCGTGTGGTCCTCCATCGTGAAATATTTCGTGCCGGCCACTACCGAAGACCTCGTTCGGGATGCCGCCATCGTGCTCGGAGCGCGCCACTATCTTCGGGAGGGGCACTTCTCGGGTGTGTTTCAAAAGGCGATGCGGGATAACGCGGTAGTCGGGCTATTCGATGGCAGCAGCGCCGTCAATCTGCACATTATCTCCGGACAACTGGGCGCACTTGCGGCAGGCCGAAAGCGGCTCGGAGCAACACCGGATTCGCAGGCCGCGGCCCGATTGCGGGACCTGTTTTCCCTTCGCGAACACCCGTCCGCACGCGGCTTCCCGAGGGACTCCGACCTGACCTTTACGAATGATGGCCGCGACGAAATTGTCGAAGGGCTCTCGTCGGCATTGCAGGCGGAGCTTCCCGAAGAGATCGCCGCGCTTTTGCGGCTCCTTGGCCGGGAACTCGAGCGAGTCGATCGCTCATTCGAAGCGCTTCGGGAAGCCGGCGACCGCCGCGTCAATTCGAGCGGGAGATTCGATCTGGTCAGGCGCTATTGCCGGATTTCAGCTGCTGCCGCCAGTGTCCAGATGTGGATTCACAACCGTGGTGCAGGGGACGACTTCTTCGACAGCGGAGCCTGGCTGAACGTCATCCTGCATCGTATCCTCGCCCGCCTGAACCCGGATACTCCGGAGGCGCCGCCGTCGACGCGTGAACAGTTGTTCGAGCAAATGACCGCGCAGTTCGAACGCGGCGATCTGTTCTCCGTGTCCTCCTTGCGATTGGGCGGAACCGCCCGGCGCTAGCGGACGAGTTGCAGCGGCCCGAAGATGAATTGCCCGAGTATGTAGTGAGCGACAGTTATCCCGAAGATGGTGCGATGCCGTGCGTACAAGCTGCCAAAAAGCACCGCCCCGAAGAACGCCAGCACGCCCAGCTCGAATGAGTAATGCAGGTGAACCACACCGAACTCCGCCGACCCGAGAAGGATCGCGAGAATCGTTCGCCCCTTGCCCTGCAGGACGCGCTCAATGCATGTCTGGAGGAATCCCCGCGTCGAGAGTTCCTGCGCGCTGCTGACCAGGACGTAGATGACAAACATCTGCCAGGGTCCCCAGTTCCTCCATTCGACAACAGGCTTCCCTTGGAAGTGTGGATCGTAGCGCACCAGCAGCGCTTTGAACACGATCAGGAAGCCGAGTGCCGGAATGCAAACCAGCAGGGACTCGGCGAGCGACCGCTTCCAGTTCTTCCACGTCAGCCCGAAGCTACTCATCGGATAGTGATGCCGCCGGAGAAACCACGCCATCGAGCCGCCCAGCATGAGAAAGAGCCCGAGATTTACGAGGTGGGTAGCCCAGGCCAACGGGCTCATGTCCACGTGAAGGCCATCGCGGAGGAACGAGACCATCATCGTGTAACAGCAGAGGAGTATGATCGTGCCGGTGAACAGTTTGCTGAATTCGGCCCGGAGTTGAGAAGCCTCCAACAGGTCGGCGTTCTTCTTTCGCAACTCCGCCAGCGCTTTTTCGAGCGCATGCTCCCGCGCTTCCACCTTCACGGTCATGAAGCCGAAGACCTCGGCCAGTTCTCCGACGTCTTCGGGACAACTGCCCTCCCGTGTCAAATCGAAAATCTGTGCGGCGGCCCGGTAGTTTCCGCGGATGACCTCCTGACCAGCGGTAGCAAGCCTCGTGAAGTGCGATGCTTCGCGTTCCGACATGGATCCCTCTTTCAATCGGCGGCCGCGGCGGTCCGCGGCGGCATTCGTCCCCATTGCGTGTCGAGGCAGAATCGCGTCGTGTTCTCGAGACAGCTTCTCGGATCGGGCGGCGCCACTCCGCTTCCCATTAGTTCTCCTACAGTCAGCGCGTTCAGGTGCACCTGGCGGATGGCGAGCAGCCGGACATGATGTCCCACCAGATCTGCAAGCGCGGCGATCTCACGATCCGGACAGTTGCCGAGGAACCGATTATACTCGCCCAGGCTTACGAGCTGGGGAATGCCGATGCGTCGTCCTGAGCTGTTGGAAGGATGCGACTCCACCACGCGGCAGATCCGATCCATCGCTTCAGACAGAGGTATGGACAGCTCCGGCCCGGCGCACAGGTGCCGTATGGAGCCCGCGCAGAAACGATTCGTAAAAAGGTGCACCAGGGCCGCCGCCACCCAGTCGTTCGGCACCAGGTCCACCAGCACGTCGGGATCTCCCGGGATCACGGGAAGCGGGCTTCCGGGCAGCCACCGAAGGAGGTGGTGAAAGTAGTTGTATTGCGAAACGTTCCCGTGAACCGAATCGGCTATGACGAGGCTAAGCCTGTAGATTGCGGCCGGGATCCGCCGCATCGCGTCGAGCACCAATCCTTCCGCTTCATACTTCGATTGCTGGTAATAGTTGACGAACCGCTGACCACGCGGCACTGGAGTTTCCGCGAAAATGCCTTGCCGGTACCCGTTGACGTAAACCGTGCTGACGTGCAGGAATTTTTCCAGCCGGCGGCAGGAGAACGCCAGTTCCAGCATCTCTTGCACACCGAAGAGATTGACGGCTCTGGATTCGGCCAGCGTCAGATCGAAGCGGATGTCGGCCGCTGCATGAACCACATCGGTGGCCGAGCACACGATGTCCTGATAATCCCGATCCGAAATCCCCAACCGTTCCCGGCTGACATCGCCGAGGACCGGCCGGAACCCCCGGGCCGCCAGTTCCTGCGCCTGCTCCTCCCGCCGCACCAATGCGAAGACCTTGGCGCCATCCATCAGTCGCAACAGTTCCGTGCCCAGCAGGCCGGAAGCCCCGGTCAGGAATAAACACCGGCCGCTGAACAAATCGCGATTTGCGCGACGGCGCACATCATGATCGGCTGACACCGGCACGAGAGGCAAATGCCGCAATTATAACGCATCGTGCCTGCCGGGCCTCAAAGTCTCAGGAGTCCTAAAGTGCCCGCCCCACGAACCCGCGCAGCCATCAAAAGTGGAACAATGGCAACAACTCACGGGTTTTCATGGGGTGGATTGTCTGGCTCCTGTCAGGGCGCGCAAGGGTCCCTCGATGATCCGCGACGAAAACGGGCTGCTCACCGGGTACGTATACATCGATCCGGGGAACGGAGGACGTGCGCCGCTATCAGGAGCGCATGGCCGCGGCGCTGGCAGCACGAGTTCCGGTGCCGGAAGGATACGCCATCACTTGGAGCGGGCAATATGAAGCGCTGGAACGGGTCCGCAACGGCTGTTGACGATCGAAACGGGGCTGCGCCGATTCTCATTCGTCAGCCCCATGCTGATGGACCCCAACGATAGCACCCGCTCGCCGGCACCGAGGCTGGCGTGCTGGTATCGCTAGACTAAACTATCGCTGGCAAACCAGCAATACGACGCTCTACAATAGACATTCCGACTATGGCCCAGGATGACGCAATCGTCAGACTCGCTCGCCAGATTGATGCCGCACGGACGAGCGAGCGCTTCCTCGTGAATGCCGGCGAGGTCGCAGACCTCCGCCGACATGGCGCCGCCGAGCTACACGCGATCTGCGCGAATTTCGTCTCGTCGGTGAACGGCAAGTTGCCGGAGCCGGCGCTGGATCTTTCGCCGGCCACCTATGCGGTGGAATCGTTCCGGGACTCCGGCGTGAATCTGTTCCAGATTGGTTCCCAGGGTCGCCAGATGCAGGTGGTGTTCCAAGCCCCTGCCAAGCTGGTCTCTACGGAAAAGTTCCTGGTTCCGTATGTCCTGGAAGGTGAGATCCGGACCTACAACCAGAGGATGCTCGAACGGTTTGAGGTTCGGAGCCTGCTGCTGTTCTTCTGTGTGGAGGCGGGGAGCGCCGCCTGGCGCATCTTCGATTGGCGCACAAGCCACACCGGACCGGTCGATCGCGAGTTGCTGGCGAGACTGATGGAACCTCTGTTCTGACGATCCACCGACGCGCCGGCGCCGCGAAATAGTGCGGGGAAGCACGCCGTCCTTTTTTTGCTTGACTTTATGCCCGCAAGAGCCTTATAAAGTATCCCAAGTCTTCATGTTGTCTGTAACACCGGTCTAATAGGGGTTGTACCTGGCTAGGGATGGAGGGGGTGTGCTTTTGCATATAAAGTCTATTCTTGCGTTTTCTGCGCGGGCTTGGGGAGTGTGCGCGCTCGTGCTGCTATTCGTGGCGGCTGTACGTCCGTCACACGCACAGGTCGTATACGGATCCGTGCTCGGAACAGTGACGGATCAGAGCGATGCGGTAGTCCCAAATGCCGCGGTGACGTTAACCAACCGGGAGACTGGCGTTATCCGGTCTCTTCAAACGGACAACGGAGGGCGGTACTCGTTCGTGAACGTGCTACCGGGCCGGTATGACGTCAAAACCACGGCGACCGGTTTTCGCACCTTCACGGAAACTGATATGGATGTCAGTCCGAACACAGTTTCGCGCGCTGACGTCAAACTCGAGGTCGGACAACTCACCGAAACGGTTTCGGTGACAGCCACGCAGGCGGAGTTACAAACTGAAAAGGGCGATACCCACTCGGAAATCGTCGCCCAGCAGATTGAAAATCTTCCGCTCAGCGGTTACCGGAACTACCAGACCCTGATCAACCTGGTGCCCGGCGCGACTCCGGCCGCGTTCCAGAATTCGATTACCGATACCCCCGGCCGCGCACTGCAAACGCATATCAACGGCGGCAATGCGCAGACCAACATCACCCGCATCGATGGCGCCACCAGCGTGAACATCTGGCTGCCGCACCACGTAGGCTATGTCGAGCCGGAAGAAGCCATCGACACGGTCAACATCACCACTACGAGTGCCGACGCCGAACAGGGCATGGCCGGCAGTTCCGCAGTCGTGCTGATCACCAAATCCGGCACCAACCAGATTCACGGCAGCGCGTACGAATTTCACGACGATCAGCACCTGAAGGCGCGGAACTACTTTCAGGCGGCGGGCACGAATAAGCCGCTGAGCATCTACAACAACTTCGGCGCAACCATTGGCGGGCCGATCAAGAAGAGCAAACTGTTCTACTTCCTCAGTTACGATGGAACACGACAGCGGCAGGGCGCTCCGGGCTTCTATTCGGTACCTACCGCGGATCTCCGAGGCGGCAATTTCAGCGCGTATCCTACGGTTATCTACGACCCGAACACCGGCAATCCCGACGGTACAGGCCGGCAGCCTTTCGCCGGGAATGTCATTCCCACGAATCGTCTGGATCCGATCGCGTTGAAGTTACAGTCCTATTACCCGCTGCCGAATTCGCCCGGCACCCTGAGCAACTACTTTGCTTCGGGTGGCCCCATTCTCAGCCGTAACTATTTCGACGCGAAGGTCAATTACACGGTCAACGATAAGGAAACCATCTGGGGCAAATACGGCCGCATGTGGGCCATCTCGGGCGGCACAGCCGTTTTCGGTATAGCCGGCGGACCGGGCTTGGGCGGCTCCGACCCAGGGTTGGGCGATACCACGATTCAAGTCGCGACGATCGGCCATACCCACACCTTCAGCCCGCACCTGATTCTGGACGGTGTCGTCGGGTACGAACGTCAGGGGCAGCACGTCACACCCAACGACTTCGGAACCAACTACGGTTTACAGTTCGGCATCCCCAACACCAACGGCCCGGACCCGCTCCAGAGCGGCTTCCCCGATATTGGGATTTCGAACTACACCGGCATGGGAGTTCCCAACTGGATGCCGCTGCATCGCGTAGAAGAGAGCTACACCCAGAGCGATAACCTGACGTACGTCCATGGCGCGCACGAACTGCGGTTCGGCTTCGACCTGGTGCGGCACCACCTCAATCACTGGCAGCCGGAGATCGGGAACGGACCGCGCGGCTACCTGGGTTTCGGCGGCAGCCCGACCACGCTGAGCGGTGGTCCCGCGGCCAACCAATATAACGCCTACGCCGATTTCCTGCTGGGACTCGACACCTCGACTGACAAGAGCCTCCAGTACGTCCTGTCGACCGGGCGCGAGTGGCAGTTCGGCTGGTATGCCCGAGACCGCTGGCAGGTGAGCCGGAACCTGACCATCGACGTGGGTCTCCGCTACGAGTTCTATCCCCTGATGACGCGCGCCGCCGGCAAAGGCATCGAACGCTACGACCCTGCCACGAACCTGGTATATATGGGCAACCGTGGCGGTCAGCCTCAGGACGTGGGAATCACGGTCAGTCACAAGCTGTTCGCGCCGCGCGTCGGCTTGGCCTACCGGATCGGCGACAAAATGGTGTTGCGGGCGGGCTATGGCATCAACTACGACCCGATCCCGTTCTCGCGCCCGCTGCGCGGCTGGTATCCTCTGGTGATCGATGCGGCCAAGGTGGCGCCGAACGGCTTCGCGCCGGCGGGAACCATCGAACAGGGCGTGCCAAACCCGATCGGTCCGGACCTTTCGACCGGCATAGTGCCGCTGCCGGGGAACGTGGCCGAGCGGAGCCCGTGGGGCGGCCTGATCCACCGCGGCTACGAACAATCGTGGAACTTCACGCTGGAACGGAAGCTGCCGCAAAACGCGCTGATGTCGATTGCGTACGTCGGCACCCATTCTACGCACCTGCTGGCGGACTATGACATCAACGCCGGTTACCCGGGTTCCACCGTGGCCAACCTGCCGTACAATCTGTTGTACGGCCGCACGGTGGCGACGCAGATGTGGGATGGGTATCTCAGTTCCAGCTACAACTCGCTCCAGGTGGCGGTGACCCGATCCATGGCCAACGGACTTATGGTGAAGGCTGCGTACACCTATTCGCACACGATCGACTACACCGACGACGACGGCTGGGCCAGCGTGGGCTGGAACTGGGCGCCGATGTTCCAGCGCAACCGCGCCACAGCCGGCTTCGACCGGCAGCAGGTGCTGCAAATCGGCTGGCTGTACGACCTTCCGATGGGCAGAGGTAAAATGTTCGCCAAGTCGGGCGTCGCCGCCGCGGTTCTGGGCGGATGGGAAGTCAACGGCGTGATGGCCGCCTATACCGGCAACCCATTCACGGTTGGCGACTCGACGCCGACGAACGCGCCGGACAACACACAGACGGCGAATCAGGTCAGCACGGTGGTGGGACAGCCCGGTCTGATCGGGTCCAGCGGTTTGTACTACAATCCCGCGGCGTTTGCCTCGGTGGGGACGATCAATACGTTCGGCAACAGCGGGCGCAACATTCTGCGGGGGCCCGGGGTTTTCAACACCGATCTGAACATCACTCGCGAGTTCCAGATCAAGGAGCGAATGAAGGTGCAATTCCGGTCGGAATGGTACAACTTCGCCAATACCTCGCACTTCAACGGGCCGGCAAGTACGTCGGTCACCGGCGGAAGTAACTTCATGCGAATACTGAGTTCCTATGGAGAACGCCAGGTGCGTTTCGGTTTGCGTTTAGAATGGTAGTGGAATGAATGTCAGGTGGGGGCGGGTCGCAATGCGGCTCGCCCTTTTCTATTTTGCGTCGGGGCTATGGGGACAGACGGAGGACCAGGCCAAGACTGCCCAGCACGCCAAGGAACTGATGGCGGCGGGCAAGTATGAAGAGGCAATCCCGATTTATCGGAGCCTGGTCACGGCGCTGCCTGGCAACGCCGGCCTGGTGCAGAATCTGGCGATCGCCGAACACATGGCGGGACACGAACTGGAGGCGATTCCGCACTTCGAAGCGGTCCTGAAGACGCAGCCAAACAACATTCTGATGCGGAACATGTTGGCGGGCGCCTTGCTGGAGGCAGCGCGGTTCGAACAAGCCTCGGCGCAGTTGCGCGAACTGACGGCCCTTTCCCCGGACGACCCGCATGCGTGGTACGGCCTCGGGATGAGCTATCAGGGGCTCGCGGAGGCGGCATTTGACCGCCTGCAGAAGGCCAACGCAACGTCGCCATACGTTGCCGCGCTGGTGGCGGACACGCGGGTGAAGCGGCGGCAATACCGCAGCGCCTTCTTCTTCTATAGCGAGACGTTGAAGCAGTTGCCTGCCCTGCACGGCATCCACGCGGCGCTGGCCGAGGTGTACCGGAAGACCGGACATCCGGACTGGGCCGCGGAGGAAGACAAGACCGAAGCGGCGCTCGCGGCGCCGGATTGTAAGGCGCACGCCGCTGAGTGCGAGTTCCTGGCGGGCCACGACGCGCATCTGACGAAGGCGCCCGCCGGCACTCCGTCCCCGGAGGCGCTTTACTGGCAGGCTAAGGCAGCGAACGAACTGGCGCTCCAGGCGTTCTTCCGCCTGGGGCAACTTCCGGAATCGGTGGAGTTGCACCAGTTGCGGGCGGACATTGCGCGGGCGCAGGGTCAGCACCAGGAGGCTGTTCAGGAGTGGCGCGCTGCCCTGGCGCTGATGCCCGGGAATCCGGCGCTGGAGCGCGAACTGGCGGTATCGCTGTTCCTGGCGGCGGACTTTCGGACTGCGCTGGAACTTACAAGAGAATTGCTGAAGGCGCAGCCCAGGTCGGCGGAATTCAATTTCATGGCCGGCGATAGCCTG
>JARLGM010000110.1 GCA_031292755.1 Candidatus Sulfopaludibacter sp.
CTCCTCTCGAATATATGCATATCTTTCATGTAGCATGATTTCCTGCAGAAAGGAAGCGATTTAGCACCTTTTATTGCGCGGAATCTCGCACGATGCTCTTTTTGAAGTTCAGAACTGCGAAGGTAGGGCTAGCGCCCCTCGAACCAACTCAAAGTAAGGCCTGGAGGCCTCGTAGGCAGCGTATTCCGGATTTGGCATTCTGAACTCTCCATGCGCTTCGCAAGGTTGACTACGTCATGCACTAATACCACAGCCCGGCGATCTGCCCGGCGATACGCTCGCCCTGCGCCCGCCCGGCAAGCGCCGCGGGCTCGCACACGGCTGGATCCAACAGGTTGCCGCCAACCGCGGCGTATGCCGCTTCCGTTGCCTCGTCGGGGTGGACCACTTCCACGCGCGCGCCGCTGCTTCGCAATCGTTCGACCGCGTCACCCAGAGAGCGCACCGCCAGGGGCGGGGAACCCGCCCGGAGCGCCGCGATCAGCACGCGCTCCGAACCGATCGCAAGGTCCGCATTGTCGGTGGAGTAGAATCCCCCGTCGAAATAGTGGCGCCCCGCGAACTCCACCGCCGGCCAAATACCGGCGACGGCGCCGCTAGCCGTCACGGCGTCGATGAGGTCGATTCCGCTGGCCCGGTCGAATACGCGCCGCTCTCCGGCTTCGGCTTCCACGGTGGCGATCAGCAGCTTCTGCTCCGGCCAGGTGTGGACCGGAAGCTGCCCTTCGATGAACTGTTTCCGCTCGGACGCCGGACCCTTGGCGCCTGTCAACGCCACCGTGCCAAAGCGGCGCAGGATCTCTTTTTCGCCCCCGCCACCTTCCTTGGCGCGCGTGAACTCGCCCCGCAGACTCCTCCAGTCCACTCCGGGCGGCGCTTCCGTCTGCTGGCGGCGCGGGTCTATCTGCCGCTGGAACAACTCTTCGAGCGTTAACCCTGCGGTGATCTGGACCGCGACTCTGGCTCCCGCCGAGGTTCCGACGAACAGGTCGGCGTTGCGCACGTCAACGCCCGACTCAGACAGGCCCGTGATCAGGCCGATTTCCCAAGCGGCGGCGGCGTGTCCGCCCGCTCCCAGGACCAATGCCCGCTGCACCATGTTATTGATGTTACGCCGCCGCTTTGGCCGGAAGTTCCTTCAGAATTTCGCTGACGAACGCCTTGGCATCGCCGAACAGCATCAGCGTCTTATCCATATAGTAGAGGTCGTTGTCGATTCCCGCGAAACCGGGACTCATGGAGCGCTTGATCACCATCACGGTGTGCGCTTTATCGACATCCAGAATCGGCATGCCGTAAATGGGACTACTCTTGTCGGTGCGGGCTGCGGGATTGGTGACGTCGTTGGCGCCAATCACCAGCGCCACGTCGCACTGAGGAAATTCGCCGTTGATGTCGTCCATCTCGTAGAGGCGGTCATACGGAATGTCCGCTTCGGCCAATAGGACGTTCATGTGGCCCGGCATGCGGCCGGCCACCGGGTGGATGGCGAACTTCACGTCCACGCCGCGGCGCGTGAGATTGTCGAACAGTTCGCGGATCTTGTGCTGCGCCTGGGCTACCGCCAGTCCATAGCCGGGCACGATGATCACCTTGCCCGCGGATTCCAGAATGGAGGCCGCCTCTTCGGGACTGGCGCTACGCACCGGGCGCTTCTCGGTCTTCACCGCCGATGCCTGGATCTGACCAAACGCGCCGAACAGCACGTTGGTGAACGAGCGGTTCATGGCCTTGCACATAATAATGGAAAGGATCAGACCGGAGGAGCCATCCAGGGCGCCGGCGATGATGAGCAGCTTGTTATCCAGAGCGAATCCCATGGCGCAGGCGGAAAGGCCGGCGTAGGAGTTCAATAGCGCGATCACCGTCGGCATATCGGCGCCGCCGATAGGGATGATGAGCAGCACGCCGAACAGTAGCGCGATGCCGGCGAAGATGGGGAAGAGGTAGGTATCGGTGGGCACCAGCATCAGCCGGATACCCAGCCCCAAGGCCACCACGAACAGCACAAGGTTGACCACGTTCTGCTTGGGATAGGTGATGGGCCGCTGCGGTAACACTTCCTGTAGTTTGCCCATGGCCATCAGGCTGCCCGTGAAGGTGAGGAAGCCCAGCAGCGTTTCCACAATCAGCGCCACCATCACGAAGCCGGTCAGTTCGGTGGAGGCGTGCGGCTGCCGTTGGTAGAATTCGGCCGTGCCCACCAGCGCCGCGGCCAAAGCGCCGCACGCGTGCGACATGGCTGTCCGCTGCGGAACGGCCGTCATCGGCATGATATACGCGATGGGGATGCCCGCCGCGGTGCCGATCAGGAACGCCGACAGAATCCAGGTCCAGTTGTGCACATCGAACGCCATGAAGGTGCCGGAGATGGCCAGGATCATGCCGAACTCTCCGGCGAAGACTCCGCGGCGCGCCGTGGCGGGATGGTTCATCCACCTCAGCGAGAGGATAAACAGCGCCGCCGAGAGGATGTAGACGTAGTGGACAAATTGCGCCATTATTTCTTTTCCTCGGGACGCCGCTTAAACATCTTCAGCATCCGGTCGGTAATCAGAAAGCCGCTTACGATATTGGTGACAGCGCTGGTGATGGCGATGAAGCCCAGCACCTTGCTCAGGGTTGTGGCGCCGGCTGCGCCAGTGATCAGAATCGCGCCCACCACGCTGATGGCCGATATCGCGTTGGTCAGCGACATCAGCGGCGTGTGGAGCAGCGGTGACACCTTGCGAATCACCTCCAGCCCCACGAAGGTGGCCAGCATGAAAACGTAAAGTCCCAATTCCAGGTTCGAAGGCATGAATGCTCCTCTTTACACCGCTTGCAAAGCCGGCAGTCCCATTAACTCACGCACCCGCCCATGCACCACATCGTTCCTGTGCGTCACCAGCGTTTCGCGGACAATCTCATCGTCGGGGGCCAGCGACACCTTGCCGTCCTTGATCAGGTATTTCAGGAAGGTGGCGATATTCCTGGCGTACATCTGGCTGGCGTGATACGGAATGGTGGATGCCAGGTTGAGCGGCCCGTGGATGCTGACTCCGCGCTCCACCACCACTTCCCCGGGACGCGTGAGTTCGCAGTTGCCGCCGCGCTCCGCGGCGATATCGATAATTACCGAGCCGGGGGCCATGCGCGTCATCATCTCGCCTGTGATCAGGACGGGCGCTTTTTTTCCGGGCACGGCCGCGGTGGCGATCACCACGTGCTGTTCGGCCAGCACGCCGGCCATGGCCTCGCGCTGGCGGCGGTAAAAATCTTCGCTCATCGCCTTGGCGTAGCCGCCCTTGTCTTCGGCCGCGTCAGGCTGCACATCCAGCACCACGAAACGGGCGCCCAGGCTTTCGATCTGCTCCTTCACGGCGGCGCGGATGTCGTATCCGCTGACCACCGCCCCCAGGCGCCGTGCCGTGGCGATGGCTTGCAGGCCGGCAACGCCGGCGCCGATCACCAGGACGCGCGCGGGCGCAACCGTGCCGGCGGCGGTCATCAACATGGGGAACATGCGGGGCAGGGAATCCGCGGCGATGAGCACCGCTTTGTATCCGGCAATGGTCGCCATGGAAGAGAGCGCGTCCATGCTTTGCGCGCGCGTGATGCGCGGCATCAACTCCATGGCCAGGAAGGTGACGCCGGCGCGCGCCAGGTCGCGGGCGGCATCCAGGGCCGTCAGCGGCTCGCCGAAACCGATGACCACCTGGCCTCGGTGGAACTGCGACAGGTCGCCCGCGCCCGCCTCGGGATTGGCTCCCGGACTGCGAATCTGGAGAACGACGTCCGCGGTTCCCAGCACCACGTCGCGCGCGGCGAGGCGCACGCCTTTTTCGGCGTATTCGGAATCGGGAAAGCCGGCCTTCACGCCGGCTCCCAGCTCCATCAGCAACTCCACGCCGCTTTTATTTAAGACGGAGATCGCGCCCGGAACCATTGCGACGCGCCTCTCGCCCGGCGAACTTTCCGAAACGATACCGACCTGGATGCCCATTTTGGATTCCGCTCAAACTATCCACCGCTCCCTAACGGTCGCGGCTCCGATTGCGGCCGCATTCGGTGGGGATCACAGCAAATCTGCCGTACTGAAGAAGAACCGGAGTTCCTGCCCGGCCGTTTCCGGCGCGTCGGAACCATGAATGCAATTGCGCTCGATGTTCGCGGCAAAGCGCTTGCGAACGGTGCCCTCGGCGGCGTTCGCCGGGTTGGTGGCGCCCATCACTTCCCGCAACCCCTTGACTGCGTCTTCGCGCTCCAGCGCCATCACCATGATGGGGCCTTCGGTCATAAATTTCACCAACCCGCTGAAAAACGGGCGTTCCTTGTGAACGGCGTAGAAACCCTGCGCCTGCGGCTCGGTGAGGCGCGTCATGCGCAGCCCGATAATTTTGAAACCGGCGCTCTGGATCATGGCCAGAATCTCTCCGGCCTGCCCGGCGGCAACGGCATCGGGCTTAATGATGGAAAACGTGCGTTCGACACTCATAAACGGCTTTGAACTTTCTCTCCTATATCGGCCGGCGTCGAGCACACGGTAATGCCCGCCTCTTGCATGGCCTTGATCTTGTCCGACGCCTTGCCGGAGCCGCCCGCGATAATCGCGCCGGCGTGTCCCATGCGGCGGCCCGGAGGCGCCGTCTGGCCCGCCACGAAACCCACCACCGGCTTCTTCACATTGGCTTTGATATACGCGGCCGCGGTCTCTTCGGCATTGCCGCCAATCTCGCCGATCATCACGATGGCGTGCGTGCCGGGATCGTCATTGAACAACGTCAGCGCGTCCAGAAATGTCGTGCCGATGATGGGGTCGCCGCCGATTCCGATGCAGGTGGATTGGCCGATCCCCAGCTTGGTCAACTGGCCCACGGCTTCATAGGTCAGCGTGCCGGAGCGCGACACCACGCCCACGTTGCCTTCCTTATGTATGTGGCCCGGCATGATGCCGATCTTGCATTTGCCGGGCGAGATGATGCCCGGGCAGTTGGGGCCGATCAGGCGCGTGCTCTTGCCCTTCAGGAATTCCCAGGCGCGCACCATATCCAGAGTCGGAATGCCTTCGGTGATGCAGACCACCAGGGCCAGTCCCGCATCGGCGGCCTCCATAATGGCGTCGGCGGCGAAGGGCGGCGGCACGAAGATCACGCTGGCATTGGCGCCGGTCTCTTTCACGGCCTGCTCCATGGTGTTGAATACGGGCAGGTCCAGATGCGTGGCGCCGCCTTTACCTGGCACCACGCCCCCCACCACCTGGGTGCCGTAGGCGATGGACTGCTGGGTGTGGAACGTGGCTTCCCTGCCGGTCAATCCCTGAACGATCAGTCTGGTATTTTGGTCTACGAGTACGCTCATTCTTCCTTATCCTATTGGGCTGCCAGCTTCACTACCTTTTGCGCCGCGTCCAGCATGTCTTGACCGACGGTGAAATTCAGGCCGGAATCCATCAGAATCTGCCGGCCCAACTCCACGTTGGTGCCTTCCATCCGGACCACGATGGGCACCTGAACGTTGAGATCGCGGGCCGCCGCTACCACACCCGTGGCCAGCGTATCGCAGCGCAGAATGCCGCCGAAGATGTTGATCAGCACGGCGTGCACGTGGTGATCGCTGAGCAGGATGCGGAACGCGTTCTTCACCTGTTCGGCGCTGGCGCCGCCGCCCACATCCAGGAAATTGGCCGGACTGCCGCCCGCGTATTTAATGATGTCCATGGTGGCCATGGCCAGGCCCGCGCCGTTCACCATGCACGCGATGGTGCCGTCCAGCTTGATGTAGTTCAGGCCGAACCGCGAGGCTTCCACCTCCAGCGGATCCTCTTCGTTCAGGTCGCGCAGGTCCAGCAGTTCTTTGTGCCGGTACAGGGCGTTATCGTCGAAGTTGATCTTGGCGTCCAGCGCGTATACCTTGCCGTCCTGCGTCAGAATGAACGGGTTGATTTCGGCCAGCGAAGCATCCAGCGCCTGGTAGGCTTTGGCGAGGGCGGTCATGGCCGCGGCCGCGCCGTTCACGCTGGCCGCCGGAATGCCGATGCCGAAAGCCAGCTTGCGCGCCTGGTAGGGCGAAAGACCCACGCCCGGCTGGAGAGTCTCCTTCAGGATCAATTCCGGTGTTTTGGCGGCCACCTCTTCGATTTCCATTCCGCCCGCCGCCGATGCCATGAAGACCGGCTTGCCCTGCACGCGATCCAGCACGATACCAAGGTACAGTTCGCGCTCAATCGGCAGCGCCTCTTCAATCAGGAGCCGCTGCACCACGCGCCCTTCCGGCCCGGTCTGGTGCGTCCTCAGGGTCATGCCCAGAATCTTGCGGGCCAGTTCGAGCGCTTCGGCCGCATCTTTCGCCACCTTCACGCCGCCGCCTTTTCCGCGGCCGCCGGCGTGGATCTGCGCCTTCACCACCACGCTGCCGCCCAGTTTTTTGGCGGCTGCTTCGGCCTCTTCCACCGTGAACGCCACCTCACCGCGTGGCACAGGAACGTTGTATTGGCCCAAAATGGCCTTGGCTTGATACTCGTGAATTTTCATGGAAAATCTGCTGTGTTAGTATGCGAACAGCCGGAAATTTCAATATAGCATCATGTCCCTCTTACCGTATCTTGAACGCGTGTCGCAGCGCCAGAACCTGTCCGCGGAAGATGCCAGGGAGGCCATGCGCAGCATCCTGGGCGGCAGCGCGAGCCAGTCCCAGATCGCCGGCTTTCTGATGGCTCTCCGTACCAAGGGCGAGACGGTGGAGGAACTCGTCGGCTTCGCGCGCGCCATGCGCGAGATGGCCGAACCGGTGGATGCGGGTTTGAACGGCGGGACGATTCTGGATACGTGCGGCACCGGCGGTGATGGCGCCGGGACGTTCAATATTTCCACCGTGGCGGCGTTTGTGGTGGCCGGGGCCGGCGTCCACGTCGCCAAGCACGGCAACCGCGCCGTGACCAGCGCCAGGGGCTGCGGCAGTGCCGATCTGCTCGAATCGCTCGGCATCGATACCGCCTTCAGTCCGGCACAGGCCGCGCGCGCCATTCGCGAAGTGGGAATCGGATTTCTGCTGGCTCCGGCAGTCCATACGGCGATGAGACACGCCCAGCCGGTGCGCCTGGACCTGAAGGTGCGAACCGTGTTCAATCTGCTGGGACCTTTGACGAATCCAGCCGGAGCGACGTCACAGCTCGCGGGCGCGCCATCGGATCATGCGGCGGAGCTGATTGCCGGCGCTTTGGCGGCACTCGGGCTCGAACGCGGATTCGTGGTTCATGGCTCGGATGGCCTGGATGAAATCACGACGACCGGGCCGACGCTGGCTTTCGAAATCCGCAAGGGGCAGGTGGAGCGGCGGATGCTGGAGCCATCCGATTTCGCCGTCAGGCGCGCGGAGCGGGGCGAACTCGAAGGCGGCGGCGGCGAGCGCAATTGCCAGATCGCCCGCGCCGTGTTGGCGGGAGAGCATGGTCCGGCGCGCGACATCGTGCTGGTGAATTCCGCGGCTGCTCTGGTCGCGGCCGGCAAGGTCGAAACATTCCTGGAAGGCATGGCCATCGGCACGGTCTCTATCGATTCCGGTGCGGCGCAGGCGAAAGTCGAAGAATTGGCGCGCTTTACCAGGAAGTAGGCCGTCCAAAAATGGAAAAGCGGTGATGGCCAAAAAAGCATTACCGCCCGGTTCGCAATCTGAAGTTTAACGGTGGGGCAGCTTCTTGAGCAGGAACGAAACCAACACCAGTCCCAAACCCACTACCATGACGATACCCGGCGAGGGTTCCGGCCACGATGCAATCGCCGCCGGAAACGTGCCGTTGGGCGAAACCGCGCCGCTGGATTGCCACGCAATCGCCAGCAGAAACAGCACCGGCAACAGTGAACTCCTCCCTGCCATACACCCTCCGATGCCTTTTGCGAATCCCTGCGCCCCTTAGTCCGTGAGCGCAATATCGGAAGTATAGGACAAAGCGGATGAAGCGTCTGTGGAACTGATTACAAGTAGGGCCTGCGATTGATGATTCGTGGCGCGGCACTGTCTTGTTAGGAACAAAAAGATCTCAGTTGCGCCAGCCGTACTGCCCGCTGTTACGGAATGTCACCATGATGTAATCGCGCAGGGGCACGAAGTATCCGAAAAACGCCAGAAACAGAAGGTCGGGCGAGCGTAGCACCAGTCCGGTCTTGGGCGCCTCGCACACCACGTCCAAAAGGCCCTTTTCCAGATACCGCCACAGGAAGCGCGAGTTCACCGTCGGGATAAGACTGTCGTAGAACGAACGCCTGCCGACGGCAACAGGCTCGAGCCCCTGTTCCCGGCCCAGCGCCAGGAGAATCCGCTCCGACAGAATATGCCGGTGATAGGGAGGGTGAAAACCCGGATCGCCTTTTCTTTCGATCGGCACGTGATCGGCGTTCGGTGTGCCGATAACGACCACGCCGCCAGGGCGCACTAGAGGTGGAATACGCCGCATGAAGGCCCGGCAGTCGTCATCATGCTCGATCACATCGTAGGACACCACCGCATCATACGAGGACTTGAGAATGCCTCCGTCCCGGTACGAGGGAACGTAAGGGTCGTAGCCCTGGGCCGAATGGAAACCATTCTGCCTGAGGAAGTCGACGAAAAGTCCAGCGCCGCAGCCATAATCCAGAATCCGATGAGATCTACCGATTCCGTGGCGCTTCAGCAGGCGGAGGCGGTTGTTGTACCCTATTTGCTCGCTAAAGCCTGGCTTTTGATCCTTCAGCGGATACTGTGCATAATACTTGGAAAGGTCCACGTCTTCCTTGCAATGGATGGAGCCACAACCTGTACACCTCCACAAGGTGAATACTTGCTCCTGAAACTCCCGGACGTTGCACGGGACGCGAAGCACGTCAGCCGCGGTGGCGAAGGTTCCGGGAGCTTCACATAGATTACAGCGGGTACAGAAGGCCATTTTTTCTCAGTGTTGCGTGCGGCTAAGTTACTCAATTTAAGCAGTTTGAAAATTGATATGTGGGCAAAAGCAATTTTCTTTACAAATATCCCAAACCTACTGAAAAATACAATACTGTCATTTGTGAGTAAACCGCGCCCTGTGCAGAAGAGTGGAAGACGTACTGGTCAAAATTGCTCTCTGTGAATTTTTTACCATGTCTAATGTACTTCTTATTACCCGCCGATAGGTCTGTTGCGCACTTTACAGACTGGCGCTGAGATTGCAAAGCTTTCGACTTCTCCGCAATAAAAAAGAAATCGCTCCATTGCTCAACGCTCGCCAGGTCTAGCTCGTTTTGGGTCTTAGACCTGGGTGGGGTGGCAGTAAACCGCTAATAACTTTTAGCAGTCTAGAATACCTATTTGGAGCCGTGTATATGATTGGAAACAAGGAGATAAGGTGCCGCAGGTAGAACATCAGTTGGAAGCCTCCGATCACCATTTTTTGGGCCTTCGGGCGAGATTTCCGTATCTCTTCGGCGCAATTACAACTCGGCTTACACACTCCCGAAAAACAAGCCTGGTGCTGATTGCACCGGACAACGCCCCCATATCCCCCGATTTTGGCGACCTCGAATACGATCCCCCTGGGCACGAAGAACTCCTGGCGTCCATGCAGCGCCTCCGTGGCAGCCAATATCTGCAGGATGGAGCCATCAGCGCTGACGAACTTTCCCCGGATGGCCGGCACCGGTTAAGTATCGACGACAAAAGTTGGCACCTTCTGTCGGTGGATAGCGGCGGTTTGGTTTGCGGATGCGTGCGCTATCGCAAGTATGCCAACACCGCCGAGTTCGACGATCTAGGTGTGCGGAACTCTGCTCTGGCCCGGTGGCCCCACGAGGGCTTGAGACTGCGTCGAGCCGTTGAAACTGAACTGGGGGTAGCCCGGCTCCGACAGGTTTCGTATGTGGAAGTCGGAGGATGGGCCGTCGCGCCAGAATACCGCTTCAGCACCGAGGCGCTGCGCACCGCCCTCGCCACCTACGCGCTAGCCAGGAATCTGGGTGGGTGTCTCGGCATCACCACCGCCACGGTCCGGCATGCCTCGTCTTCGATTCTGCGAAAGATCGGCGGGTCGTCTTTGCAGTGGGACGGCAAGGAACTGCCCGCGTACTACGATCCGCAGTACCGTTGCGAAATGGAAATACTACGGTTCGACTCCAAGAGCCCGGCCGGCAAGTACGCGCAAATGGTCGATCAACTCTCCAGCGAAATCCGCGGGATTCCGGTGATTTGCCGGACACGGCCGACGATCTTCCAGTTTCCGGCTTATGCAAGAGGAACCGCGCGCGAGTATCCGGATCGGGTCGCGTTGCCGTGTACGGCTTAGCCAACGTCGCTCGGAATCCGGCCCGTCAGAAATCCGGCCGCGCGGGAGGTGCGCCGTCATGTCCCTGCGAACTTGACTGTTACGGCGGGGCTGTCGCCGCGGCGATACTCTGGCTGCTTCAAGTCCCGACGATTTGCGCTCTGATCGGGCACCCCACGCATTTAGTTTTTACGGAGCGGGAGCCTCAAACCTGTTGCGGTGGCCGGTCGTCCCGCTTGGGCTGGCGCCCAAGAGTAGCGCGGCGCTGGTATCCGCCGGCTCCCTTGTTTTCGGTACAGTTGCGGGATGGTCCGTTCTGGCTCTCCTGGGGGGATTGCCCGGCACCGTCGTCGAATTCAGTTTTACGCTTTACGCTGCCCGCAGGCGTCCGGGCGTGCCTTAGCTTGTTTCATCCTGCCTACTTGACTACACTATGACCACGCTGCAACAGCCAACCACTACCGGTCGTTTGGAAGGAGCCCTGGAAAAATCGCGAGGCATTCTGCCCGCCGAAGCGGTTCTGACACGTCCTTCCCTCGATAAATACCTGGTAAATTGCCTGAGCCTGGAGCGCCGGATTGGCGCCTGCCTGGTGGCCACCACTAAACAGCAAGTCGTCGATATCGGCGAGATCGCCGGGAAATTCAAGATTCCGCTGTACCCGATCAGCGGGGGCCCCAATGGAGGGCACACCGCATGACATCCGACGTGCGCGGCTTCATCACCGATGCGGTTACGCAGTGGGCAGAGGCCGTGGGTCCTGAGAATGTGATCACCGACGCGTCTTGCCTGCGCGCCGCAGAGAGTGGAACCTTTGTGACCCATCAGCAGATTTCCGCGATCGTGCGGCCCGCTGACCGCGGCGAGGTCCAGGAGTGTCTGCGGATCGCCAACCGCTGCCAGGCGCCTGTCTACCCGATCAGCAGCGGTAAGAACTGGGGCTACGGTTCGCGCGTTCCGGCCTCCGATGGCTGCACCCTGCTCGACCTCGGACGCATGAACCGGATCGTCGATTTCAACGAAGAACTCGGCTATGTCACGGTGGAGCCGGGTGTCACGCAGGGGCAACTCTACGACTTTTTGAAAGAACGCGGGTCGCGGCTCTGGATCGATGCCACCGGCGCCAGCCCGCTCTGCAGCCTGATCGGGAACGCGGTGGAACGCGGCTTCGGCCACACCCCGTACGGCGATCATTTCGGCAATAGCTGCGGTTTGGAAGTTGTGTTGCCCGACGGAAGCGTAATCGAGACCGGCTTCGCGCGTTTTCCATCGGCCAAGGCGGCACCTTTGTACCGCTGGGGCGTGGGGCCGGCTCTGGATGGCCTGTTTTCACAATCGAATCTGGGAATCGTCACCCGCATGACCGTGTGGCTGATGCCCGCGCCCGAGTACTTTCAGGCTTATTACTTCCGTGTGGAATCGCCAGATGGCCTGGCCGGACTGGTGGACGCCCTGCGCCCTCTCCGGATGGACGGAACCATTCGCAGCTCATCGCACATCGCCAACGACTACAAGGTGCTTTCTGCGCTCGGCCAATACCCCTGGGAACGCGCACACGGGCTGACGCCGCTGCCCGGCGCCTTACTCGATCAACTCTGCCGCGAACTGAAGATTGGCGCATGGAACGGATCCGGGGCGCTCTATGGCACCAGGGGGCAAGTGAAGGAAGCCAGGCGCCTCCTGCGGCGCGCTCTGTCCGGCAAGGTGTCGCGGCTGGAATTTCTGGACGACCGGAAGTTGCGCCTCGCCTCGCGATTCGCTAAGCTCTATGAGCGGATCAGCGGCTGGAACCTGGAACGTACTCTGACTGTGCTCAAGCCGGTCTACGGCCTGATGCAGGGAATTCCCACCGATCTGCCCCTCGCCAGCACCTATTGGCGCAAGCGCACGCCGCCCCCGGCCCAAATGGATCCGGACCGGGATGGGTGCGGCTTGCTGTGGTGCAGCCCGGTGGCGCCTAATCAGGGCTCCCACGCACGGCAACTGACGGAGTTGGTCGTGGAAATCGTCCTGGATTACGGCTTCGAGCCCGCGATTTCACTCACCGTACTTACGGACCGAACGCTGTCTTGCATTATTTCGATCGCCTATGATCGTGAAGCGCCCGGTGACGACGAACGGGCAATGGCCTGTTACAAGGAACTTCTGAACCGGCTGGCGGAGAACGGATACTACCCCTACCGCCTCTCCACCGGCGCCATGTCGTCAATGGCTTCTCCCGGCTGCTACACGCAGTTGCTCCAGTCGCTGAAGCAAACCCTCGATCCGGGCGATGTTCTTGCCCCGGGACGTTACATCACGGTCGAGGGTAGCCAGCAGGAACCTCGGAAACCTTCCACGCCTGCGCATTAAGTGCGGGCACCTCCCCACGGGGGTGCTGGTAATTTGCTTCGTCTCAAAAATGGGGGAACGCCCTGATTGCATCTGCCTCAGTATGAACCTGTTACGAGAAGTTTGCCCGCCTGCGCTCGAAAATGAGGAAAGGTACTAAAGGCTGGTACGAAACTCCTTATGATTTGTACAGTAACGCCCCGTAGCCTATGGATAACCTCTTGACCCTCTCTTAGGTTAACTTTATACTCCTAGGCGTACCTTTTGAAGTCGGAGGAACTTAACGATGAAACAACATTTCGCCTTAATGGCGATAATCACATCTTTCGGGTTGATGGGGACCGCTTCGGGCGCAGTCATCGGCACCCTAAATTTAAACCAATGCTCAGGTGGATCCGTGACTGTAGATCAAAATTCCATTACTTGGCTTCTGGCCAGCGCCACGCCCGGTTACGGGTGTATGGAAGCCTCTACCAGTTTCCCCGGTGCGCAGGTGACGTTTTCGCCTGGTGGCACTATTGCAGACGGGGAGTTTGGGCAAATCAAAGACCTAACCTTTGTCCCAGCAACATCGGGGACAGACTTCCTTATGTTTGTTGGAGGCGGCACTAATGCCGGGTCCGGATCCATTAACTTCGACCTTGGCCCAATTCTTGCGGCTGGTTTACCGGCATGCACGGCGGGAATGGCCAATGGCCAGACCTGCTCGGTGAACGGTCTAGGGCCATTCTCATTACAAAAAACCTCGACGGGCACAAACATAAATTTAGCTGTGAGCGGCACGGTCAGTGATGGGACGACTCCGGCATCCACTTGGCAAGGTAACTTTTCCACTTCGTTCTCGACGCTTACACCGTTTCAGATTCAGGAGTTCATCGACGGGGTTGACCCCGGTGGCGCAGCGGATCACCTTGGCTGTGTTGCCACAGGTGGCGCCAATAATGGAGGAAGTTGCTCCAGTACGTATCAAGGGAAATTTGACGTCGTAGTCTCCAGTGTACCCGAGCCCGGCTCGATGCTTTTGATGGGCGCGGGTTTGATTGGTCTCGCAACCGTTTTGCGCAAACGGCTTACGAAGACGCTTAGATAGCCATATTGGCCTCGAGCGTCGGTAGATTCGTGCTCCTTGCAGCCCCCGCATGATCTCAGTGATCGTGCAGGGGCTTTTATTTTTGGTAACGCATCGAGAAACCGGCCGCAAAGGACGCCAAATCTCCTATGGCTCGTAAGCGCATTCTCTTCCTGGCTGAAGCTGCCACAATGGCGCACTTCGTCCGCCCGCTGGTTTTGTCGGAAGCCCTTGACCCACACCGTTACGAGATTTTTTTTTATGCTCCGTCGCAATTCTCGCCTTACATGAAGAATAAACCGTTCGCAACCGGCGAACTTGCGGCCATGCCGGGCGAGCAGTTCCTGGCAAATCTCGCCAAAGGTGCTCCATTGTTTCCACCTGACGTCGTGCGGCGATACGTCAGAGAAGACCGGGAGTTGATCTCACGCATCCGGCCGGCGCTGGTCGTCGGCGATATGCGGCCGTCCCTCGCGATCAGCGCGCACCTGGAAAGCACCCGATGCGCGGTCCTCGCCAATGCCTACTGGAGTCCCTATGCCAAACGCCGTACCATCATGCCGGCGCTGGGCGTCACGCGGGTTGTATCCCCTCGGCTGTTGGCTCCAGCGTACAGGCTGATTGAGCCTCTGGCCATGGCAGTTCACGTTAATCAGATGAACACGGTGCGGAAGGAGTTTGGCCTGCCCCCCCTCAGGCTGGATGCGCGTGCTATGTATACGGAAGGAACGTATGTGCTGTACGCCGACGTGCCGGAGTTCGTGCCCACGCGCAATCTCCCGTGGAATCATTACTACATGGGCACTTGCGAGTGGACACCGCCGATTGCCAGACCGGAATGGTGGGAGCGTATGACTCGAGACCCGAAACCGAAAATATTCATCGCATTGGGAAGTTCGGGCTGGTTGCGGGTTCTGCCCGCTCTGTGGAGAGCCTTATCCAGGCTGCCGGTCTCTGTGATCTTGGCGACGTCCGGCCGGCCCGTGATGGCCTCCTCCCCCGAAACATATGTCGCGGAACTGCTCCCGCTGGGGGAAACTGGAAAAGTCTCGAGTGTCGTGGTTTGTCACGGAGGCAGCACTGGTATCTATCCCGCCATTACGAGCGGAGCTCCCGTGCTCGGAATACCCGCGAATGCAGACCAGCAGCTCGCCACAGCGGTCCTCGAAGAGAGTGGTGCGGGCCTGGGGGTCCGAGCGGACGAGGCCTCGGAGAAACGTCTTTCGAATGCACTCGAGAAGCTTCTTTTTGCACCGCAGTATCGTGAAGCCGCCCGGAAGTGGGCGCCCGTATTTCGGCGGTACGACAGCGGCGCCCTGTTCCGCCGGTTTGTCAGCGAGACGTTGGGCGATTGACTATCCTCCCGGGCGGGTTTTGCGAAAAGTCACAAGAATGTAATCGTGGGCCGGAAAAAAATAGCCGGAAAATGCCAGGAATATCAAGCCCGGGGATCGCGCCACCAGGTCGGTCCGCAGTTCCACTGCCGTACTCCAGCACGCCGCTCGTTCCACGACAGCCTGGTTCCCACGGTGAATTCGCGCCTCATGTGGAATTACATCCGCACGACCGGAGGGTCGCTGGATGTGGTCGTCGCGCCGCCCGATGTGGCTTCGGTCTTACGATCTCCGAAGATGGTGTGGATGGCCTTTGCCGGTTATTTCCAACCGCCCCGCGATTACCTTCTGGCCACTTTTCGCGCCATGGTTAGAGGCGGCCGCGCCTACACGCCGCCCGAGGCCCCGCCGATCCCGTAATCCGCTTTGAGCGATTCCACCGCCTGCTTCACCGCATCTTCCGGAGAGTGATAACCTTGCAGCAACGCGGCGAGCCGGTCGATTCCCGGAGGATAGGTATCGCCCTTGTAAGCGCGGGTTTGGCTCAGTCCCTCGAACTGCGTGGCGGTGTCTTGCAGCACCGTGCGAATCTCCCCCAGGAATTTCTGCCGTTTCGAAATCTGGGCGTTGAGCGTCGTGCGAACCGTCTGCAATTCCTCTTTCTTTAATTCCTGATCGTACAAAGCCTTCCGCAATTCGCCCAACCGGGTGCTGATCAAGTCGGCCGACCCCGCCAATTCCTTCGCGACCCCGGCGTTTTGAGTGAGTCCGGAACCGTGCCCGGCGCCATTGGTCATGATGGTCTCGGTCCAACTGCGGGTGCTGGTCACCAGGTCGCGCTCCATGCCGTTGGAGCTGTTGTAAGAAGGTTGGTTATGTTCCAGAACCTGGCAGAGTGCCACGGCTTCCCGGTGAGCTTCTTTTCCGCATCCGGTGAAGAGGGGGGCAGTTGCCAAAAGACAAATCAGCAGCGTACAGCGCATGGCGTTGATCGCTCCTTCCACACAACAGCTATCACAGGCAGCGGACCGGCGCAAGGGTAACAGATCTGGAGATCTTGTTCTAAGCCTTGATGAGGGTGGCCTTTTTCAGATAATCGGGGTCGAACTCCAGGCCGAGTCCGGGACCGGCGGGGACCGGAATCACACCGTTGCGGATCTCGAAATTGGGGCTGAACCAGGATGCTTTTTTCTGCGGCGCACGCCACACGTATTCCATGTAAGGCCCGATATTCGGCGTGGTGGCGGCGAATTGCAGGATGTTGACCGAAGCGGCCCCGGTCTGCGTATTGTGAGGGCAGATCCACAGGTTTCGCTCGCGCGCCATGCGGGCCACGCGAGCCGCGCGGATGAAGCCGCCGTTGTAATTCAAGTCGGGCTGCACCACCGACATTACTTTGTTCTCGATCATCCACTGGAACAGCCACAGGCTGGAATCCTGCTCGCCAAAGGCAATTTTCATTGAGAGGGCTGCGGCGACCTTCTTAGTCTCGCTGAGCTCTTCCCACGGGCAGGGCTCCTCGAACCACAGGTATTTCATTTCCTGCAGGCGCTTACCGATTTCGATGGCTTTGGCGGCGCCGTACGAGCCGTTGGCATCGGCCATCAGGGTCACCTTATGCGCGAGTTTCTGAGCGGCCAGTTCCAGGATCTTGTCGGTGCGGCCCGGATAGGCATCCTGGTTGTCGCTCATGCGGCCGCCGATTTTGAACTTCACAGCCTTGGCTCCGGTGAACTCGACGCCCTTCACGTAGACGTCCACCTCTTCCTCCGCCGTGGTGTCGCGCCCCGATCCGGAAAGATATACCGGGATCTCTTTGCGCAGGATGCCGCCCATCAGTTCGCCCGCCGGCTTTTTGGCGGCCTTGCCCATCAGGTCGAACAGGCTCTGCTCCACATAGGCCACGGGACACCACAAAGCCTGGCCGGACAGCTTGTAATTGGCGATATAAACATCGTCGACCAGGGTTTCGGCATCGCGCGCGTCTTTGCCCAGGAAGTGCGGAATCACGCGGCGTTGCAGAATGGAGATGAAGTCCTCCATATCCTTGGTCAGGATGACGCCTTCGGCGCCGTCGGTGGATCGTGTGCGCACAAAGTAACTCTTGCCGGCCTGTAACAGATCGATAGATGCGATCTTTACCGGAACCGGAACCGTCTTGTGCAGGTTGAAAACTGGCCGTTGGTAGGCGGGAGCCGCGGAATCCGTGTCAGCAGCGCGGGCCAGTAACGCTGCGCCCGCCGTTCCCGCCAGAAAGTGTCGCCGGTTCATTACTCAAGCTTATCCGATTCCCGAATGCCGCTTGAAGATCTGGGGTAGGTTCTGTGAGAACGCGCTGCGCGCCAGCACCATGTCGCAGCCGGCTTCCTGCGCCTGCTGCTTCAATTCAGCCTGTATGTGGGAGAGATAACCAATCAGGCTGATCCCCTTGGTCTCGCTCTTCCCTTTCAGCTTGGCAATCAGCTTGAGGGGCTCGGCGGACTCCATGTTCAGGTCAAAGATAATGAGCGACGGTTTCTCCTGCGCCTTGACGAGCAGCTCCTTTGGTTCTTTTACGAACTCCAGGGACAGACCCGAGCGCTTCGCCGCGTCCGTCAGCTTGACTGAGAAAAACAAGTCGCTTACAACTGCCAGAACTTTCTTCTGCATACAGGTGTGCTGTTCGAACAAATCTTCACGTTAGAAACTAGGAGGAGGGAACGAATTGATTCTACCATGAACTTATGGATGTCCACTCCTACTCCCGTCCCGGCCAAGTCCGGGTGCGCCATCTCGACCTGGATTTGAATGTTGACTTCGACCGGAAGGTCCTGGAAGGCTCGGTCGAAATCCATTTCGATGCCCTCTCCACGGGCGACCTGCTTCTGGACACCCGCGGGCTGACCATACACTCGGTGGAACACGCCGATTCGTTCGAGCTCGGACCGGCCGACCCTGTCCTGGGCGCGCCGCTGCGCATCGTGCAGGCGGCGGACACCGATCGGGTCCGCGTGCATTATTCCACTTCGCCAACGGCGTCCGGACTCCAGTGGCTGGACGCGCCCCAGACCGCCGGCAAGCAGCATCCTTTCTTATATACGCAGTCGCAGGCCATCCACGCTCGCAGTTGGATCCCTTTGCAGGACACTCCCGGGGTGCGCGTGACCTTCACCGCGAAGATTCATACGCCGGAAGGCTTACGCGCCATCATGGGAGCCGCAAACCAGGATGGCCAGTTCCGCATGGAGCAGCCGGTGCCCTCGTACCTGATTGCCTTGGCCGCGGGCGACCTGGCGTTTCGCGAGTTGGGCCCGCGCTCGGGAGTTTATGCCGAGCCCTCGCTACTGGACGCCGCGGCTCACGAATTCGCCGACACCGAAGCGATGATCGCCGCCGTGGAACAGATGTACGGGCCCTATCGCTGGGGCCGGTACGATCTGCTGGTGCTGCCTCCCAGTTTTCCGTTCGGCGGCATGGAGAATCCACGGCTGACTTTCACTACGCCGACCATCCTCGCCGGGGATCGCAGCCTGGTCTCGCTGGTGGCGCATGAACTGGCGCATTCCTGGTCGGGCAACCTGGTCACCAACGCCACGTGGAGCGACTTCTGGCTCAATGAAGGCTTCACCGTCTATTTGGAGCGGCGCATTCTGGAGAAGGTGTACGGGAAGGCGCGCGCCGAAATGGAAGCGGTGCTGGGGCGCCGCGAACTGGATCGCGAGATGGCCGGATTGCCCGAGAGCGATCGCGTGCTGCATATCGATCTCGCCGGGCGCGATCCGGACGAAGGCTGCACCCTGGTGCCTTACGAAAAGGGCGCGCTGCTGCTGCGGACCATCGAGCAGTCCGTGGGCCGCGAGCGGTTCGACGCATTCCTGCATGCGTACTTCGACCACTTCGCGTTTCAGAGCATCACCACCGCGCAGTTCCTGGAATACCTGCGCGCGCACCTGGAGACGGACGTCCCCCTGGACGAATGGCTTGTTCAGCCGGGAATTCCGGCGGGCGCCGCCGAGCCGCGGTCGGATGCCTTCGACCGGATCGACTCGCCCGATCGAGCCGGCTGGAGCACGCAGCAATGGCTCCACTTTCTGCGCACACGCAAGGATCCCGACATGGCGGAACTGGATCGCGCGTTCCACTTTACCGAATCGGGAAATTCGGAGATTCTGGCGCAGTGGCTGCAAATGGCGGTGCAGCGGAATTATCAGCCGGCCATGCCTAAAGTGGCGCAGTTCCTGTCTTCGGTTGGCCGGCGGAAGTTCCTGAAGCCCCTCTATGCGGAGTTGATGAAAACCCCCGAAGGCCGGCGTCGCGCATTAGAGATCTACCAGAAGGCCCGGCCCGGTTATCATCCTATCGCGCAAGGCACGATCGACGCCATGCTGAAGTGAGGCCCGCGATTTCCGACTTTTACTTTGTCGTGACTCAGCCGCAGGTATAGGTCAACACAGCAAAGTCGCGGGTTCGCTACCGAACCGGGGAAATCGATTTCTTCCGGGCGTGCTTCCGATTCTAACGCGCTCCACGTTTTCGCCCGCTGCGGCGTCAATCACCGCAGGGAGGAGTTGCCATGCGCAAAGGCATCGCTCTATTGGCATTTTTCGCCGTTTCCGCCGGGGCACAGGATGTGTCGCGGGTTTACCATTTCGCCAACACCCAGTCACCGGCCGGATTCCAGGAGGTGGTCAATGTGTTCCGCACCGTCGGGGACCTTCGCACGGTTTCGGTCGATACCGCGAACGCGACGCTGACGGCGCAGGGTACCGCGGATCAGATGGCCCTGACCGACTGGCTCTTTCCGGAGCTGGATCAGCCAGCCGGCGGCCCCCCGCCTGCGAATCACATCTATACCATGACCGGTACGGACGGAGTCGTGCGCATCTTCCATCTCGCGCATGCCAGTACATCTGCCCAAGTCCAGGAAATCATTAATGTGGTGAGAACTGCTTTGGACATCAACCGCCTGTTTCCGGTCCATGGTCCCGGTTTGCTGGTAGTGCGCGGAACGGCGGATGAGGCGGTGCTGGCGGAGTGGCTGGTATCGCAACTGGACGTAAGCAAGCCCACGCCCGGCGCGCCGGAGCAGGCGCGCCAATTCCTCGGCGTGCGCGACCCGGAGATCCGCGTGGTGCACCTCTCTCATACCGATTCGCCGGTGGCACTCCAGGAATTAACGAACATCCTGCGCACCATCACGGATATGAATCGCGTGTTCCCAGTCCAGGTGGCGGACGTTCTGGTGTTCCGTTCCAGTGCCGACCAGGTGGCATTCGCTGAGTGGCTGGTGGGCCAGTTGGATCAGCCGGCGGGCCAGCAGGGTCCGGCGCCGCATCAGCAGCAACTGGCAGCCGCCTGGGCAAGATCGGACTCCGAGGCGCGCGTGTTCTACCTGACACATGCCGATACCGCGCAGGCTATGATGGACATCGCCAATGCGGTCCGCAAGACGGCCAAGGTGCCGCGGATTTTCACGTGCGGCCAGGTTAGGGCAATGGCGGTCCGCGGTTCCGCCAGCCAGATGGAACAGGCGGCGAGCCTGATCGCCGAACTGGACAAGTAGGCGCTAACCATTTCGCCCCTGCGTCGTCTTATCCATAGCTAGATAGGCATAGCTGGTTATGGGAGCGAAGAAGAACGACATTCTGCAAGGCACCCTGGCCCTGCTGATTCTGAAGAGCCTGGCCTCTCAGAAAAAGCTGCACGGCTACGCCATCACGGTCCACATCGAGCGGGTTTCCGACCAGTTACTGCGGGTGGAGGAAGGCTCGCTGTACCCGGCCCTGCATCGCATGGAGCAGGAGGGATGGGTGCGGGCCGAATGGGGCACCACAGAGAAAAACCGCGAGGCGCGCTTCTATTCGCTGACTCCCCTGGGTAGGAAACAACTGGCGCGGGAAGAGGACAACTGGGCGCGGCTCACCGAGGGCGTCTCGCGGGTGATCCGCTATGGCCTGGCTTGAACGCTGTTGGAACGTGTTGCGGCCGCGCCGCCTGCAAAGCGACTTGGAACGCGAACTGCGCTTCCACATGCGCGAGCGGGCGGACGACCTGGTGGCGGACGGCATGAACGACGCCGAGGCCGCGGCCCGCGCGCGCCGGCAATTCGGCAACTACACCTCGCAGATGGAATGGACTCGCGATATGGACATCAACGGATGGCTCGAAGCGTTGCTCCGGCATTTGCGGCTGGCAGTGCGCGGTCTGCGCAAGACTCCGGCCTTCACGGCGACGGTGGTGGCGACCCTGGCGCTGGGCATCGGCGCCAACAGCGCGGTCTTTTCCGCTATCGATGCGGTGCTGCTGAGGCCCCTGCCGTTCCCGGGCGGCGATCAGTTGATGAAGCTGACGCAGATCGATCCGCATGCCTCGAACAGCTTCGTGGCGCCGGCCCGGTTGGAGGATTGGAACCGGCTGGCCGGCGCGTTTCAAGGCATCAGCGGCAGCTATCAGCAGGATGAATCGGAACTCTCCGGGGAACTGCCGGAGAAGCTGAATCGCGCCCTGGTGGCGCCACGCTTCCTGCGTGTGTTGGGCGTAGCGCCGGAATTGGGGCGCGACTTCACGCCGCAGGAGGAGAAGTTCGGCGGACCCGATGCCGTGCTGATCAGCGACCGGCTGTGGCGGCGGCGCTTCGGCGCCAGCCCCAACGCTCTGGGCAAGTCTCTGAGACTGGGCCGAACGTCCGTGCCGATTATCGGGGTGATGCCGGCATCCTTTCATTATCCGGACCGCGATGTGGATCTGTGGAGCGTGAGCGCGCCGGATGCGCTTTATGCGCAGGACCGCACCTCCACCTGGTTCACCGTGATTGGCCGGCTCAAGCCCGGAGTGACGGTGGCGCAAGGGCGCGCCAACCTGGCCACCGTGCAGGCCAACCTGGGACGCCAGTTTCCGAAGAGCGATAGCAAACTGCTGACCGCGGTGGAGCCGCTGAAGGAGGTCACGGTGGGCGGAGTGCGAAAGAGTTTGATCATTCTGTTCGCATCGGTCACGCTGCTGCTGCTGATCGCCTGCATCAACATTGCGGCGCTGCTGCTCTCGCGGGCGGCGGCGCGCCATCACGAAATTGCCGTCCGGTTTTCGCTGGGAGCTTCGCGCGCTTCGGTGGTGGGGCACCTGTTGAGCGAGGTGCTGCTGCTGGCGCTGGCAGGGGCCGCGCTGGGACTCGTGGTAGCGTCGGGCGCTTCGGCCGTATTCCGTTCGCTGGCCAAGGACCTGCCGCGCATCGAAGAGATGGGCCTGGACTGGCGCATTGTGCTGTACTCGCTGGCGTGCGCGGTGGCGGTAACGCTGCTGTGCGGGCTGGTTCCGGCTCTGCGCGGCGCGCGGCAGGACCTGGCCGGGTCTCTGGCGCAGGCCGGCCGTTCCCAGGTGGGCGGGCGCAATCGCGTGCAGTTCGTGCTGGTAGGCGCGCAGGTGGCGCTGGCGGTGACGCTGCTCGCCGGGGCGGGCCTGTTGTTGCGCAGCTTTCAGGAATTGAGCCGCGTCTCGCCGGGCTTCCATCCGGAGCGCGTGCTTTCTTTCCACGTGAGCATGAGTTGGGGCGAGACCGCGGACCAGAAGGCGGCCAAACAGCGCGCTCAATCGATGCTGGAAGCGTTGCGCGCGGTGCCGGGGGTTGAGAGCGCGGCCGTGGCCATGGCGCTGCCGGGGGTGCCTACGGAATACCAGGTGGAACTGAAAAGCTCCGAGGGGCGCGCCGGGAGCGAGCCCAAAATGATGGCGCAGGGCCGCGTGGTTTCGCCGGAATATTTCGCCACCGTGGGGATTCCGCTGCTGGCCGGAACGCTATGCCGCGATGAAGGCGCCGCGCAAATGATGGTCAATCGCAGTTTCGCCGATGCCTATATGCCGGGCACTTCGGCGGTGGGGCGCCACCTGACGCAGCCCTTCGATGCCTATCTGAAGCCTGCGCTGGTGAGCGGAATTGTGGGCGACGCGCGCGAAATGGGCATGGACCAGGCGCCGGGTCCGGTGGTGTACTGGTGCTGGCCGACCGCGCAGCCGGGGCAATTCTTCCTGGTGCGGACGCATGGCAATCCGCGCCTGATGGCGGCGACCATCCGCCGCAAGATGCACGAGATTGCGCCGGCGCGGTCGGTGTACGACTTGACTCCGCTGACCGAGCACATCTCCGATGCGTATGCCGAGAATCGCCTGCGGACCATTCTGCTGGTGTTCTTCGCGGCTACCGCCGTGCTGCTGGCCTGCGTCGGGCTATACGGAACGCTGAGCTTCATGGTGAATGTGCGGCAGCGCGAGGTGGGGCTGCGGCTGGCGTTGGGCGCTGTGCGCGGGCAGATTGTGCGGCAGTTCCTGGCGCAGGGTCTGGTGGTTTCGCTGGCCGGCTGCGCGGCTGGACTGGCACTCTCGGCGGCTTCCGGGCGGTTGCTGGCCGGCATGCTGTACGGCGTTTCGGCGACAGACGGGATCACGCTGGCGGGGGTGGTAGCGACCATCACGGCTGTCTCGGGGCTGGCTTCGCTCGTGCCGGCGGTGCGGGCGGCGCGGCTGGAGCCCATGCAGGTGCTGCGGGACGAGTAGTTCGCGCCTGGGCTACCATAAGTAGCTTGTATGAAGCTACCGCTGGTACCGGTGCTGGGACTCGGGGCCGCGCTCGGCCTTTCGGCTTTTCTGCGATCCGTGGGGTTCTACGACTTCACGGCGCGCGAGGCCGACGGATTGGGCATGCTCATTCAACTGGTGGGCGATATTTACGCGGTACTGCTGGCCTTTGTGATCTTCGTGATCTGGGGCCAGTTCACCGAGGTGGAAAACTGCGTGATGCGCGAATGCAGTTCGCTGGACGAAATCTCGCGCCTGAGCCGCTACCTGGATGCCGATTCGCACGCGAATATCCGCCGTGCCCTGACCGGTTATGCGACCCACGTGATTCGCTCCGAATGGGATGCTCTGGGCGACGGCCGGCCCGATGCGCAGGCCGATCCGATCTTCTCCAAATTGCTTACCAGCGTGGTGGAATCCGTGCCGCGAACGGACGAGCAGAGGCTGATTCAGGCGCGCCTGATCGACTCGGCACAGAAGGCGGGGGAACGGCGCCACGAACGCGTGTCCAAGAGTCTGACGCGCATTCCGCCCACTCTGGCGGCGCTGGTGAAGACCATTGCGGCGCTGCTCCTGCTGCTGGTTTTCGTATATCCGTTTCGGCAGTGGTCTACCGGAGCCTGCGGTCTGGTTATGGTGGCGGCGCTGCTTTTCCTGGCCAATCTGGTAATGGTGGATACCGACAATCCGCTGAAAGGGATCTGGAACGTGAGTTCCGCGCCGTTCGGGGCGATCCGATAGTGGATGCGTAACGCCGGGGGGTTGAGAAACGCCTTATCTCTCTTGCGGAAACTTATGACCCGTCTCTGCTTCGCTCTCTTCGCCCTTGCTGCCGCCGCGCAGACCTTGCCTCCGGGGGTCCAGAAAAAGGCCTCCGTGGGAGGCATCACGGAATACGATTACGCCAACGGCCTGAAGGTGCTGCTGTATCCCGACCCGGCCAACCCGAAGGTGACCGTCAACATGGTTTACCTGGTGGGTTCGCGGCACGAAGGGTACGGCGAAACCGGCATGGCGCACCTGCTGGAGCACCTGGACTTCATCGAGACCACCAACGGCCGGCAGATCAAAAACGAGATTGTGGCTCATGGCGCCAACTGGAACGGGACCACATCCAACGACCGCACCAATTACTACGAGACGGTCACGGCGACGGACGACAATCTGAAGTGGGCGCTGGGTCTGGAGGCCGACCGCATGGTGCACGTGAAGTTCACCAAGCAGATTCTGGACACGGAAATGACCGTGGTGCGGAACGAGTTTGAGCGTGGGGAGAACAGCCCGCAATCGATTCTCTCGGAGCGCGTGGCGGCCACGGCTTTTCTCTGGCACAACTACGGCAAGAGCACCATCGGATCGAAGGACGATATCGAGCGGGTGCCCGTGGACCGGCTGGAGGCGTTCTACCACAAGTTTTATCAACCCGATAATGCGGTGCTGGTGATCACCGGCCGGCTGGACGAGGGCAAGACCCTGCAATACGTCGCCGATACGGTGGGCAAACTGCCGCGGCCTACGCGCAAGCTGGAGCAGACCTACACGGTGGAACCGGCGCAGGACGGCGAGCGGTTCGTGGAATTGCGGCGCGTGGGTACGGGTCAGGAAGTGATGGTGGCGTACCACTCGCCGGCGGCCGGGCATCCCGACGCGGCGGCTTTCGCGGTGCTCTCCGGGATCATGTCCGGCGGCGGTGGCGGGCGCGGAGGACGCGGCGGGCGCGGCGGCGGTGGCGCGGAAGGGCGGCTGACCAAAGCGCTGGTGGATAACAAGCTGGCGACGTCGGCCAGTATGCGCTTCGAGCAACTGCACGATCCCGGCCTGGTGGAATTCACGGCCAACCTGACCAACGATCAATCGCTGGATGCCGCCAA
>JARLGM010000111.1 GCA_031292755.1 Candidatus Sulfopaludibacter sp.
ACAGAATTCCATGAATCCACAGAGCTTACTCAAAACTCGGGGGTGAACATCCGTTGGAAAGTGGCCTACGCGGATTTCGTGACGGCCCTGATGGCGCTGTTCATCGTCCTGTGGATGATGAACGCGAGCCGCGCCGTGAAGGAATCGGTGAGCGGCTATTTTCGGGATCCGCGCGGGTTCACCCTGAAACGGGGCGCCGGACCGGCGGGCGCGGGAGAAGGCATGGTCGTGCGCCCCAAAAACGTGCACGGCATCCAACAGCAGATCGAGCGCGCCCTGGAGCAGGTGCCGGAGTTCGCCAGGATGCGGGAGAACATCAAATTCAGTGCGACCGGTGAAGGGCTGCGCATCGACCTGGAGGAAAACGAGCAGGGGTTGTTCTTTATCACGGGAGGCGCGGAACCCACCGAAGCCGGGGCGCACCTGCTGGCGGCCTTGGCGGGTGAGTTAAGCAAGATGCCCAACAAAGTAGTAATTGAAGGACACACCGATTCCCGTCCGTTCCGGAATGCGGGCCCGGGCAGCGGCTACAGCAACTGGGAACTTTCCGCCGACCGCGCCAACGCGGCGCGCCGGTTGTTGCACCAGTATGGACTGCAGCCGCAACAGGTAGTGGAGGTGCGCGGCTTCGCCGACGAGCGGCTGATGATTGCGGACCGTCCGGAGGATGCCCGGAACAGGCGCGTATCGCTGGTGGTGAAGTTTGGAGGTGTCTAAGCCAGGGAGCGCGGCAGGGTGACGGTGAAAGTGGTCCCCGCGCCGGGCTGGCTGGCCAGGCCGACAGCGCCGCGGTGCGATTCGGCGATCCACTTGACGATGGCCAGACCGAGGCCGAACCCGCCGTCCTGCCGCGAGCGGGCCTTATCGGCGCGGTAGAAGCGCTCGAACAGATGCGGAACGGCTTCCGGCGCAATGCCCATGCCGGTGTCGGACACCTGAATGCTGAGGCCGGCGCCATCGGCACGTAGGATGGCCGAAACGTGTCCGCCCTGCGGCGTGTAGCGAATGGCGTTGTCCAGCAGATTCGTGATGAGGCGGCGCAACAACTCTTCGTCGCCGCGGAAGGGCACATCTTCGGCGGTATGACATTCGAGCCGGATGTCGCGAGCCCTTGCCAGAGCCTGCATGGAGCGGCAGCATTCGGCAAGCAGGTCGTTGAAGTAGAATTCCTGGACCTGCAATTTGACGTGCCCGGCATCGGCCCGCGCAAGATTCAGAAGATCGTCCACCAGGCGGGAGAGGCGGCGCGATTCGTCCAGAATGATCGCCAGGGTTTCGCGGTACTCCGCCGGGGTGCGCTCGTGGGAGAGGGCCACATCGGCTTCGCCGCGGATAACCGAAATGGGCGTGCGCAATTCATGGGAGGCATCGGCGACGAAGCGGCGCATGCTTTCGAAAGTCTGGTCCAGCCGGGAAAGCAGTTCGTTGAACGCGGCCGAGAGCGCCGTAAGTTCCCCGGCGGCGTTGCCGATGTGGAGGCGCGCATCCAGGTTGCTGCCGGTGATTTCTTTCGCCTGTTCGGCCATCCACCCCAGGGGCGCCAGGCCGCGGGTAGTGAGCCAGTAGCCGCCGAAGCCGGCCACGAGTATCAACAACGGGGCGGCAAAGAACAACGCCCGCTGTACCAGCGCCAGGTTGGCGGCAACGGAATCCAGCGGGGCTACGGCCAGAATCAGGAACGCGCGCCCATCCTGCACGAGCCGGTGCGCGGCGGCGCGCGACCCGTGCGTCCCGAGTTTCGGCAGGTCGAGCAAGATGTCCGCGCCGGGCTGTGCGGCGGCACGCGCGGCCACCGTTTCCAATCCGCCCGGAAAGAATGTGCCGCTCGAGGCCAGCACGCGGCCGCCCATCAGGATACCGACGGTATTGCCGCGCAATTCGGATGTGACTTCGATGGCGGACCGGACGGCATCGCCCTTCTCTTCCACCAGTTCATCGGCCATGAGGGCCGCGGCGGTGCTTGCCTGCGCGGAGAGGGTCTCTTCCAGACGCGTCTGGAGCGCGTGGGAAAGCACGCCATTCAGAAATAGGCCGAACAGCGCGAAGAGCAGCGAAAAGAACGCCACGTACCATATGGTGAGTCGCAGCCGGAAGCTTTTAATCATCGCCGGCCGCCGCCCGCGCCGTCAGGATGTAGCCTTCCCCGCGGCGAGTATGGATGAGGCGCCGCGTCATGCCGGAATCGAGCTTGGCGCGCAATCGCTTGATGTACACATCAATCACGTTGGATAACGGATCGAAGCTTTCGTCCCACACGTGTTGGGCAATCTGCTCGCGCCCCACCACGCGTCCTTCATTGAGGACCAGGTATTCGAGCAGGGCGTACTCTTTCGCGGTGAGACTGACCGGCCGGCCGGATCGCGAGGCGCAATGTTTGCCGGTGTCCAGCCGGAGATCGTCGATCTGGAGCACTTGCGGGCGGATGCCCACCTGGCGGCGCGAGAGGGCGCGCAGGCGTGCCAGCAGTTCTTTGAAGTCGAACGGCTTGGTGAGATAGTCATCGGCGCCGCTATCGAGACCGGCCACGCGATCGTCCACGGCGTCGCGGGCGGTGAGCATGAGAATGGGCGCATGAAATCCGCGGCTGCGCAGTTCGCGGCAAACGTGATGACCGTCGTGGAGCGGCAGCATGACGTCGAGGATCACCAGATCGTAGGTGTTCACGGCGGCCTGGTAGAGGGCCTGGTCACCGTCGCCGGCGAGGTCCACGGCATAGGCCTGCTCGCGCAGACCTTTGGCGATGAATCCGGCAACTCGCGATTCGTCTTCAACCAGCAGAACCCGCACCCTTCTATTTTGTAGGGAAGCTCGCGGTTTTCACAAATCCTTTACATCCTGCCTGTATCGGTTTCCGGGGCGCATTCCTATCATCGAGCATAGGTGACCCGTGGCTTCGATTCCTGTACCCGGACAACTGCCATCCTCTGACGATTTCGCCTGGCGGGCGATCGGTGTGTGCGAACGGCTTGGTTCGGCTGTGATGCTGGCCGGTTGTAGTCCGATCCTGGGCGTCAGCGCGGTGGCCGTCTCTCTGCTTTCCGGGCGTACCCCGTTCATCGCGCACAAGCGAGTGGGGTGGCGCGGCGCAACGCTGTGGATGTTGAAGCTCCGCACCATGTGGGGCAGTCACAGCGGAGTCGGGCGGAGGCGCACCCGCTGGGTGGAGTACATCGACGACGAGACAGGTCCGGCGCGGAAGCAAGCCCGGGATCCGCGGGTGCCGAGCTGGTTCGCGCGCTTCTGCCGCCGCCATTCCATTGACGAGCTGCCGCAATTGTGGCACGTGATCAAAGGCGAGATGGCGCTGGTGGGGCCGCGTCCGTTGACTCCGTGGGAACTGCGGCAGCACTATGGCACGGACGGGCGTGCCGTTTTCGAAGCCAAGCCGGGACTGGCGGGTCTATGGCAGGTGTCCGGGCGCAACCGGTTGAGTTACGCCGAGAGGCGGGAGCTGGATTTGGAATTCGTGCGGCGCCGTTCGCTGCGGTTGTATTTTCGAATTCTGCTGCGGACGGTGCCGGAGATACTCAGCGGCTCCGATAGCTGGTAGTGAGAGACTGCGCCGCAGACGAACGCCGGTAAGAAGCCTGGCTTCTAGTTACTCACCGCGATTGTGATGTTACTCGGGGTGGTAATGCCGCTCATCGTAATTTGCAGGGGGATGGCGTCGCCAGTGGGAGTTCCGGGGGCGATGATGATGTTGATCTGGTACACTCCCACGAATTGCGGAGTCATGCCCGAGAAGACCACTTGGGCGGGAACATTGCCCACCGTTACGGTGGGAGTCGTGGTGGTGTTATGGACCTGGTTATCGGTTACGATGTTGCCTGTCTGCACCGGCGGGTTCACAGGGCCGAGACCGGTCGCCAGAATCACCAGTGTGGCGGGATCGTTGATCTTCGCCGGGTGAGTGGTCAGGCCTGGAATCGAGCCGTTGGCGGCGGCGATGATGCCATCGCTGTTTCCATAGGCAATGGCTTGCGTGCCGGACGCGAAGATGCCGGGCGACGGACCGATGTTCACGCCGACCGGTGCGGAGGAACCGTTGGAATTGTTCACTACCACGTTGGCTGTGCCGTTACTTACTTCCCACGGTAACTGGGCATTGATCTGGTCGCCATTCACGGGATCGTGGAAAACACCCAGGAGCGGCGCCGCCACCCCGTTGAAAGTCACCGTGACACTATTCGCGAGGGTGGTGGAAATCGGAATAGAATTGGCGAGGGCATTGGCGGATGCGAGATTCGTGCCGAAGATGGAGACCAGCGAACCGGGCGCTACGGCTTGCCCTTTGACGAAGCTGGCGCCATTCAAGACTCCACCCTCGGCCACCACCGGAGTCTGCCCGAACAGCGCGCAGGCACTTGAAAAAATGAATACCGCACCGGTAAAAATGGATCGCAACGCCAACCCCTCCTCTGTCCCGATTGTAAAAGAGACGGCGCGCAAGACCAACCATTTCGCCGAGATTTTACTAAGGTTGCCCCGCGCGGATTTCCGCTAGTGTGCGGGAGACCTCAGCATTCTTGCCGCCATCGCACCGCACCGCGATCGCGGCTTCGCGCTGCGCTTCGGGCAAACGGCCCTGCATCCGGAGCAGGCGCGCCAGAGTCCAGTGCGGTTTAAACCAATTCGGATTCGTGGCGGCGGCAGCGCGCAAACACTTTGCGGTGTTGGCCGCATCGTTCTGCGCGGCGTAAAGCACGGCCAGGCTATACCAGGCATTCCCGGAGTCTTCGGCGGTCTCGGTGGCGCGAACGCCGGCGCCCGCGGCTTGAATCAGCGCCTGGAAGCGCACAGCGGGATTGGCCGTCTTCTGTGCCAGGGTCAGACTGGCTCGCGAGTACCAGAGATCGGCACTGGCGCCGGGCAGTCGCCAGCTCTGGTAGTGCGCGTAGTGCGCCGTTGCCGAAGCTTCATCGGCGGCGGCCAGAGATTTCTGGGTGAGCGCGAGGGCGTGGTCGGATACCATCAGGCGGATGGCGGCGTAGAGCAGCAGGGTGGCGGGAAGGAAAACAAGCTTGGGCAGACGGAGACTCGCCCGGCTCTCCGATGCCGCCAGGGCGATGGTGGTGAACGTGATCAACGCGGTGGGCAGGGTGAACACGGTAAATTGCTGCGCCACAATACCGGCCGCGAGGGCCGCGGCGAGCCCCGCGTTGGCGGTCCGGAATCCGAGCGCCAGCAGGCAGCAGAGGATCAGCAGGCCGGGCACTCCTTGGGCGACGGCAGCGTCGAGGAAAATATTGTGCGGCGATTCGTGAACGAAGTCCGGATAGGCCCGCGCCAGTTCCAGCGATTGGAAACGGGGGAATTCGGCGGTGAAGGTTTCCGGTCCGTATCCGGCCGCGGGACGGTGCAGGAACATGGTGAAACTGTCGCGCCAGAGGTGAGGCCGCGCGCCGCCCCAGGGATCTTCGACGAACCAGCGCACGCGGCTGCGCAGCGGCTGTCCGGCGGGCGAGACGTAAAATGCGGCGAGCGCCACGCCGCTGCCGGCGGCGGCCAGGAGCCAGTTGCGCGGAATCCGAAAGCCGTTCCGGAAGAGCCATACGCAGGCGCCCACGGCGAGGCCCAGAAGGGCCGCGCGGGTTCCGGTGAGCAGCATGGCGATGAGGGCCAGCGCCGCGGCTGCGTACCCGATTTGGCGCCACGCCGGGCTGGTCTCCATACGCGCCAAAGTGAGGCTGAGGAAGATCGTAAACAGCAGCCACGTGGCGAAATAGCTGACGTAGCCGAGCGTGCCGGGCGGGCGCACGATGGTCCAGACGCCTTCGCCCACGCGATACGCCGCGGCGGGCAAGAAAGGATCCCAGCCGAAGAATTGCGCGATCCCGTACAGCGCGGCGGCGGCGCCGGTGGCGGCCACGGTGCGCAAAATCGTACGAATGCGATGGGGCTGCCCGGCCGTGTGCCACGCCACCAGCCAGGCGAAAATCAGGACCGTCGCCTGTACCAGGGCGCCGTAGCGCCGCCAGTTGGTGCCGGTGAGCGAGAGCGCGGGGCGGGCTGAGAGTGCCGTCGAGAGCGCGAGGGAAAGCGTCTGTAAGGCAACCAGGATGGCGAACCAGCGCACTTTGGCGCCGCTTCCGCCCTGCGAAAACGCCGACCAGATCAGAGCCGCCGCGGTGCCCAGGAGCACCACGGCGACTTTGGGGGTCACGTCGAAGTAAAAGAAGTAGCCCGGAGTGATAATTAACGCCGCGAGGCCGATTAGCGCGGCCTGCAAGATTCCCATATCGGTTACACTAACTCAGGAAGCGGCATGACTGAGTCGTTCGACGCTTTTCGTTACGTTCGTTACATGCGGTCGCGAGGGCTCTGGATTGCCGGGAGTTGCGGCGTTGCCGTGACGCTGGCTCTGGGGATCAGCCTGATGCTGCCCCGCGAGTACACCGCCGTGGCGCGCATGGTGATTGAGCCGCCGGCGGGTACGGACTTGCGGAGCACCATGGCGGTGAGCCCGATCTACCTGGAGTCTCTGCGGACGTATGAGCATTTTGCTACCGGTGACAGCCTGTTCCAGAAAGCCGTGGACCGGTTCGGACTGCACAGCGATGGCGGGCGGCCGATCGAATCGCTGAAGAAGCGCATTCTGAAAGTGGAGATCATCCGCAACACGCGGATTATGGAGATTTCCGCGACTCTGCCCGACGCCCGCAAGGCTCAGGCACTGGCTCAGTTTCTGGCGGAGGCGACAGCCGATCTGAATCGCTCGCTGATTGTCCAGGGCGATCGGGAACTGCTGCAAAGCATCGAGCGCCAGGCCGCGGAGACACGCGCGCATCTGGACCAACTGGACGCGGCGTGGTCGCGCCTGCTTTCCGACGAGCCGGTCCAGGAACTGGCAAGTGCGCAGGAAAATGCCGCGATGCTGCGCTCCCGCCTCGAAGAGCAGATCGTGAATGCCGACGTGCAGGCTTCCGAAGCGGCGCAGAGCACGACGCATTCCCGCGCGGCGGAACTGCGGCGGCAAGTAGAAATTCTGGACCGGCAGACCGCCGAACGCGAAAAACTACTGGCCGGGCGGACCGCCCATCGGGATAAGCTGGATGCGGAGCGCAAGGCCGCGCAAACCGCGCTGACCGCCATTGAGGGACGGCTCTACGAAGCGCGCAGCGATGCGGGGTATCGCGGGGAACGGCTGAAGATCATCGACCCGGGCATTGTCCCGGAGCGGCCGTCTTCGCCCAATGTGCCACTCAATCTGGTAGCCGCGCTGCTGCTGGGAACCGTGCTGCCCGTTCTTTATTTCACGCTCGAAATGGCGTGGCGGGAGCAGCATAGCAGCGGCCGGCGCACGGTATTTCATGAGTAGCGCGGTTGACGCGCGAAGGCCCCAATCTGCGATCGCGGCGGTGATCTGCGGAGTGTGGGGCGCGGCCATCGCGGTGGCGCCGGGGGTGGCGATGAAAGCCCTGCTGGCGGCTCCGGCGATTGTGCTGCCGCTGGCGTGGTGGAGCCTGCACAAGCCGGCCCGCTGGATCTCGCTGTTCTTTCTAGCGGCGCTGTTGCTGCCGCCGCTGCCGGTTCCTATCGGCGATTCGGGGCCGCACCCGTGCCTGCTGGTTGCGGCACTGGGGATGTTGGCCGGAATCATCTGGCTGGCGGACTGGCGGATCGAACTGACCGCGGTCAGCGCCGGCCTGATCGCCCTGTTCGGCGTTCTGCTGGCCAGCGTGGGGCTGGCCGCAATTGACTCTGGCCTGACCGCCGCCGCGGGCAGCCTGGCGCGGGTGGCGCTCTTGGGCATCTCGGTTTACGTGTTCTTCTATACGGCTTACGGGCCAGGCAGGCAGAGCCGTTCGAGCCTGGCGGCGCTCTATGGGGCGGCCGTGGCTTCGGCGCTTTTCGCGTGCGTCGACTTTTATTACCAGTTTCCCGCGCCGGCGGGCTACGGTCCGCAATTCGTGTGGCTGGATACCGGCGTCTATCGGAGGGCGCAGGGGCTTTTCTACGAAGCCAGCACCCTTGGCAATTTCTGCGCCTTTTTCCTGGTGATGATCGCGGTGGCGCTGACGCGTCCGCGCGCGGATGCGCTGGTTTCGCGGAAAGCTCTGTGGGCGGGCGGCGCGGTGTTCTTTGCGGCGCTGGTGCTGTCTTACTCGCGCGCGTCGCTGGTCAATGTGGCGGTGGCGCTGGCAGTGCTGGGCTGGCTCAATCGCAAGAGGGTGCGGCTGCGTAAGCTGGCGGCGATTCTGGCGGCGGGCTCCAGCGCGGCCGGCTATGTGACGTGGAAGGTGTTCCCGCAATTTGTGGAGATGTACTGGCTGCGGCTTTCGCTTTCGGCGGAGTATTTGTTTTCCGCTACCTCCGGGGTGCTTTCCGGGCGCGTGGAGAGCTGGCACACGCTGATGGCCTGGATTTCCGCGCATCCCTGGCAGATGCTGTTCGGCATTGGGTACAAGACTTTGCCGTACACGAGTTTCCTGGGCGCGCCGGTGGTGGCCGATAACATGTACCTGAGTCTTCTGGTGGAGACCGGGGTCGTCGGGCTGGCCGCGCTGCTGTTCCTGAACGTCGCGATACTGCGCGCGGCGCGCCGCAGCGATGCGCGCGGTTCGTTCTTCGGCACCTGGATGTTGTGCTTCTGGGCGGGCCAGACAGTGCAGATGTTCTCCGGCGATTTGCTCACCTACTGGCGCGTGATGCCGCTTTACCTGTGGGTGCTGGCGCTGGCAGTGCGTGCATGAACCTGTTGCTGCTGGACCAGTTCAGCGATCCGGGGGGCGCGCAGCGATGCCTGCTGGATCTGCTTCCGGCGATTCGAGCGGCGGGCTGGAACGCCCTGGTGGGGCTGCCGGGAGACGGCGAACTGTTCGCCGCGGTTCGCGAGTTGGGTTTTGAGACGGCTCGCATTACCTGCCGGTCATCGGCGGATCCAGCCCGGTTTGCCGCGGGGACGCCGGTGCTCGCGCGGCAGATTGGGCAACTCGCGCGGCAGATTCGCGCGGACTTGGTTTATTTGAACGGCCCGCGCCTCTTGCCGGCCGCGGCGCTCCGGCGTCCGCATGTCCCGGTTGTTTTTCATTCGCACAGCCTGGTACCCGCGGGCATGATGCGGCTCATGGCGGGCGCTTCCCTGCGGCGGTTGCAGGCGCGGGTGATCGGGGCGTGCCGGTTTGTGGCCGGTCAATGGCAGGCGTTTGTTCCGCCGGAGAACGTCCGTGTGATCTACAACGGCGTGACCGGGCCCGGCCGCGCAGGGCCGCGTCCGCGGGTTCCGCGCATCGGCTGCGTGGGGCGCATCGCGCCGGAAAAGGGGCAACTCGCGTTCGTTGCCGCCGCGCGCGCGATCCACCGCGCCATGGGGGAGTCCCGCTTCGTAATCCACGGGGCGGCTCTGTTCGGCGAGCCGGCGGCGCGGGACTATGAGGCGGAGGTGCGCGCGGCCGCGGCCGGCCTGCCGGTGGAATTCGCTGGCTGGAGCAACGATGTGTACGGGGCGCTGGCGGAGTTGGATGTGCTGCTGGCGCCTTCGGCGGCGCAGGAGGCGACCCCGCGGGTGATCCTGGAAGCGTTCGCGGCGGGCGTCCCGGTGATTGCGTTTTCTTCCGGCGGCATTCCGGAGGTGATCGCGCCGGGGCACGATGGGTTGTTGGTGAACTCCGTCGAAGAGATGGCTGCGCGGGCCATCGAAGTGCTGCGGAGGCCGGATGGCGGGCTCGCGGAGCGTGCACGCGAAACGTGGCGGGCACGGTTCACCTTAGAGCGATACCAATGCGAAGTGATTTCGGCGCTCCGCCAGATCAGCTCTTGAATTCGACGATGATGGCCTCAAAGGGACCGTCCATCAGGTTGTCTTCCTTGTGCTTCGTCGCGCCGCCCCAACTGAATTCGCCGGCCTTGTGGACGGTGGTCTCCACTTTGCCGTCGGGCGAAGTGAGCCGGGTGTTCTGGTCGGTCAGATAAACCACCACGCGGTTGAGTTGATGTTCATGCAGTGGCGCGCCCTGGTGTGCCGCAAACTTCACTCGGATCACGCGCACCTTGCTGTTTTCGAATTCCAGTTTGTAGTTTTTGGGATCCACTCGGAGCGGGTCGAGCGGGGTAGTCACTTTCACCGCCGGATCGCCGGGCTTTTTGACCTCGACTTCAACGATGGTAACCGGCACATCGCTGACAATTTCCGAGGTATGCGTTCCGGCGGCCGGGCTCCACTTCACATCGCCGGCGTTCCAGGCGAGGGTGTACTTCTTTCCTTCCTGCGTCACGAAATCCTGCCGGCCGGGCTGGAGATAGATCATCACGCGGTCGAGTTTGTGCTCGTGGAGTTTGCCTTTCACATGCGGTCGGTCGTGAGCCACCACGATGTGCGCCTGATCGTTATCGATTCCGGGTGTGCCCTGCGCGAGGAGACAGGCCGCGGATAGGAGCAGGATGGATATGGGATGCCAACGTTGCATCCGTCCATGATACAGCGGGAACGGGGGCTACACCTTGACGATGACTTCGCGCAGGCGCTCGCGGGTGAGGAAGAACTTGACGGATTCGAAGCGGCTGAACAGTTTTTCGAGGCTGCGATTGTTGAAGAGCTGAACGGGGCGATGCAGGCCGCGCTGCGCAATGTGGAGTGTGTTGGTTTCCTGAATGCGGAAGGTATAGAAGGGCACCGCATCCAACTTGTCGTCGGAGTGGAAGAACGAAAGCATGTAGCTTTTCGGGCGGACGATTTTGTGCAGACGCTCCACCACGGCACTGAGCAGGGCGGGTTCGAGGTATTCCAGAACATCCCAGATCAGCACTCCGTCGAACTGGCCTTCGGGATAGTCCAGCGTCTGGCGCAGAAAATATTCGATGCGCCCGGGGTTGGCTTGGTCTACGGTATCGTCCGGGCCGAAGGTCTCATTGAGGATCTGGAGAAAATCTTCGGAGTATAGCCGGTGGCCCAGATTCGTAATGAATGATACGTTCTGCTGCGTAGCTCCACCCAAATCCAGAATCGTGAGGCCGGACTGATCCCGAATATTGGTGAAGAATTCCGCGAGGCCGCGACTGGCGCGAGTACTCGTCACCTCGTCTCCGGAGTGTCGCGCGGGGTACGACGACCGTCCGGAGATAACCGGCGGAGTTCCCTTAGGCGTTGGTCCGCCTTTGGATCCGCGCAAAATATTTCTTAGCGGCCCTGGAAGCTGCATTTTAAAACTTACGACTTGCTATGAGGAGCGCCCGCGGCAGCAGGCTGCGCGTTTGCCGGGGAGGCTTGCGGCGGCTTGGGTGCGGTCTTGGACGGCTCGGGCTTTACGATGTCGATGCTGCCCTTGAAATAGGCGCCGTCTTCGATGATGATGCGCGCCGTGCGGATATCGCCGACCAGCTTGGCATCCTTGCGGATTTCAATCTTTTCAGTAGCTTCCACGTTCCCCTGGACGTTCCCCTGCGCTACTACTTCACGCGCCTTCACGGTGGCGTGCACCGTTCCATGGGGTCCGATGATGAGCCTGTGCTCCAGGGCTTCGACGGTGCCTTCGACATCGCCATCGACGAAAAGATCTTCTTTGCTGAAAATCTGTCCGACAATTTTGACGGCTTTGCCGATCACTGCCGAACCGCGAGTTTCCGATTCCACTCTTCCGGGCATGCTGGACATTGGTGTAGCCTCCTTTTTCGGTTCTGTAAAACTGGGCGGCATGGCAGCCTGGCTGGGCGCCGGACTCGGCGGGTTGAAGGACCTTGGAGAATCTTCCTTTTTATTCCACATTGAGTCGCCCTCCCTCGGTTTCAGATATAAGGACTGTCATAATACTGCTCCTAGTCTAAAGGGGACCGTCGCAGAAACGCAACGTTCTTCCTTCCGGTCATTTCCTGCGCCCCTTGGCGCGGGTCTTGAGAAGAATCGGGGTTCCGGCGAAACCGAACTGGCGCCGGATCTGGTTGGCGAGGTACCGTTCGTGCGAGAAGTGGAGCGCGGGACCTTTGTCGGTGAAGACGATAAATTCGGGCGGCCGGATGGCCGATTGCGTGATGTAGTAGATTTTGCGCTCTTCGAAATGCAGATTCTCCACGAAGCGATTCAGTTCCCCGGTAGTGATGCGCTGCGACGCCGATTCGTAAACTTCCTTGATCAGGCTGAATAACCGATCCACCCCGGCGCCGGTTTTGGCGGACAGGAATACTACCGGCGCATACTCCAGGAACTTGAAGTCGTCGCGAATTTGCTGTTCGAATTCGCGTTTTTTCTGCCCGCCCTGCCCTTTGATTTCGTCCCATTTGTTGACGCACAGGATCAGCGCGCGCCCACCCTCATGCGCATACCCGGCGATAGTGGCATCGAGTCCCAGAACGCCTTCGGTAGCATCGAGGACCAGCAGCACCACGTGCGCCATGCGAATGTGGCGGCGCGCCATGACGACGCTGAGTTTCTCGGCCATCTCCTTCGTTTTGCCTTTGCGCCGGATGCCGGCGGTATCGACGAAGACAAACTCGGTGCCGCCGCGCGTGACCGATTCATCGACGGCATCGCGGGTGGTGCCGGCAATCGGCGAAACGATGGCGCGATCCTGGCCCGTGAGGGCGTTGAGCAAGGTGGACTTGCCGACGTTGGGCCGGCCGATGATGGACACTTTGATGGCGGTCTGCGCGGATGGCCCTTCGGCGCGTTCGGGGAAGGACGCCGTCACATGCGCGAGCAGGGCATCGACTCCCAGGGAGTGCTCGGCGGAAACCGGAAAGACTTCGGGAATGCCCAAGGCGTAGAACTCGTGAGCGAGTTGCTGGTGAGCGCCGGTATCGGCCTTATTGACGGCCAGCGATATGGGCTTTCCCAGGCGCTGCAGCATCTGGGCGAGGTCGCGATCGGCGCCGGTGATTTCCGCGCGGCCGTCCACCAGCAAAATGATATGGGTCGCGGCGCGCAGGGCCACTTCGGCCTGGCGCAGGATCTGCGCGGGGATGTACTCGTGGTCATTGACCACGATTCCGCCGGTATCGATGACCTCAAAGGGGCGGCCGTCATACTGAGCCGACCCAACGATGCGGTCACGGGTAATGCCGGGCTCATCGCCCACGATGGCGCGCCGCTGTCCCGTGATCCGGTTGAAGAGGGTGGACTTTCCTACGTTGGGCCGGCCCACAATGACGACTGTGGGTAGGGCATCAGGCATGAACTTCTATGATACCAAGCCGCTCCACATGCTACATTCTGAGATTGAGATACTACCCGATATTTCTCGATCTGAAGGACCGGCCGGTGCTCGTAGTGGGTGCGGGCAAGGTGGCGCTGCGGAAGACCCGCGCGCTATTGGAAGCCGGGGCGCGCGTCACCGTAGTCGCGCCGGAGTGGGATGCGGAGTTTGAAACCCTGCCGGTGCGGATGGTGCCCCGGCGCTTTCGCGCCTCGGACCTGGCGGCGACGGTGCTGGTGTTCGCGGCCACCGATGACCGGCTGACCAACCACAGGGTCGGCATCGCCGCGAAAGGCAAGGGCATTTTCGCCAATATTGCCGATTCGGCGGAGGAGTGCCATTTCATTGTGCCGGCGCGATTGCAGCGCGGCAGTGTGCAGGTGGCCATTTCCACCGGCGGAGAGAATCCCCGGCTGTCGGCGGATTTGCGGAAGAAACTCGAAGACGTGCTGTGACCGGGGCGCGGTGTGGCTCGGATTACCTCGTCTGGGCCAGGCCGGTCTTCATGCGGAGCGGAGTCCCCGGGCCGCCGGGAAAAATGAACGCTGCCACAACCACCAGTAGCAGCACCAGCAGGGTGATATCGGAATCAGCCATGCAGTCCTCCCCGGCCGGTCACCAGCTTGAAATGCACCGGATCCCGATGAATGTCGGGACGTGTGAGGCCGGCAAGCACTGCCAGGCGATCCAGGCTGACCCGTCGCCGCTGTCGCGCGGCCCTGGGAAGAACTACCGCTGCATCGAAGGCCAAGCCGAGGGTATGGTCGGAGAACGTCACCGGCTTTTGCGTCTCCATCAGCAGATGGCGGCTGAATTCGTCCGCCACGTGCGCCCGCAACGCCTGACAGCCGGCAGTGCGGTTGTTCCGCAGTTCCATCCATTTGAACCAGACGTCCTGAAGGTGCGCCTGGTAGGCCGGCGGCCGGTAAGCGGATTTCAAGTCAAAGGTGCCGCCCGCCGACAGCACCATCCGGCGAAATTTTTCCAGAGCGCGCGCCATCGCCGGTCTCAGACCCGACAGGTCGATCACTCCGGAGGCTTCATTCCCGTTCTCAAAAGCCACCGCGTCGGCTTCCTCAATGGGAGAGAGAGGCGGCACCTTGCAGTTTGGAGCAGCGAGTGTGGTTGAAAACAGAGGTGGGGTGGACCGGAGCACCGCCGGCAGGCCACGCAGCACTTCGATCCCGCTCATAGAATCAACCGGTCCTGCGCTGTCCGCCGTAAGGAGGGATTGAGCCGGCAGAATCGCACTGAACAGGCTCCACCAAAGCATGACAGATAATGATCGCGAAAATGACAAACGGGAAACTCCTGTGGATATGAGTCTGCTACTCAGTCCGACACTGATTTTGGAGAAGATGCTTAGTTTACCACGTTGCGCAGCAAATTACTCAGTGCACCCCATCTTCCCTAAATACCGGAAGCGCGACGAGAAACGGCCTTGCGGCGTAAGCCGAAATTAATCAGGAGGATGCCGGAAAGCAGCAACACCGCATCCAGCGGTTCCGGCGTGACAATGGCCACGTCGTCGATGAAAGCCGTCCGGTCACACCCATTCGAGCTTTGATTGCATGCTGTATTGCTGTCAATTCCTTGAAACATGAGAACGCCGCTGGTGGCGGTCGCGATGAACCAGTTCGTGGGATAGGAAACGAAGCTCGTAGATGTGGGCAGGTAGTAGCCGATCAGATCTCCGTTCCAGAGAACGTTGAAATCCTCTCCGCCTCCATAGAACGGATTGGAGTTCGCCATATCCGGTCGCGTCGCCGCAAAGAAGTTGAAGCGATAAGACATCCCTATTGTGAGTCCGGAGATTGTCTGTGAAATTTGGGAATTTACCCTCTGAATGAACGCGGCCTGACTCCCGGACGCAGCCGAAGTCATGCCGAAATTCACGTCAGCGGGTCCCACCGAGACGATTCCGTCGCTTCCCGGGCCGAAATCCCATGCGGTTCCGGTGGGCCGGTATGAATATGCGCCAGCACCACCTAATAGTGGATCTTCAAAGCTAAAGTCCTGGATAATCGGACTGGCCCAGGCAGGACAGCTCCCCAGGAGCAGCACAACCGCGATCGTGGGCTTGCGCATACTTGTAATAGTCTATACGGTTCTACTGGGAGATTCAATACACTTTGGTTAGTAATCACAGTACTATCTGCCGGCATTAACGCTATTCCCGAAATCCGGCCCCTGGCCGTCCGTCCGCAGCCTTTCGCAAAGAAGCTGCGCGAAGCGGGACTGCTCTGGGCCTATACTGAGAGGAAAGTGACAAGTCCCGGTCCCGTGGAGAAGCGGCTGGCGGAGTTGGAACAGCGAGTCAAGCAGTTGGAATACTGCCAGCGCACTGCCGATGCGCATATCGCCGCGCTGGAAAATAGTATCATCTTCCGCATTCTTCGCCGTGCCGGGCGTCCCCTGCTTGACGCGAAAACGCGTGCCGGCCGGTGGCTGAAACAGTCGCCATTCCGCAAGTGGTACTCATGGTTCGTACCGTCGGATCAGAGTTCCTACCTGTCCTGGATGAAACACGAAGCGGCGGAGGCCCTTCCACCACTCGCCGCTACCCCCACTTTCAGCATTTTGATGAGCGTCCGTGAACCGCGCCGGGAGTGGCTTGAAGAAGCCATCGGCTCCGTGCGCAATCAGCCGTACCGTCACTGGAACCTGTGTATCTGCCGCGATGCCGCCTCAGAGCCGTGGGTGACCGAATATCTGGCTGGCCTGGCTGGCTCCGACGAGCGGATTCGCACCGTCGGCGGACCCTGGGATGCCGGCATTTCGACAGCATTGAACCGGGCCGCCGCTCTCGCCGGCGGCGATTACCTGCTGGTGCTCGGCGATTGCGACCGCCTGGCGGCCAATGTGCTGCATTGGCTTGCCGCGGTCCAGCCGGCGGAGATCCTCTACGGTGACGAGGACCGGTTGGACGACCAGGGATGTCGCGTCGAGCCGATTTTCAAGCCCGGCTGGTCCCCCGACCTTCTGCTTTCCTGCATGTACTTCGGCCGCACCATGACAGTGGCCCGTTCGGCCTGGGAGCAGGCCGGTGGACTCCGGCCGGAATATGACCAGGCTCACGACTACGATCTGGCACTGCGAATTACGGATCGCCCGGTCACCGTCAGGCACCTTCCCCGTGTCTTATACCATGGCCGGGAAGGCCAGGGATCGGCAGCCGGTTTGCCAGGCTCGCTGGCAAGCGCCGCGGCCGGGCGGCGCGCCCTGGAAGATGCGCTGCGGCGCCGGGGAGTGACCGGCCAGGTGGAGGATGGGCCGCGTCCCAACGCCCTGCGGGTACGTTGGAAGCCTTGTGGGTTGACGCTCGCCAGCCTGATTATCTGTTCGCGTTCCCCCCGGCTTCTGAATCGCTGCCTCCATTCCGTGGCGGCGCGCACGGCATATCCAAATCGCGAGATTATCGTGATCCAGCATCTCGGCCCGCACGATGCGGCTATGGAGCGGGTCATCGACAGCCATGGGGCAACCCGCATTCCTTACTCCGGACCGTTTCACTTCTCGAGAATGAACAATCTGGCGGCTCAGGCGGCTCGCGGGAGCGTTCTGGTTTTCCTGAATGACGATACCGAGCCTTTGGATGAATCCTGGTTGGGGAGACTGGTAGGCCAGGTGGAACGCGCCGAGATCGGCACCGTAGGGGTGCGGTTGCTCTACCCGTCCGGGACCGTCCAGCACGCCGGTATCGCTGTGGGTGTTGGGGATGGCTGTGGGCACATCGGCCGCGGCGCATTCAGTGCCCGCTACTGGCCTTGGCTGGAATTGACCCGGGACGTATCGGCCGTTACGGGAGCCTGTCTGGCGATACGCACGGCGCTGTTCAACGAACTGGGCGGGTTTGCCGACGAGTTTCCGACCAACTACAACGATACCGATCTCTGTCTGCGCGTGAGGAAGGCCGGGTATCGCGTGATGTTTGACAGCTCTGTCGTCCTCAGACACTACGAGGGAAAGACGCGCCATAGCACCGTGACCCTGCGCGATCGCGAAAACTGGTACAGCCGGTGGTCCGGCCTGATCGATGCCGGAGACCCGTTCTACAGCCCCCACCTGACCCGCGAGCGGGAAGACCTCTCGCTGCGTGTCGGATAGGACGGCCGATGGCACGCGCCCGTCTAGTGCGCGATGACTACCGGTACCGAGCCGAGATTGCGAATCTGGCCCTTGTTGCTTTCGGATTCCACCGTGATCTCGTGGTTGCCCGCGGGGAGCGTCGTGGCGTCCGCGATGCAGTTCCACCCCGGGTTGTCCCCGGATGGAAAGCCCCGGACTACCTTGTTCACGTCCGGCCGGCTTGTGCCGTAGGTGCACTCCATCGGGAACTTTCGGTCCACCGTGCCGGACACCCGCTTGATCCCGTCTTCGGAAACCGCCCACCCGAAGGAAAAGAATTTTCCGGTGACGGTCTGGCCCGGCTTGGGGAAATCGATATAGCCGCGGAGCGTGGCCGGACCCGTCGCCGGAGTTGCGCCGGATTCGGGTGTGGAACCGGACGAACAGGATCCGGCGACCAGGACGGCCGCCGCCAGACACACCGCCGCCAGCCCTCTGCCCCCTCCGCCAAGCTCAACGATCCATGCCACTTGTGAACGTCCTCCGGTTCCAAAGCGAATATACCATGGGTACGCCGGAATTCGGCCCGAGCCGCAGGGTATGCTACAATCCGGTTCTTTATTCCCAGGGGGAGACTGCCAAATAGCTGGCGTGTATGAGCGGCCTCGGTCAAAATCTGCTTGCCCGGGTGAGTGCAGTTGCGGGTGCCCGCTTCCGCCGGCAACACCGTTTGCTGGTTCGAAGGATCGAGCAGACCTGCCTCTTCGATCGGGATTTCTACCTCGCGGCCTATCCGGATGTCCGGGAAGCCGGATGCGATCCGATCCTGCATTTTCTGCGCGCCGGGGCGCGGGAAGGCCGCATGCCGAATCCCCTGTTCGATCCGGCATTCTATGTACGGACTTACCCGGACGTGGCGCAGGCGGGGGCGAATCCGCTGGTTCACTACCTGGAAAGCGGTGCCCGGGAGGGCCGGAACCCGCACCCGCTCTTCGATACGGACTATTACCTGCGGCAGTGCCCCGATGTCGCCCGTTTCGGTCTGAATCCTCTCGCTCACTACCTGGAACATGGTGCGCGCGAGGGCCGCAATCCGAATCCCTATTTCGACCCAGCCTATTACTGCCGGGCGAATCCCGATGCCGCCCGGGCTCCGAATCCGCTCTACCATTTTTGTTCCCGGGGTGCGGCTGAAGGGAAACGGCCCAGCCCCCTTTTCGATCCGCTGTACTACCTGCAACAGAACCCGGACGTCAAGGCCGCGGGGGTCAATCCGCTGGCCCACTTCGTCCTGACCGGCGATCGGGAGGAAAGGCGCCCGTGCGCCTTGTTCGATCCGGAGTTCTACCTGAACGAATACCCGGAAGTGCGCGCGACCGGTCTTTCGCCGCTGGCGCACTATCTGGAATTCGGAATGAAGGAGGGCTGCGCCATCAATCGCGCCCGGGTTCCGGTGCACGCCGGTCAAAAAATGCCCGCATCGCGCCGGAGGGAGATTGAGGCTGAGATCGAACTGTTCCGGACCCGTCCACGGATATCCGTCCTGGTCCCCGTATATAACCAGACACAGGAACTGCTGGAGCGCATGATCGCTTCGGTGGAGGCGCAGGTCTACCCCGATTGGGAGCTTTGCATCGCCGACGATGGCTCCACCAGCGTCGAAACCATTCGGACCCTCGGGCGGTACATAGACCCGCATGCCGGGCGGATCAACATCGCGTTTTTGGGCCGGAATCTGGGCATCTCCGGCGCCACCAATGCCGCGCTCTATTTGAGTTCGGGCGATTACGTGGCGCTGCTGGATCACGACGATGAACTCGCGCCCGAAGCCTTGTTCGAAGTAGCCAAAGCCCTGAATGAGGATTCGACCCTGGACGTGACTTACTCCGACGAAAATAAGTTGTCGCCGGAGGGCTGGTTAGACCAGCCATTCCATAAGCCCGGCTGGTCGCCGGAGTTATTCCGGCAGGTTATGTATGTCGGACATCTGCTGTGCGTCCGGCGAAGCCTGGCCCTGGAAGTCAGAGGTATGGACCGCCGCTTCGACGGCGTGCAGGATTACGACTTCATGCTTCGCGTCTCGGAACGGTCAGACCGGATCCGCCACATCCCCAGCATCCTGTACCATTGGCGCCGCGTGCCTGGCAGCATTGCCCTCGGTGAGGACGAAAAGCCGGGGATGGCCGCCCTTCAGGCTGCCGCCGTGAATGCGGACTTGAATCGCCGCCGCGTTCCCGCGTATGCCGAACCGCATCCGTGGCTTGCACACAGAACCGTGATCCGGCCGCTGCCGCGCCGCGAGCGTCCACGGGTCAGCATCGTTATTCCTACTCGCGATCAGCCCAGGAATTTAGACGCATGTTTACGGAGTATCTTCGAAAAGACCACTTATCCCAATTTCGAAGTCCTTCTTGTGGATAATGACACAACCGATCCGGAAGCGCTTCGAGTGTTTGAGCACCACCCGGTTACTGTTGTTCCTTTCTCCGGCCAATTCAATTACAGCCGGGCGAACAATCTGGGGGTGGCAAAGGCCGGCGGTGAGTATCTGGTCCTCCTGAACAACGATACCGAGGTGATTACTCCGGACTGGATCGAGCAGTTGCTCTATTACATCGCGATGCCGGACGTGGGCGCCGTTTCTCCGCTGCTGTTGTACCCGGAACAATCGGTGCAGCACGCCGGCGTGGTCCTCGGTATGCGGGGAACCGCCGACCACATTATGCGCGGCTTTCCGGCCGATTCGGACGGGTACTTCGGCTCGTTGAGTTGCGCGCACGAGGTTTCCGCCGTGAGTGCGGCCTGCATGGCCCTGCGGAGGGAAACCTATATCGAATTGGGAGGTTTCCGGGAAGAATTCCGAACTATCTATCAGGACGTCGACTTTTGCCTGCGGCTCCGCGCCAGGGGAATGCGGATTCTCTATACCCCCAGGGCGAGCCTCTATCATCAGGAGAGCCTGAGCCGCGGGAATAAGTACGATCCGTTGGACCGCGCCCTGCTCCTGGATTTCTGGGGCAAGGTCATCGCGGATGGCGACCCCTACTTCAACTGCAATCTGGATATGAACACCGTCTCCGCGAAGCTGCTGAAAGTCTGAGCGCGATGAACGTTCTCTTCGTCAATTACGGCGGCTTCGAATCGATCAACAGCGCCATCCACATTTTCCACCTGGCGAACTGGTTTGTGGAACACGGATGCGACTGCGCCGTGGCGGTGCCGGGCGCGGTAAGTAAGGTGGAACTGCTCGGGACTCCTAAGTTCCGGTGCGTGACTTATAAGGAGGCGGAAGCCGGTAAGTTCGCGTTCGCCGATCGCGGCGGTCCTGCCCTGATCCATGCCTGGACCCCTCGCGAGCTTGTGCGGCGGCTGGTGCAGCGCATTTCCCGCGCTTACCGCTGCCCGTATCTCGTGCACCTGGAAGATAACGAGGAAGAGATTACCGCGCGCCACGCGGGCGTCCCTTTTGAAAGGTTGGAGTCGTTTCCGGCAGCCCGGCTGAGCCAAATGATCCCGGAGGTGTTTGCCCACCCCATATATTACCGTCTGTTTCTGAAGCAAGCCGCCGGTGTGACCGCTATCGTCGACCGGCTGTTGGAGTTCAAGCCGGATGGTATTCCGGGAGAAGTGCTCTCGCCGGGCTTCGATCCCGCAATGGCCAATCTGCCGGCGGACAATCCCGAACTTCGCTACGGTCTGAGTATTGGCCAGGACGAGTTTGTACTGGTCTATCCCGGCAATACCCATGCATCGAACTTAGAGGAGATGCGCAGTCTGTATACCAGCGTGGCCCTGTTGAATAGCCGCGGTCACAAGGTGCGGCTACTCCGGTTCGGCACGGATTACTGCGATCCGCTGGACGGTCATCCGGAATATGTCAGCCGGTATTGCCTGGAGTTGGGTTTCCGGTCCAGGCAGGCGCTGGCGGGCCCTATGAGCATGGCCGATGCCCTGGTGCAGCCCGGCCGGCCAGGGCCGTTCAATGATTATCGCTTTCCGTCCAAGTTGCCCGATTTCCTGGTCTCCGGCAGACCCGTAGTGCTTCCGAAGACCAACATCGGCCGCCTTCTGCGCGATGGCGAAGAGTGCCTCCACCTCGAAGAGGGCCACGCCATCGATATTGCGTCCAAGCTGGAACGGCTGATCGGCGATCGGGCATTGCGGCAGCGGATCGGCGCGGGTGGCAAGAGGTTTGCCTGCCGCGAACTGAATTGGGATACGATCGCCCCCAAAATTCTCTGTTTCTATGAGCGGTTGCTGGCGCGGACCGGCCAGCAGACCGCCGGGAGTCTGATTCGCAAGCCGTGCTGGCCGTACATGCCGGCAGAGGCCCTGGAAGTCGCCGCCACTCGCTACGGCGGATGCTTTCCGGCGCTCCCGCTCAGTTATGCGACAGTGCAGGACTACTGCGACAGCTATGACCACTTACATGCCCTGGCGACGGAAGCTCACGACTTGAAAGACTGTCAACGCCCCTGGGTTCTCAAGGCGATTCTTGGCCTAGTGCCATGCGGCGGGCGGTTGCTGGAAATTGGCGCCGGGGAACCGATTGTCGCGGAGTTATTGAGTTGCCTGGGGTACGACGTTGCGGTAGTGGATCCATACGACGGCAGCGGCAACGGCCCGCTGCAATATGAACGGTTCCGCAAGCAATATCCCGGGCTTCACTTCGTGCGCCGGTTATTTACCGGCGACATTGACGCATTCGATCCCGGATCGTTCGATTGCATTTACTCTATCTCCGTTCTCGAGCACCTACCGATACCGGAGTTGACGGGAGTATTCCAGGGCATTGAGCGTTTGCTGAAGCCCGGCGGCTGTTCCATACACGCTTTGGACTATGTCGTCCGCGGCGCCGGCTCGGAATGGCACAGGGCCCATGCGGCGCGAGTGCTGGCGCTCTCCGGAATCCCGCAGGATGAATTCGAGGCGCTGGACCGTCGATTGACGCTCGACCCGGAGACTTACTATTTGTCCGCCGAGAGTCATAACTCGTGGCGCGGAGCGAAGCCATATTCTGAATTTCCGATGCGGCCGGTGGTTAGTCTCCAGATCAAGACCGGACATCCCTTTGGCGTGCAACCCGCCGCCCAGGCAGAGGCCGGATGACCGCGGCCGAAGTCCTCTATAACCGGATACGGCTGGCTCCGGTGCTGGACGGTTTCTGGACCGCAAGTACCGTCTCCAGCGAGCGGAATTTGCTAAGGCTCATCGGGTGGACAATCCACCCGTGCGATCAACCTGCCCGGTTTTTCTTGGAGATGAACAGGGCCCCCATGAGCTTTGAAAGGTATTCCACTCATGCCGCTCTCGCCGCCAGGTTGAATCTTCACCATTGCTACTCGTTCGCAGCCGTGGCCCCTTTTGACCGGCTGCTGTCCGGCCCCGTCGAATTTCGGGGGTCTTATGCATTTCCGGATCCGCACCGGAATGCGGGCTCGTTTTTCTGGCCGTCCGGGAGGCCGGGCTTGCCTGACCCGGCCCGCCGGGAGCGGGTCCACGGGACGCAAGAGGAATCTTCGTTCGATCTGATTGGCTGCACCATCGCCGAAAAGATCGAACAGCTTCTGCGGTATAGGTTCCACAAAACACTGCAAGAGCTCGGGCCGGTGCTGGATTGGGGATGTGGCTGCGGCCGCGTGGCCCGTTTCCTGTTCCCGCGGCTCAAGCAGCCTCACGGTATTGACATTGACGCGGACAACATCGACTGGTGCCGCAGTAACCTCGCCGGCAATTTCCAGGTGGTCTCGCTCGACCCACCTACCCGCTTGCCGTCCGGCCATTTCGACTTGACTTACGGGATATCGATTTTCACTCATCTTTCCGCCCTGGACCAGGTCAGATGGTTGGAGGAACTTGCCCGGCTGACGGCCCCAGGCGGGTATGTCCTGGCTACCGTACATGGCTACACAAGTTGGCTCCTCAACGACCCCGGCCTGGACGCCTACGTGAAGTGGGAGCGCGAAGGCATCCTGGACGCCGGCGAGAATTCGGATCTTCAAGGGATGGTGCCGGACCCAACCCGGTACCGGAGCATGTTCCACACCCCGGCCTACATCCGCCGGGTCTGGCAAGACTGGTTTGAGGTCTTGGACATCATCCCGGGATGGGCCGCCAGTAACCAGGATCTGGTAATCCTTAAGTCGCGCCGTCCCATGTAATGTAAGTCAGTTCTTACCGCTACATTCCTATATTCAAAAAAGCTTCCCGGACCGCCGGCGCCCGTTCGCCCAACTTCTCCCGGAATCGCAGGTGGCGCATCCGCGTGAGGGCCACCAGCGGACTCCACACGGCATGCACCAGGTGGTGCCTGATGAGCAGGCGCCACAGGCGGTTGGAGCGCTTATAGAGATACGACATCGCCAGATACGGCGCCACAGCGCGCCAGTCTTCGGGCCGCCGCCGCCAGATGGAGGCGTGCGAGAAGAGGCGCTGGTATATCCACTGGTAACCCTCCTCCAATTGCTCCGGCGACATGTGTCTGGGACGGAACACCGCGTGAGCCGTGTCGTAGAGTGACCAATCGCGGTGCAACAGGCGGCCTTCCGATTCCATTTGCCGGAACAGGGGCGTCCCCGGATACGGTGTGAGGATGTGAAAGGTGGCGCACTCCAGGCGGTTTTCCTCCACCCATTGGGCGGTGCGGGCGAAGACATCCGCGCGGTCGTGATCGAAGCCCGGTACGAACGAAGCGTTCACCTGGATGCCGTTGTCGTGCAGCAGGCGCGTGCGTCGCGCGTAATCGGCGGTCTTCGGGGTCTTCTTGCGCGCATCCGCCAGGTTCTCGTCGGTGAGCGATTCGAAACCCACGAACACGCCGGTGCATCCCGCCAGAGCCATGGCGCGGATCAGCGGCGGGTCGTCGGTGACGTCGATGGATACGGCCGCGCTCCAGATGCGGTGGAGCGGGCGTAGCGCCTGGCAAAGCACGCGGAGATACTCCCGGTTCGAGCCGAGATTGTTGTCGATGAAGACGGCGTACGGCTGGCCGTCCGCCGCAAATTCGGCGGCCACCTGGCTGGGATCGCGCATGCGGTACGGCATGCGCAGACCGTCGGTGGCCAGGTAGCAGAAGCCGCACCGGTTATGGCATCCGCGGGTGGCGATGAGGCTGGTAGTGGTCAGAAACCCGCGGCGCGGCAGTAGGGACCGGCGGGGCGCGGGATCGTCGCGATAATCGCTTTCGTACGTGGCGGCGTATTGCGCTTGCAGGCGGCCGGATTCGATGTCGGCCAGAATGCGCGGCCAGAGTTGCACACCGTCGCCCAGAGCCAGCGCGTCGGCGTGCGGGGCGCACTCTTCCGGGCACGACAGCACGTGCAGTCCGCCCAGGATCACCTTGCTCCCGCGGCTGCGATACCAGCCGGCCAGCGCGAAAGCGCGTCTGGCGAAGGTCAGGTGGACCGTGATCCCCACCACCTCGGGTAGCGGATCGAAGGGCGGCCGCCCATCGAGCAGGTTTTCGTCCCAATACTGGACCCGCCAGTGATCGGGTGTCGTGGCGGCGAAGCTGGTGAGCGCCAGCGATGGGGTCAGTACATGTTTGCCGAAGCTGGCATTCGGATCCTTCGCGTAGAAGGGATTGAGGAGCAGTGCGTACCGCGGCTGAACGGACCCCGCGCGGGTGGCGGGATCCAGAAAAGGCGGCAGCGTCATATCGGGCGGCATCCATGCTCGGTGCATGAAATGACTTTATAATATAAAGTTCTTTCTGTAAAGCCAAATCAGAGGCCGTACCCTCATGGACTGCGGCCGGTGATCGGGTAACACCGTTTCAACTTTATTTTTTGCTAATAACAAACCACTTACTCCCCTCCGTCTCCGGAATCGATAACTTCGCATGATCCAATCGGAATTGGAGAGATATACCCGCCATGTGCGATCGACTAATGGAACCGAAACCGCGCGATCCGCGCGCTCTGAACGCCTACCGGCACGGCCTCACCGGCCAGGTCCTCATCCTCACCCCTGAGGACGAGGTAGCCTACAAGGCCCACTGCCAAACCATCCACCAGACCCTGGCCCCCGTCGGCGGCATGGAAATCGAACTCGCCCAGGAAATCGCGGACGATCGCTGGCGCCTCAAGCTCGCCGCCGCGCTCGACAACAACATCTACTCCTTCGGTCTTACCGAGCCCGATACCATCACCGCCCACCACCCGGAAATCGACGCCGCCTTCG
>JARLGM010000112.1 GCA_031292755.1 Candidatus Sulfopaludibacter sp.
GCAGACGGAGGCATCGCCTGGCATTACGATGTCGAGCGCGGACGATCCGCTGGAGGTGCGGGTTACGACGGTGGGGCAGGTGCTGCCGAATACGGAGGTGCAGATCGTGGATCCGGAGACGCGGGCGCGGCTGCCGGTGGGGCAGCAGGGCGAATTGTGCGCGCGCGGCTACCTGGTGATGAAAGGCTACGACGCCGACCCTGTTTCCACGGCCGAGACAGTAGACGCGGAGGGCTGGCTGCATACGGGCGACCTGGCGGTGCTGCGTCCCGACGGCTATTTCAGTTTTCGCGGGCGGGCCAAGGATACGATCATCCGCGGGGGAGAGAATATTTATCCGCGCGAGGTGGAGGATTATCTGCACACGCATCCGAAGATCGCCGACGTGTACGTGATTGGAATTCCGGACGCCAAGCTGGGGGAGACGGTGGCGGCGTGGGTGCAGTTGAAGGCCGGGGAGGAGGCGACCGAGGAAGAGATTCGCGATTTCTGCCGCGGGAAGGTCGCCTATTTCAAGGTGCCGCAATATGTGCGCTTCGTGGACGGGTTTCCGCAGACGGTCACGAAGAAGGTGCAGAAATTTCTGATGCGCGAGCAGGAGATTCGCGAACGCGGGCTGGAGAAGGTGGCGGGGCAGGAAACGGCGTGAGGCGCGGGCCGGGGGCCAGGGGCCGCGGGCCGGGGGATTAGTTTAAGTTAGGGGGACTACGGCGAGGGGGCGTACGGGGGCTCCGGTGGCGCCGACGATTTTCAGGGGGGCGGCGATGAAGGTGAACGCGTAGTCGCGGGCGGCGGCGAGTTCTTCCAGGTTCAGGCATTCGATGATGTGAATGCCGCTTTCGACCAGCAGGTGGACGTGAACGGGCATGCCGGGGTCGGGGACCTTCTCAAAGGCCACGGTGTCGCTGCCGGCGGCGAAGATACCTTTGGCGCTCAGCCATCGGGCTCCGGAGAGGGCCGGGCCGGGACCGTGCACTTCGGAGATGAACTTTGCGGGGTCGCTGAAATAGACGGCCCAGCCGGTGCGAAGGAGGACGACATCGCCGGGCTGCACCTGGATCTGCTGGCGGCGGGCGGCGTCTTCGAGGTGTTGCGGGGTGATTTCCCAATCGGGCGGCAGAGGGCCATCCGGGGCTAAATCGAGCAGGACGCCGCGGCGGTAAATGGGCGGGATGGTGTCGATGGAGTATTTGCGGAGTCCGCCGGCGTAGGACTGTTCCTCGGCCGCGGTTTCCCCGCCGTGCAGTTTGCCGCCGCAAGAGAAGTGGCACAGCGCGTCGATGTGGGTACCGACGTGGCTGCCGAGAGCGATGGCATCGGAGGCGGAACTGTTGCCGCCCGGGCCGAGGTACTCGCCGTGCTGCTTGACGAGGCTGAAGAGAAACGGGGGATGCGACGGGTGGTGCGGCATCCCCACGAAGTACGGTTGGGCGAGATCATAGAGCTTCATCAGAACTGATAGGTTAGCGTGAACTCGACTACGCGCGGCAGGAAAAACATGCTGTTCATGACGCCGAAGGTAGTGGTGTTGATGTTCTGATCGCCGGACCAGAAGGTGGCGTGGTTCAGGACGTTGAAGGCCGACATGCGCAGTTCCAGCTTATTGCGGTCGTTGATGGGGATCTTCTTGATGAGGTTGGCGTCCATGCCGAAGGTCCAGGGGCCGCTGAACATGCGGCGCTGCAGGGCGCCGAGGCCGCCCGCGCCGGGATTGAAGAAAGCCTCGCCGTTGAAAGTGGGGTCGCCGGGGGCGGCCACGCCGGAGCCGTCGGTATTGATGGCGCCGGGGGCGACCGTCATGGGGCCATTGCCGGTCATCTGGTATTTGACCACGTTGAGAAGGGCTCCGCCCTGCAGGTTAGTGTCGGCGGTGTTGTAGTAGGAGCGGGCGGCGCGGTTGAGGGTTCCGTAGCCGGAGAGGATGGAGAAGGGCGCGCCGGATTGCCAGGTCATGTCGCTCGCGACCGTCCAGCCGCCGATGACGCGGTTCAGGCGCCGGACATCCAGGCGGTGGCCTTTGCCGAAGGGCAGATCGTAGAATCCCGAGGCCTTGATCATGTGAGTGAGATCGAAGTTGGCGCGCGAGCGTTCGATCTTGGGGTTATGGATGTCCAGGAAGTTCTGAAAGCGGGTCTGGGTATCGCCGTCGGCATCGCTGAGGACTTTGGAGAAGGTGTAGTTGGCTTGGAAGGAGAGGCCGGAGCGCATGCGGTGGCGGGCTTCGAGCTGGAGGGAATTGTAGCTGGAGCTGGAGTAGTTGGTGAGCATGTCGCCGGCCAGGGCCACGGGGTTGGCGAAGAACGGCACGGAGTTGTTGGGATTGTAGCCGTTCTCCTGGTAGACGGCGGCAAGCTCGCCGGGCTGGCCGGTTTCAATCAGGTTGCGAATGTCGGAACTAGAGAGCGCGCCACCGGCGAACAGCTTCGGGAATACCGTGAGCGGCTGGCTTCCGGAAATGGTGGCGTTATAGGCGGGATTGAAGGTGCCGGTCTTGGCCAGGGCCAGGAATCCGTTGTTCTGGGCTTTATTGAAGTCCGTGAGGAAGCCGCCGGCGTTGATGTTGACCTGGTTGAAATCGAAAGCGCGGAGTTGGGCTACGGAGTGGTTGCCCACGTAGCGTGCCACCACGACGGTGCCTTTGACGTCCTGTTCGATGCCGATAGAGTACTGCTGCACGTAGGGCTTGCGGAGGTTGGGGTCCACGCTGCCGATGACGGCGAAGGGGTTGGTGGCGTAGTTGGTGGCGGCGTCGATGGGGATCTGGTACGCGGGCAGGGAGACGCCCGGCAAACCTTGGGAGACGCGGCCGGAGAGGCCGGAATCGGCGCCGAAGCCCTGCAAGCCGCCGTTGGCTTCGAGCATATTTTCGGCGGAGACGATAGTGGCGTCGTTGACGTAAAAGATGGAGTAGCCGCCGCGCACGGCGGTTTTACCGTTGCCGAAGACGTCCCAGGCGACTCCCAGGTTGGGGGCGAAGTCTTTGGTATCGCGGTGATACCAGGGGCGGCCGGTGCCGGAACCGATGAAATCGAGCGTGGCGTTGGATAGCAGGGTCTGCGCCAGGCTGCCGTTTTGAATCACCGGTCCGATTTCCAGGCCGTCGCGTTCATCGACGACGCCCGGGATTGTGTAGCGCACGCCAGCAGTCACGGTGAGGCGCTGCAGGACGCGCCACTTGTCGGTGATGTACCAGGCATAATCGCCCATCCGGAAGTGGCGCAGAAAGGGCGCGCCCGGCACGAAGCCCGAGGTGCGGCTGGTGACGTTGAGAGTCTGGCTGGCGCTATCCAGAAAACCGCCGAGGGTGGCGAGGAGGGCGTTGGCGTTGGGCAGATCCACGTTGGTATTGATGCCGGGGAGATCGCGCGAGGTGAGGCCGTTCTGCCCGGTTCCCATGGCGAGGGCGTAGGTGGCAAGCACGCCGGCATCGTCGTAGGAGCGGACGAAGACCTTCTGGCCGTGGAATCCAAACTGGATATAGTGCTGGCCGCGCTGGTAGGAGGCATCGTCGCTGATCATGTAGGTGTTGGTGTTGCGGCCCTGGGGCATGAATTCGTTCACGGGATCGCTGAAGGCCATTCCGGTGAGCAGGGCGCCGCCGAAGGTCTGCGAGGTGAGGAAATCGGCGGATGTGAGGTTAAAGCCGGCGCGGAGTTCGTTGGTGAGCCGCGCCGAGGGAGTGAAGCGCCAGGAGATAGCCATCAGCTTGGCATTGGTCGGGTTGGTGGCCTTGGGGATCAAAGAGTAATCGTTCTCCAGGTCGGGGCGGTCGGAGTTGTCGCGGTTCCAGGAAAACGATCCGCTGACGGCGTGCCTGGTGGTGATGTTGTAGTCGATCTTACCGGTGACGTTGTCGCGGATTTCGTTGTCGCGCATGTTGAAGCGGTAGCCGCCGGTGTTCAGGCCGTCGCCCACTTCGCTGTTGTTGATGAGTTGGGGGCCGGGGACCTGGGCGAGGAGGGCGGCCATGGCCGGGTCGACGGAGATGCCGCGGAGGGTGAGCACATTCTGGCTCACGGTCTGGCCGCCGCGATTTACATAGGTGAAGATGCCGGCGCGCGCGGGGGCGGTGAGGATGACGTCGTTCTGGGCGATTTGCTGGTGGGTGCGCACCGCCTCGTAGGTGCCGTAAAAGAACAGCTTGTCCTTTTTGACCGGGCCGCCAATGGAGGCTCCCATCTGGTTCTGATTCAGGAAGGGCAGGGGCACGCCGGCCTGGTTGTTGAACCAATCGTTGGCGGAGAAGGCGTTGTTGCGATTGCTCCAAAAGGCCTCGCCATGAAACTGGTTGGTGCCGGAGGGAGTGGAGAAGGCCAGTTCGGTGGCACCGCCGCTGAGGGCGGAATTGCCGTTGGCGGTCACCAGGGTCATCTGCCGGACCTGGCTCATGAGGAGCTTGTTGGGGGTGTAATCGAGGGCGTTGTCGCGAATGTAATTGTCCTGGATGTTGATGCCGTCGAGCGTCATGTCCGAGTAGGAGGTGCGCAGGCCGTTGATCACGGTGTTGGAATTGCCGTTATAGACGACGCCGGGCTGGAACTGGATGAGGCCGAGGGGATCGCGATCGAGCAGGGGCAGGTTTTTGACGTCCTCCATGCTGATGGTCTGGGTGACTTCGGCGTTGCTCGTGTCGACGCCCTGGACTTCGGCGGTCACATCGACGCTCTGGGTTACGGAGGCGAGTGCGAGTTTGATTTCGGGTACGGAGGTTTCGCGCGCCGGGTCCACGGAGAGGTTGCGCAGGGTGGTTTTGACGAAGCCCTGGGCTTCCACGGTGAGATCGAAGTAGCCCGGCCGGACGCCGATCAAGTGATAGGTGCCGTCGGCCGCGGTCTGGGTGGCGAGGAGCGGCTTCTTGCCGCCGGCCAGGAATAAATCCACTTCCGCATTCGGAACCGAGGCGCCGGTCGCATCTACGATGGCGCCGGAAACTCGCCCATCGATCTGGCCGAGCAGGGAGAGTGGCGCAAGGAAAGAGAGAAGCAGGAACCCAAAGCGCATGATCTTATTGAACCCCAAAAGCCAGGAGAAGTCTTGGACGGCCGAAGGCGGGAAGAGTCGCGTTGTGGAAAAAAAACGGCGGCGGGAGTTTTGAGGCTCCCGCCGCCAAAGTTGTTGCAGGCGATTCCAGGTTGGGAATCTTAGTTGGTGATCTTAATGGTCAGAGGCGTAGTGCCTGTAAAACCGCCATCATCGATTACGCTGACGTTTATGGTGTAAGTTCCGGTGGCAGACGGGGCAGTTCCCGTGATGGTACCATCAGAGCCCAGGACCAGGCCGGTAGGCATCTGCGTCAAGTCAGGGACGCTGAATTGCTGACCGGTGCCGGTGCCGCTGGTTACGGTGAAGGGACTGGCGAGAGCGGTATCGATCACGGTGGATTTGACGATGTCGACCTCGGTAGCGGTGACGGTCAACCTGGCCACGACCCAGAGGTTTACACCGATGGGCTGGCTGGTGACGGTATTGGAGGTGACGACGATCGGGAGTTTCACCGGGGCAGCGGCCACGGTGACGCTGCCGGATGCGTCGGTAAAGCTGGAGTTGAGCGGGGGCAGTTTAACATTGAGTTGATACAGCCCCGCGACGGATCCGCTGACCCAACCGGCGAAATCGACTTCGGCCTGAATATTGCCGACCGAGACGGTGGGAACATTGGGGGAGGTGGCTTTCACGCACGGCTGGATCTGGCCGGAGGGATACAGGGTGGATTGGAGCACGAGGCCGTCGTCGGTGGCGAGAGTGGTGAAGCCAGCGACCTGGTTGGCTACGGCAGCGGCATTGACGGCGGCAAAATAAGTGCCCGTCGCCATACAAGTGGCGGAGTAGCCGGACCCTGAATCATCGCTGTCGGGCACTCCGAGGCCGGTGATGTAGAGTTGGATCGTATCGGAGGTGCCGTTAGAGCCTTGCACGCCCGCCGGATTGGTCTGGCCGACCAGACTGTAGTCGGCAAGCAAGGCGGCGGCGTCGCCCTGGCCGGTGCCACCCATGGCGAAAATGCCGGGGTCGGTTGGGGCAATGGTAACGCTGAATGGCGCACTGCTGAGCATGGTGGCTCCGGAGTTGTAGCCGAAATTGACAACGATATCCACGGTGTTGCCGAAGTACGCCTGGACTGCTTCGGGAACCAGAAGGTTAATCTGGCCGTTGGTGGCGAACAGCAGCGGGGCGTTCGCGATGGATGTGGGCGAAGAGCCGTGGGTCTGGAACGTAACGGTCAGTTTGCGCTGGGTGGCTCCGGTTGAATCGGGGCTGAGCCAGCTCTGGTAGCCGAGGCTGTTCGGGTCTGTTGCCCCGTAGAGGATGAGCGGACTGGGGCTGGTACACCCGGTGGCATTCGAGACGCAGAAGTTTGTTCCGAAGATGCTGATGATGTCATAGGGAGCCACGGCGGTCAGGAGCGGGGGCGTCGCTTGCATATACGAAGAGGCGCTGGTAACCGCCTGCACGATCGGATTGATTCCGATGGCGATGACTTTCTGCGACGTCGGCGTGTAGCAGGGAGTGCCTACTCCAGGATTGCAGACGCCGATGGTGAGCGAACCGCCGGATCCGGAGAACGGCAGGAACGGATCGGCAGTAGCAGGGACGGTAATGTGGAGAGCGATCGTGGTGTCGTTTACCACCGTAGGCGTAATGTTGCCGTCCGGGACCAGCGACAAACCGCTCACGACTCCGACTGTGGTGTTCAGGGTGGAATCGACGCTGTTTACGAAGCCGGTGCCGGTGAGGACCACGGTGAAAGAGGCGCCGCCAGAAGCGGTGGGCAGAGCCGCCGGCGAGACCGTAGTGATGGTAGCAGCAGGAGATACCACCAGAATGTTGATTGTGATGATTGCCGATCCGCCGCCGCCGGCGGTCCAGGTGAAGGTCACGGTTCCGGACAGCGTGTCGCCCGGCGCGGCTGCGCTGAAGGGCGCTTGCAGGAATGTGATCGGAACCGCGGGACCGAAGCTATAGGCCAGCCCGCTGTCGGAAGTCACTTGAGGAACCAAATTTTTGGCCGTGGCCGCTGTTGCGATGGTATACGGGATGGGAGCGTCGCTGGTGGAGATGGGAGTCAGCGTGAGGGAGGGGAGCGGTGTTCCCAAAACCCATTGCAGTTTTTGCGGGGTGGGTTCGGCAACCACGATGGTTTGCGTGGCGCTCTTCACTTGCAGGGTAACCGCGATGATGGAATCCAGGTAGCCTGACACTTTGAGGTGTACGTTGGCGCTGTAAGTGCCCAATGCCAGGGTCTCGGCGCCGGCGGTTGGCTTGAAGGTGAGACTGGTGGAACCCGATATGGTCCCGCTGGTGGCGGTGGTGGTTAGCCACAGCGGAAGCGTGCTGGTATCCACCAGGAAGAAGGTACCGTCGTTGCCAGTGAGGGTGGAATTCACCGTGGGATAAGTGTAACTTCCCTTGGCATAGGAAAGGGAAACCGCAGTTCCGCTGATGGGCGCGGCGCCACCAACCTGGATGGTCACGGGCAGAATCTTGTCGGCTGCCGGGGGATTCTGGAGGTGAACTCCGATATTCGTATTACCCACGGGCAAGTTGCCGCAGGTTCCGTTGGTGGTGACGGCCAACTGAGCCGCCGTGGAGCCGGCACTGGCACCGGTCTGCGTTACGGAAAGATAGGGATACAGATTAGCGATTCCGTAACTGACGGAACTGGTATCGACATTAAACGGAGTGCCGTAGTTAGCTGGGGAGGTGACCTTCACGTTCGCCGTCGAGATCTTGGAGTAGTTGGAGCCGCTCTTGGTGCAGGTAATGGTAACCGCTGCGGGAGAAAGGGCCAGCGCGGAACCGCTGTTGGTGACGTGCAGCGTGGCGGTGATGGGGAGTGGCTGTCCGCCCGAGGGGCTGGTGGGGGTAAACGTAAGCACGACAGTCGCGCCTTCCACCATCCCTTTGCAGCCTGGCGCGCCATGAACGCTCCAGTTGGTGGCCGTCGAAGTGGATCCCACCGAGGTGGAGCCGACCGGTGCAACGACTACCGTGGCAGCGGCGGAAGATGACGACACCGTGTATGCGGTGGTGCCGGTGTACAGCGTGAGGCCGATGGTGGCGGGGGTGGGACCGAGGACGGTATCGCAGGACACGCCGATACCGGAGGCTTGCGCCGAGGCTAACGTCGGGACCGTCACGGTGATGGTTGCCGTCACGGTAATGGTGCTGCCGGTTCCACTGGCATTGGTGGGTGTGAAGACGATGGGTATCTGCTGGCCGTTGGTAGCGCCTCCGCACCCGCCGATTACAGCGAAGCTGAAATTGGTGTAAGAACTTGTGGAGGTGATGGTCTGGGCCACGGGCATCACGACAATGCCCGATGGGCTGGCCGTTGGCGTGACGGAATAGCTATTGGCCGATTTCAATTTCATGCCGACCTGCTGCGGGGAGCCGGGGCCAGCGACCATGTCGCAGGAGAGCGCGATGGTAGACGCGCTGCTTACCAGCGCCGGGCCGGTGACGACGATCGTCGCATTGACGGTGAGCGCCGTGCCGGTATTGGGAGTGAAAGTAAGAACGATCTGTTGACCGTTGGTGGCGTTGGCGCACCCGCTGGCTACGCTGAAACTGAAGTTTACAGCAGTGCTAGTGGAGGCAACCGTCGCCGGCGAAGGAGCTGTCGCCATGGCGCTGGCGCCGGTAGTGATGGAGGGAGTAACGGTCAAACTGCCGGTCGCCGCCAGCTTAATTCCCACCAGCGTCGGGACGGCGCCGGTGACTGTATCGCATGTAAGCGTGACTGCGGAGGTCGGACCGACCAGAGTCGCCGCCTGCATTGCGCCCGTGCAGATTGCCAGCGCGAGCACAGCGAGGAGAACCTTAAAGTAGTGAGTTCGAATGGTACGCATATTCCTTTCCTTGGTTACCCGCGCTTTTGCTTGGGCACAATGTTCATATCGGCAGAGGGGCGATTCCGCAACAGAATACGGGCGGAGTAGTGTCAAATTGGACCTTTGGTACTAATGGCACGATCGGCGCGAGTAGGGGGGCAGCCTGTCCACGGACGGGTTTCCTTGCGAAGCCGGGACAGTTCGAAGGCACTTACTGGCCGGTCCCGACCGTGAGAGTGAATGTGGCGCTGCCGGTCAGCGGCGAGGCGGCCGAATCGGTTGCCGTCACGGTGACGGGATAGGCGCCGGCCGTGCCCGCCGCGGGCGTGCCCGAGATTGTCCCCGTCGCCAGGTTCAGCATGATACCCGCGGGCAGGGAGCCGGCAGTTACAGCGAACTGATAAGGAGCGGTACCTTCCCCGGCGGCGACCGCGCTGCCGGTGGCGGACCAGGCAACGCCGACGATGCCGCGCAAGGCGGCGGTGGCGGGAGCGGCGACTTTGAGCCTGGGAGCCACCCGGATGGTGATGCCCGGCTGGCTGGCGACACCGCGGGAGGTAATGACAACCGGCAAATCCACAGCGGCGGTGAGCGGGCCGGCCAAGGTTTCGCCCGATGCCAGGGTGAAGGGCCCGGCGGAGGAACCGGGGAGCCGGACGTTCACCTGATATAGTCCGGCCACCGAGTCCGGCACCCATCCGGCATAGGTCACGGTAGCGGGTTGCCCGCCGACGGTCACCGCGGGAAGAGCCGCCGCCGACCGCAGACAGGGAACCAGCCGGCCCGCACCGAGGGCCGTGCTCGCGATTAAGGCGCCATCCAGCGTGGTAGAGGAACCGGACGTCAGCGTGTTGAGGGAGTTTAGAAAACTGGCCGTGCCGGCGCAGTCGGCGGGCCACAGGCTGGCTCCGGAGGTGGTATTGTCGGCGGTGCCATCGGGCGCGCCGAGGCCGGTTCCGAAAATCTGGACGGTGTCGGAATCCGCCGCGGTCTGCCGCATGGCGGCTTCATTGCCGCTACCGATCAAGCTGTCATCCAGGCTCAGAATGGCGCCTGCACCCTGGCCGTCGGCACTCATTCCGAAGATGCCGGGATCGGCGGCGGCGATGGCGACGGCGAACGGCGCGGAGGATGATGCGCCGAAGTTCACGACCAGGTCCACCGATTTGCTCAGAAAAGTGGATACCGCGGAAGGAACCAGCAGGTTGATCTGACCGTCGGTAGCGAACAATAGAGGCGCGTTGGCGATGGGTACCGGTGGCGTGGCGTGAGTCTGGAACGTGACCGAGACCAGACGCCGGGCTGCCCCGTCAGGATCCGGGCTGAGAGTGGCGGGGTAACGCAGGGCGACCGGGTCGAGCGTGCCGTACAGAATCGACTTGCCGCATCCGGTGCCGCCGGCGCTGCAGAAGTTGAATCCGAACACGCTGATCATGTCGTAGGGAGCGACGGAGGGAACGTTGGGAGCCGCCACCTGAAGGTACGAAGAAGCGCTGGTAACCGATTGGATCACCGGCTTGGCCCCGATGGTGAGGGTGGCCATACCGGTGGGAACGGTGCATGCTGCTCCCAGAGGATTGCAGACGCCCAGAGTGATGGTTCCGCCCGGGCCAGCAGGGTCGAAAGGCAAGAGCGCATCTGCCGCGGCAGGCACGGTCAAGGTCACGATAATGTTGGACGCGTTGACCACCAGGGACGCCAGATTGGCATCGGCGGCAAGCGCGCCACCGGATACCAGGCCGACGGTGGTGCGCAGCGAAGCATCGGCGCCGCCGATGAATCCCGAGCCGGCCAAGGCCACGGTAAAGGTTTGCCCCGCGGCGGCGGTCGGCACGCTGGCCGGGCTCACCGACAGGACACTGGCGGCGGCGGACTGTACCGAGAGGTTGAGGGTGACGACCGTGGTGACGGCGGGGCTGCCCCAGGCGATGGATACGGTCCCGGTGACGACGGTTCCCGGTTGTGCGGCGGACAGCACATTTTGGTCGAAGGTGACCGGAATCGGGGTATCGTAACTATACGCGAGGCCCTTCAGGTAGTTGCTGCCGATGATGGGGGACAGGGGACCGGCGGTGGCGATGGAATAAGAGATCGGCGCTCCGTTGGAAGCCAGGGTGATGTAGGGAATGGGCAAGGCCTGGCCCACCGTCCAGGAAATGTTACGCGTGGTTCCCTCCACTACCGTCAGGGTGGGTGGGGGATTGGTGACGCTCAGCCGGAAGGGCAACGCCAGATCGGCGGAGCCGGCAACCAGCACGTGCACCGTGGCGTTATACGTGCCTTGGGCGATAGCGTCGGCGACACTGGTGGTAGCGAAGTGGAGGCTGACGGGAACCGTTCCGCTGGCTGCGTCCACCGAGAGCCATGGCGGCAGGCTGGCCGTATCCACTGTGAACGAAGGCGTGGCGGTGCCGGACGCGCTCAGGGCGACGTCCACGGAGGCGGGTGTGGCTGAGCCTTTGGTGTACGAGAGCGCAGGCGCGGCCGGCGTAGCCGTCAGGGGCGTCGGGCCGAGCACCTGGAGGGTCACCGGAATCAACGCATCCGGCGCCGGTAGGTTGCGCAGGTGAATGGACGCGGTGCTGCTGCCTCCCACAGGGAGGCTGCCGCAGGGACTGGCCGCCGAGACGATCAGCGGAATTCCGGTGGCACCCGCGACGCCGCTGACGGAATTTACCGCGAGCCAGGCGGGAACCTGGGAGGCATCGAGTGAAAACGGAGTTCCTCCGGCTGCCGCCGACGTGATGGTGATGGTTTGCGCCGGTCCCGGCGTGTAGGTCACCCCACTTCCCGCGCGGCGGACGCAAGTGACGGTAACCGGAGAGGCAACCAGGGCCGACGCGGTGGCAGTCAAGCTGGTGCTCACGGCCACCTGCGCATCCGGAACACCGCCGCTATAGAAGCGGACGTTGGCCGAGCCGGTGCTCGCCCCGGCGCAACCGGGCGCCAGGTTGACGCTGTAAGTCAGCCCTTGCGACTGGCTGGCGGCGTTCAGGACAGTCGACGCCGGCGGTGTAATCACCAGTTCCCCGTTGGAAGCGGATACCGAAACCGAAAGCGTGTTACCGGTCAGGGTGGCGACGGGTTTGACGACGATTGTCCCGGCGGCGCCGGGGCCGGTTGCGGTGTTGCAACTGAGCGCGACACTGGCCGGCGAAACAGCCAGTACATTCGCCGCCGGAACGGCACCGGAACAGAGAGCGGCCACCAGCGCCGCTCGGATTGTGAGTTTCATAGGCGCTGTAGCTCTTTATCGTCCGGGCAGGAAGAATTCTTTAATCGCTGTTACCCTAGATCCGCGGGGAAAGGGCCCGCGGTACCCTGGAGGTACCTCTATGAAACTGCGCGAAATCGCCGCAGCGTTAGGGTGCCGCCTGGAAGGCGACCCGGAATTGGAAATCTCGGGCGTGCTCGGCATGGAACACGCCCAGACCGGACACCTGACGTTCCTGGCGAACCCGAAGTATGCCCCCAAGGTGAAGCACACCAAGGCATCGGCCATCCTGGTCTCGGAGCCGCTGCCGTCTCCCTCGCCGGCCTGCCTGATTTCGGAGAACCCTTATCTGGACTTCGCCCGGGCGCTGGCGCTGTTCTACCAGCCGCCGCGGCCGTCGCCCGGAATTCATCCGCTGGCCTCGGTCGCCGGCACCGCGAGGGTGGGCGAGAACTGCTCGATCGGGCCGTTCGCGGTGCTCGGCGAGCATGTGCGCGTGGGACGCAACGCGGTGATCCATCCTCACGTAGTGATCTACGAAGGGGTTGAGATCGGTGACGATTTTTTGGCGCATTCCCACGCCGCCGTGCGCGAATTTTGCCGCATCGGCAATCGCGTTACGCTGCAGAATGGAGTGGTGGTGGGCGGCGACGGTTTCGGTTTTGCGAAGCGCGCCGGGGGGAGCCATTTCAAAATCGTGCAGAGCGGAGTGACGGTGCTGGAGGACGATGTGGAGGTGCAGAGCCTTACCAGCGTGGACCGCGCCACGGTGGGGGAGACGCGGGTGAAGCGCGGCGCCAAGATCGACAGCCTGGTGCAGATCGGCCATGCCTGCACGGTGGGAGAGGATAATATCATCTGCGCGCAGACGGGTCTGGCGGGCAGCACGGTGCTGGAACGGAACGTGCTGTTGGCGGGGCAGGTGGGCTCTTCGGGACACCTGACGGTGCACGAAGGCGCGATTGTCTACGCGCAAAGCGGGATTGGCGGCGATGTGGCGCCGAACACGCGCATTTCGGGATCGCCCGCGTTCGCGGCCGGCGATTGGCTGCGGGCGATTACGGTGTATCCCAAGCTGCCGGAATTGCTGAAAACCGTGCGAGAGTTGAAGAAGAAAGTGGAAGAACTGGAAAAGCAATGAGCGCTCAAACGCCTCCCCGCGGCGACCGCAGGCCGGTCGCCTACATGAACGAACAGTTTTTGAACAGCGCCGATGCGCGGGCCCTGCGCATCCTGGCCGAGTACCTGGAACCGCTGGCGCATTTCCGGCGGGAGAAGATCCGCGATACGGTGGTTTTCTTCGGCTCGGCGCGTACCGCCGAAGACGGTCCTCTGGGCAAATACTACCGCGACGCGCGTACGCTGGCGCGGATGCTGACGGAGTGGTCCGATACGCTGACGAATTCGGCGCGGCGCTTTGTGATCTGTTCCGGCGGTGGGCCGGGGATCATGGAGGCGGCCAATCGCGGGGCGGCGGATGCTCACGGCAAGAACATCGGGCTGAATATCGGGCTGCCTTTCGAGCAGTTTCCCAACCCCTACATCACGCCGGAACTGAGCTTCGAATTCCATTACTTTTTCATGCGCAAGTTCTGGTTCGCTTACATGGCCAAGGCGCTGGTGGTGTTTCCCGGCGGATTCGGAACCATGGATGAGCTGATGGAGATTCTGACGCTGACCCAGACCCAGAAACTGGCGAAAAAGATGACCATCGTGCTGTACGGCTCCAGCTATTGGAACGAGATCATCAATTTCCAGGCCCTGGTGAAACACGGGGTGATTTCGGCGACGGACCTGAACCTGTTCCAGTTTGCCGACGATCCGGAGGCGGCATTCGCGATTCTGAAGGAAGGGCTCATGACCTACGCCATGCAGCCGGAAACGCAGGAAACGCCGTCGCTTTCCAACTCGCGCAACCCACAGAAGCCGGGCGGCGTCTAGTGCGGTTTCATCGCCCGGTGACAGAAGGGATCGAGGTCCGGCAGTTCGAGTTGGGCGACGCCGGGGAGGTGTACGCGGCGGTCGAACGCAATCGCCAGTATCTGCGCGAGTGGCTGCCCTGGGTGGACCAGACGCACGGACCCGACCAGGTGCGGGATTTCATTCTGCGGTCGCTGGCGCAGTTCCATGCCAACGAGGGGCCGAGTGCGGGAATCTGGATCGACGGCGGGTTTGCGGGTTCCATCGGCTGCCACCGGATCGACTGGGCCAACCGCTCGTGCAGCATCGGCTACTGGATCGATGCGGCCCGGCAGCGGCGTGGCGTAATCACGCACTGCTGCGATGTTCTGCTGGCGTATCTGTTCGGCGAACTGGGCCTGCACCGGGTGGTGATTCAATGCGGGGTGGGCAACCTCAGGAGTTGCGCGGTGCCGCAGCGGCTGGGATTTACACGGGAAGGGGTGGCGCGGGGGGCCGAGTGGGTGAACGACCGCTGGGTGGACCTGCTGGTGTGGTCGATGCTGGCGGATGAGTGGCGGCGCGCTGCTGGGGGTTAGGGATGGTGGCCTGTCCGGCACGGATCAACTGGTAAAATAGAGATACCGCGCCCGCCTGGAGTGCAACCGTGTCCATCCGTGTTTTTTTCGTGCTTGCGCTTTGTCTGTCGCCCGCGGCCTTCGGTGCGGAGCAGGATGCCCTGGCCATCGACGCGAACATTCAGGCGCGCCATCTGCCCTATGGCGCGATTCTGGATCCCATCCTGTCGCCCGATCTTTCGCAAGTGGCCGATTATACGCGCTGTGGCGATTCCGCCGTCTGGACGGGACATTACCTGGCGGCGGAAGCGTTCCGCTACAAGGTAACCGGCTCGGCCGCCGCGATGACCAACATCAACAATGCCATCGCCGCGATCTACAACCTGATCAACGTGACGGGCGGCAATGTGCTGTCGCGGTGCGCGCTGCCCGCCGATTCGCCGTATGCCGCCAGCATCGCGAGCCAGGAGTCGGCCAACGGGATTTACAATGGCTCGATCTACGGCGCGCCCTGGATCTGGGTTGGTAACACGTCGCGCGACCAGTATGTCGGGGTGTTTTTCGGTTTGACCGTGACTTACGACATGGTTACCGATCAGACGGTGCGCAATTGGTGCTCTTACCTGATGACGCGCCTGCTGCAGAATCTGCTGAACAACGCCTGGACGGTGGTGCTGCCGGACGGCAGTATACCCACCACGTTCCTCATCCGTCCGGACCAGCAGTTGACGCTGCTATTGATGGGCAAGCATGTAAACGGCGGCGCTTTCGAGCACAAATACCCGGCGCTGTCGGATGCCATCTCTCCCACGGTGCCGGTTCCGATCGGAGTGGATTGCGCCGACCAGACCGGTTCTTACTTCAAGTTCAATCTCGATTACCTGACGATGTACGCGCTGAAGAAGATGGGCAGCGGGTATTCTTCCTTCTGGTACGGGCTGGCTTATGATGAACTGCGCGCCACTACGTCGGGTCACCAGAATGCGCAGTTCAACATGATCGACCGGGCCGTGAGCGGGGCGAACGCGCAGCGCGACGCACAGACGCAGTCGCTGCTGGATGCCTGGCTGCTACGGCCGCGCACCGATGTGTATCGCGATTTCAGCGGACAGTTCAAGTCCTGCGGCGGCAACGAGGCTTGCGACCCGCTGCCGGTGGAAGACCGCGTGACCACGGACTTTCTGTGGCAGCGCGACCCGTTTGCGCTTTCCGGAGGAGGGCAGGGGACCATCGAAACGGCGGGGATCGATTACATCCTGCCGTATTGGATGGGGCGGTATTACGGGGTGATTACGGAGTAGATGCTCCGGGAAGGTAGCGAATCGCCAGGCCGGTGTCACCGGCATTCATGGGGAGTGAGCCCAGAATGGGGAGATCAGCGACCGGTCATCTGCTCCAGTTTTTCGGGGTATCTGGCGCCGAGCACCGTGATCTTCGCGGCGGCGTCATCGATGTCGCGCAGATCGCCGGGTGTGAGCTCGATAGAAGCCGCGCCGATGTTTTCGTCCAGACGGTGCAGCTTTGTGGTGCCTGGAATCGGTACGATCCACGGCTTCCGGGCCAGCAGCCAAGCGAGTGCGATCTGAGCAGGCGTGGCCTTCTTCGGTTCCCCGATGCCGCCCAGCAGATCGATTAGCGCCTGATTTGCCTTCAGAGCCTCCGGCGTGAATCGGGGCAGCGTGCTGCGAAAGTCGGAGCTGTCGAACTTCGCGTTTTCGTCGATCTTGCCGGTCAGGAAGCCCTTCCCCAGCGGGCTATACGGCACCAGGCCGATGCCGAGTTCCTCCAGGGTTGGTATGACTTCCTTCTCAGGCGTCCTGGTCCAGAGCGAGTACTCGCTCTGGAGAGCCGTGACGGGCTGGACTGCGTGTGCGCGGCGGATGGTTTGCACTCCCGCTTCGGAAAGTCCGAAATGCTTGACCTTGCCTTCCTGAATCAGGTCTTTCACCGCGCCCGCTACGTCTTCGATTGGCACGTTCGGGTCCACGCGATGCTGATAGAGCAAGTCGATGACATCGGCCTTGAGCCGTTTGAGAGAGCCCTCGACGGCTTGCCTGATGTGCTCCGGCCTACTGTTCAGGCCCTGCAAACCCTTCATCCCGCGAGGATCGAAATCGGGATTGAGGTCGAACCCGAATTTTGTGGCGATCGCCACTTGCTTCCGGAACGGAGCCAGGGCCTCGCCCACCAGCTCTTCATTGAGGAACGGGCCATAAACCTCGGCCGTGTCGAAGAAGGTGATGCCGCGTTCCACGGCTGCCCGGAGCAGAGAGGTCATCTCCTGCTTGTCTTTGGGCGGACCGTAAGAAAAGCTCATTCCCATGCAACCGAGTCCGAGAGCCGATACTTCCAGGCCGCTTTTTCCCAGTTTGCGCTTTTGCATTATGTTTCTCCTCGGGAACCGTTTCCCCTGATCTCCAGATTAGGGTCGAGGGCCGCTGGGGCGGTATCCCGATCCTGCCGATTTATTGCCTATTCCTCTAGTGCCGTGTCCAAGAATTAACTGGACAGGTCGAGCCCTGGATGTCGCCCAAAAGATCTGCGTTCATGTGCGGCCAATATAGTTTTTTGGGATTTCTGCCGAATAACAATATAGGCCGCGGATGAACGCAGATAAACGCAGATAACACAGACCTGAATGTTTTAAGCGAGAATGTGCTGGTGGTGGAGTTGAAATGTGTCGAACGCCTCGCCCACGAACACACGGCGCAATGTCTTAACTATCTTTGCGCCTCCGGTCTGTCGATCTACGCACACGGCCGGCAGGTATCCTGGGTAGAGGAGAGCGGAACCGTTACTATGAGAAACCGCGCGGCAGAACCATCTCTGGCACAAGATCGAGCGCACCGATTGCGGCCGGAACTGGCTCGCAAGATTGCCCGCTTCGTGGGCTCGGCGGATAACCGGGGCAACGGATATTCCGGGGCTGACTCTCCACCGGCGGACCGCCCCCACCGCTCCGTGCTCCATGACCTACCAGCCGGGCGTGACCGTGATTGCCCAAGGGCGAAAGCGAGTCGAACTCGGCCGCAACATCTTCCTATACGATGCCTCGCGCTTCCTACTGACTTCGGTCGATTTGCCAGTGGTCAGCCGGGTGGTCGAGGCAAGTGAAGAGGCGCCCTGCCTGGCGTTGTCGCTCAGACTCGAAATGGCCGTGATTCGGGAACTTCTGGGCCGGGAGGAGATTCAGGTGGACAGCCCGCCGTCCGGCAGTCCCGGCATGGCGACCGGGGAGACCACGGTGGAATTCCTCAATGCGTGCTGCCGGCTCGTGGACCTGCTGGACACGCCGCGGGACATTCCCTTTCTCAGCGGCCTGATTGTACGCGAGATCATCTACCGGATCCTGCGCAGTGCGGAGAAAGCGCGCCTTCGCGCGATTGCCACGCTGGGAGAACAGAGCCACCGGACGGCGAAAGCGATCGCCTGGATCAGGGTGAACTATGCCAAGCCGTTGCGTGTGGAAGACCTTGCGGACATCGCGGGTATGGGCGTATCCACGCTGCACCACTATTTCCGCGTGCTGACCGCCATGAGTCCTCTGCAGTATCAGAAACAGCTCCGGTTGCAGGCCGCGCGGGGACGCATGCTCATGGATGGCCTGGACGCCGCCGGCGCGGCCTTCGAAGTGGGCTACGAAAGCGCCAGCCAGTTCAACCGCGAATACAGCCGGTTGTTCGGCCAACCGCCGATGCGGGATATCCGGACCCTTCGCTCTCCAGGCGCGCCGCCGATAGAATCGGCCGGTAACCGGCAAAACGGTATCTGATCGTGTGTCGCCGCCATTCCCGACCGCCGCGCTTCCCGTTTATGCTCCTTCCGCTTTGCGCAGGATTTCGGCAAGTTGCGCCAGGGTAAAAGGCTTCTGCAAGTAAGGCGTGTCCGAGTCCAGAGTATGGCTGCCGGCGAGCACCCGATCGGTGTAGCCCGACATGAAGATGATTTTTATTTTCGGATCCAGCCGGCGAAACTGGTCGGCCAGTTCGCGGCCGTTCATGCCGGGCATGATCACGTCGGTGAGCAGCAACGGGATCGAGCGGCCCTGCCCGCGGGCGATGGCCAGAGCCTCGGCGCCACTGGCCGCTAGGAGCGTCTCGTATCCCAGTTCCTCCAACATGCGGCAGGTCAGATCCCGGACGTCTTCCCGGTCTTCCACCACCAGTACCGGGCCGACACCACGCTGGGTGGTTTCGGGGGAGTCGATGTGCCCCGCAGGTTCGGGCTCGTTCTGCACGCGCGGCAGGTGAATGCGGAAGACCGATCCGGCGCCCGGCTGGCTGGCGACTTCGATTCGCCCTCCCCCGTGGTTGACGATGCCGAAGACGATGGCGAGGCCCAACCCGGCGTTCCTGGATCCCTTCTTCGTGGTGAAGAACGGCTCGAATAAGTGACGGCGGGTAGTTTCATCCATGCCCTGCCCGGTGTCGCGAATCTCCAGCAGGATTTCCTGGGAGCTCGCCGAATTGGCGGTAGCAAGGGTCAGGGTACCGCCGGAAGCCATGGCCTCGCGGGCATTGATGGCAAGGTTCAAGAGCACCTGCTGCATCTGGCTGGCATCGGCCTCGACCGTTCCCAGGTCCGGCGCCAGGCGGATCGCAAGGGAAATCCCGTCGCCCAAGACACGCCGCAGCACGCCCTGGGATTCGCGGATCAGGTGATTGAGGTCGAGCGGGCCGGCGCGCACGATCTGTTTGCGGCTGAAGGCCAGTAACTGCTGGGTAAGTTCGGCGCAGCGCTGGCCGGCGTCGCGGACCTCCGCCAGTTCGGCGCGGAACGGATTGTCCGGCTCCATCTTGCGCAGCATCCAATCGCTATAGCCGTTGATGACCGTGAGCAGATTATTGAAATCGTGCGCGATGCCTCCGGCCAGCCGCCCCAGGCTTTCCATTTTGTGGGATTGAAAGAACTGCTCCTCCAGGCGTTTGCGGTCGGTGATATCGAAGAAGGAGACGATCACGCGCGACCAATCGCACCGCGCGGAATCGACCATCGTAACGATCATATCCACCAGCCGCTCTTCGCCGCGCAGCGTGCGCGTGGTGAACTCGGCCTGGAAGGAGTAATCGCCGGCGGCTAAGGCCGACATTTCGTCGCGGAAATTCTCGCGTGCGGAATCGTCGAAAAATTGTTCGAGTCCCGCCAGTAGCTCTTCTTTGCTGGAGGCTCCGTAAAAATTGCGCGCCGCCTGATTGACGTCGAGAATCCGCACGCGGCGTACGCATTCGTCGACGGCGGAAGGGTTCTGCCTGAGGTAGGTTGGGATATCGGGAGTATCGAGGGAGTCAAAGTAGGTCTTAATCGCGGAAAAATCTTCTTCCCACATGGGGAAGGGCGAATTCTCGAACAGGACGCGGTAACGCTCTTCGTCGATGCGCAACTTCTCTTCGGAGTGGCGCAGGGCGGCCTCGGCCAGCTTGCGCCGGGTGACATCGAATTCACGGCCCTGGACGCCCACCTGAGTGCCGCCGTCATCGAGAATGGGGATCCAGGAGGCCACCACCCATTTGACGCGGCCATCGCGGGTGACCAGCCGGTACTCCTCCTCGTGAAAGGGCTTACCCTGGAACAGCGGCTCCCAGAACGCCATCATGCGAGCCTGGTCTTCAGGATGGACCCAACAGATGAAGTTAGCCTTTTCCAGTTCCTCCATGGAGTAACCGGTCAGGGTTTCGGCGGCGGGATTTACGAAGACCAGCCTCCGGCTCATGTCGTAAGCCAGCACCATTTCGGTGAGGTTCTTGGCGACCAGCCGAAGGACGTCGGCAGAAGGCCTGGATGCGTTCGTCTGCAATGACTAATTATAGCCACGCGATTGACTTCCGGCACTTAGCAAAAGCCATAAAGGGGGATAGCCCGGTTCACCAAAGTTAGTATAAACTGACTCTCAGGTACGTCCAGCGGAGGTTTGCGGTATGACGCGCCTTGTAATTGTTACGACGATTCTCACTGTAGTCCCCGCCAACGCCCAGAATTCCTTTGATATCAAACTGCCCGCCGAACAGCGTAGCGTCCATGCGCTCAACCGGCTGACCTTCGGACCGCGGCCCGGAGATGTGGAAGCGGTGCGCCGGATCGGCATCGAGAAATGGATCGCTATACAGTTGCATCCCGAATCGCTTCCCGAGGATTCGGTGCTGGAACAGCGGCTTCGGCAGTTGGACACGCTGGGGCTGGATACCGCGACCATTTTGAAGGATTATCCGGTGACCACGATGCGTCCCATGCAGCGGCCGCAGCCCACGGAAATCGTGACCCAGGAGCAGTTCAGCGCGCTGCTGCGGGGCAGGGAAGAAGACCAGCTTGCAGTGCTGAATAAGCTGGACGCTACTAAGCGGCGGCAAATACTCACCTATCTACCGCCGCAGAATTTCGCCTATTCGCCGGAGCTCAAGAAAGAGGCCGAGGCCGCCCGCATGGCGGAACAGGAGGAACGGCAGCAGGAACTCCGCAAGATGAACCCCCCGCTCCAGGATCTGCTGAGTCCGGAGCAAGCGCGGATGGCCACCGGCGGCACCCCGGAGCAGCGCCAGGAGCTGTTCGCCTCGCTCGATCCGGCGAAACTCCAGCAGGTGGCCTCGGCCATGGCGCCGGCGTCGCTGGCGGGCTTTCCGGAATTGCGGCGGCAGGGCATGATGAAGCGCTTTCCGCAGCAACTGGCGTTCTCCGACCTGAAAGAAGGCAGGATCTACCGCGCGGTGTATTCCAGCCGGCAACTGCAAGAGGTGCTGGTGGATTTCTGGCTGAACCACTTCAATGTCTTCGAGGGCAAGATGAACGTCCGGCCGCTGCTCCCGAGTTTCGAGCGCGATGCCATCCGGCCGCACGTGCTGGGCCGCTTCAAAGATCTGCTGCTGGCCACGGCGCGGCATCCGGCCATGCTGTACTACCTGGACAATTTCGAATCCACTGCCCCCGAGATTTTTTCCATTGGGCCATTCGCAGACCCGGTCGGGTTCACGGTCCAGGGCCTGTCGCGGCGGGCTCACGGCATCAATGAGAACTACGGCCGCGAGCTGATGGAGTTGCACACCCTGGGAGTCAAGGGCGGCTACACGCAGCAGGACGTGATCGCGGTGGCGCGCTGCTTCACCGGGTGGACCGTGCGGCAGCCGGCCAGCGACCCCACTTTCGTCTTCGCGGCATTCATGCACGATACCGGCGAGAAGGTAGTTCTAGGCCACAAGATTGCCGCCGGGGGCGGGGAACAGGACGGGCTGCAGGTCATCGACATTCTGGCGCATCATCCCGCCACGGCGAAGTTGATCTCGCGTGAGCTGGCCCAGCGATTCGTGGCCGACGATCCGCCGCCGAGCCTGGTAGACCGTATGGCCCAGGTATTCACGAAGACCGACGGCGACCTGCGGGCGGTGATGGCGGCGATGTTCGCGGCTCCCGAATTCTTCAGTCAGGGCGCGAGGCTGGCCAAAGTGAAATCGCCGCTCGAAATGGTGGTGAGCTCGGTGCGAACCTCCGGGGCGGAAGTGACCGACCCGTGGATGCTGGTGCAGCGCATCGCGGATTTAGGCGAGCCGCTTTACGGAAAGGTGGAACCCACAGGTTATCCCAATACCGCCGAGGCCTGGCTCAGCACGGCCAATCTTCTGGGCCGCATCAGCTTCGCCTCGGAGTTGATGGCTGGAAAACTGGCCGGAGTGAAAGTGGACCCGGTCCGGTTTGAGGGCCAGAACCAGTTGGCAATCGCGCGCGAACTGCTGGAGGCGGAGCCCTCGCCCGCGGTGCGCGATGCCATGGAGACGGGATTCGAAGGGAAGGACCCGGCGCCGCTTTCGATTGCCGCGGTGGTGATGGGTTCGCCGGATTTTCAGAAGAGGTGACGGTATGTTGACGCGTCGTTGTTTCCTGCGCGGGCCGGCGGTGGTGATGGCCGGCTACGGAAGCGCGCCCCTATGGCTGGCACGGGCAGCGTCCGCGGCTGAAACCAAACGCAAAACCCTGGTGGTGATTTTCCAGCGGGGCGCGGCGGACGGGCTGAACATCGTGGCGCCGTTCTCCGAGCCGCGATACAAAGAGCTGCGGCCCATGATCGGCATACAGGCCCCGGGCGGGATGAACGGTCCCAATGGCCCGATCGACCTGGACGGACACTTCGCGTTGCATGCTTCGCTGCAACCGTTCAAGGATCTGTGGCAGAAGCAGCAACTGGCCATCGTGCACGCCGTGGGTTCGCCCGACCCTTCGCGCTCGCATTTCGACGCGCAGGACTACATGGAATCGGGCGTGCCGGGGAAGGTGTGCGCCGATGGCTGGCTGAATCGCGCGCTGCCGGCGGCGGGGCCGGAGACATCGCCCTTGCAGGCAGTGGCGCTGGGGCCGCAGATGCCGCACACGCTGCGCGGTCCGCGGCCGGCCATCTCGGTGAGCGCTTTGCAGTCCCTGCAAGGGGGGAATGACGAAACGGCAGGCGTGCTGGAATCGATGTATGCGGCGTCGGCGGACCAGCGGCTGGCGGCCACCGGCAAGGATGCGTTCGCCGCCCGGCGGATGATTCAGTCGATCGGCCGGCAGCCGTTCGACGGGCCGCGCAACAACGCGTTCCTGCAAGGCGGGGAACTGGGGCGCAACCTACAGCAGTTGGCGCGGCTGATTAAGGCCGATGCCGGCGTGGAGGCGGCGTTCGCCGAAATCGGCGGCTGGGACCATCATGGCAACGAGGTGGGGCAGCTATTCGGCGTGCTGCGCCAGTTCGGCATGGCCATCGACGCGTTCTGCAAGGATCTGGGCGACCGCATGGAAGACGTGGTGCTGGTGACCATGAGCGAATTCGGACGCACGGCGCAAGAGAACGGCAACGGCGGCACCGATCACGGCCATGGCGGCGTGATGATGGTGATGGGCGGGCCGGTGCGCGGCGGCAAAATCTACGGACGATGGCCCGGGCTGGAACCGGAGCAGCTTTATGAAGGGCGCGACCTGGCCGTCACTACGGATTTCCGCGAAGTGTTATCGGAACTGGTGAGCCGGCACCTGGGGCAGAAGGATCTGTCGCAAGTGTTTCCGGGCTACCGGCGGGGCGAGGGATTGGGGTTGCTGAAAGGATAGCCGCTCACCCGCCGAACACCACCCCGCGGCGTTCCTTCCCCAGTGCCGTGGCGACGATCGCCATCGCAATGACAATCGCGGCGGTTCCCGCCATGGCCCAGGAGTAGCTGGTGTGGCGGGCCAGGACGGCTTCCAGGTAGCTCACGCCGCTGGCCAGCAGCACTCCGGTCTGGTATCCGAAGCCCGGCAGGAAGCCGCGCACCGCATCGGGCGACAGTTCCGCGAGGTGGGCGGGGACCACGCCCCACGAGCCCTGCACCAGAAACTGCATGAGGAACGCTCCCGCAATCAGCAGCGGAACCGACGGCGCAAAGGCCCACAGCGGAATCGCCAGGAGGGCGCCGGCGAGCGCGGCGATCATGGCGCGGCGGCGCCCCACGCGGTCGCTCATCAGGCCGAACAACGTGCCGCCGGCGATGGCGCCGGTCATGGAGATGCCGGTAATCAGCGACCGCGTGCCCACGCCGAATCCCCATTGCCGTTCGAGGAACGTGGGGTACATGTCCTGGCTGCCGTGCGCCACCAGGTTCATCGCCATCATGAGCACGGCCATGTAGAGGAACAGCTTCCAGTTGCCGAGGAGAGCGCGGCCCAGATGGCTCCAGCTTGCGTGCCGGGTTCTTTCCCACACTTCGGATTCCTTCACTCGCATGCGCACGAAAAGCGCGAGCAGGGCGGGCAATCCGCCCACAAAGAAAAGAGGACGCCAGCCCACGCGCGGAAACAGAAAGAAGTAACACACGGCGGCCAGCAGATATCCGGTGGCGTATCCCTGTTGCAGAAATCCGGAGAGCACGCCGCGCAGGCGCACGGGAACTTTTTCCATAGTGAGTGACGCTCCTACGCCCCATTCGCCACCCATTCCGACACCGAACAGACACCGCAGCGCGAGGAACACGGTGAAATTCGGCGCCAGGCCGGACGCCACTTCGATCACCGAGTAAAATACCAGGTCGAGCATGAGGGGCAGGCGGCGCCCGTAGCGGTCGGCGATGAGGCCGAACAGAAACGCGCCGAGGGGGCGGAAGGCCAGGGTGGCGGTGAGGGTGAGCGCCATTTCGGCGTCGGACATGTGAAACTGCCGGCCGATCGACGTGAGGCAGAACACCACCAGAAAAAAGTCGAACGCGTCGAGCGTCCAGCCCAGATAACCGGCCAGCAGGGCGGCGCGATGGCCGGTGGCGGCACTCACTGTTTATAGGCCCAGTGAAGTCCGATGCCTCCCAGAATGTAGCGGCGTGT
>JARLGM010000113.1 GCA_031292755.1 Candidatus Sulfopaludibacter sp.
GCGATGCCGTTGCCGTACGTAAAGGTCGCGAGAAACAGCGTGTTCACGCAGGCCTTCTCCTGCAGGATATCGAGTACCCTTTCGACCCCCTCGTCCAGAAAAGAAATGGATCCGATCTGTATGCCGATGACCTGCTTTGTGTTGGGTGCCGCCGTGACCTGCCACGGTGCGGCGGCCGCTCCCATCGCCCCTAAGAAGCCGCGCCGGTTGAGTTCATTTGACATGGTGACTCCTTGCTCGGAGGAATTTCAATGCGGCCAAAAACGCAGCCGGCATGAGTGTGCTCGTGACAATGCTCGCCGAAGCCGAACCAATCGTAGCACTCGGCGCCGCGGAGGTGATAGCCAGCCTGATGTGGGAGTCCGGGAACGAACGGCGGCTACTCGGAAGCCGTGCCACTGGCCGTAAATCGGCTTATGGGAGCATGGGCCGGTACCGGCCCGAAGTGTTCGGGGAAGCATCGGCCGTTGCACTGGCCGGACGCACCAATCAGAGAGAAGAGCACGTAGGATAGATACCGATATTGCGACTCTTAACGTTGCAGTCTCTATGATTTGCCCGTCATCGTCGACGCTGCAACTCTAGGCCGAGAAGCACCGTGAGCGGTGGTTATCAGCCATAGCTCGGTTGGGTCAGCGGTATGTAGGCGGTTTGTTTGCAATTGATTGGAAATGGCGAGCGGCTTGCAAACGTAAAGTCGAAGGTTCTGGAGGTTCTTATGAATCGGACAGTGCAGATGGTGAAATCCGCGGTTCCCGCAATGGTTCTGGGCGCCCTGATGTTGCTAGGTCCCGCGGCCACGTTCGCCCAGCGCGGCGGTGGGGGCCACGGTGGACACGGCGGCGGTGGCCGCGCCTTCTCCGGCCGGTCGTACTCAGGCGGCGGGGGACGCAGCTATTCTGCCCCGTCCAGCCGCGGATATTCTGGGGGCGGCCGAAGCTTCGGAGCTCCGTCCAATCGTGGGTACTCTGGAGGAGGTCGCAGCTATGGCGGCAACTATGGTCGCGCTTATGGCGGCGGATACGGCCGCGCTTACGGCGGACGCGGCTATGGCTATGGTGGTGGCGGGTACAACCCCGGGCGCTTCTACGAAGGCCACGGCTACTACTACGGCGGGCGGTTTTGGGCTCGTCCTTACTTCGGTATAGGGATCGGCATCCCGTTCGGCTACGGGTACGATAACGGTTACGGGTGCGGCTACTACGACGGATACGGCAATTGGGTGCCTGCTCCCTGCTACGTAAACCCCGGTTACTAATCGAATCGGATCGTGGTGTTGATGGACGGGGACGCGCGACCGGCTGGGCTGCTCGCGCGTTTCGTTTGCCGGGTAATTTCTCCTCGCACTTTGAGTTCGCGAATGGTCGCGCCGACGCCCGGCGAGGGCGCCTCGGACATCCGCGTTTATAAGTTCAAGTCCGGAAGCGCTGAGGCCATTCTCACTCTTCGGGTAGCGCGATCAAGGGATCGACTCGGGCGGCACCGCTCGCGGGGACACGGCGCGTCAGAGGTCTTCGAAGTTGGTACCTCCACTCCGTCCGTATCATCGGCTCCGGGACAGCGGCACCAGCCGTCGTTTCCAATATTGGCGGATGTCGGGGCGCTCGGAGGGATCGCTGCCGCTCTCGTGTGAAGGTAGGAATAGGGTCGCATCTTGAGTCCCCAGTACATTAGATTGTCGGGCGGCCGATTTGGGTCGGCCTGCAACCACGAGCGTCGGATGGAGCCTGTCTGTCGGATCAGGTCGGGCAAGTACCAGCAGCTCTCAAATTGTCATCGTCATGCATTACGCTAGTCTCGTGGCTCCTAGACCTGAAGCGGGCTAACCTCGCTGGTCTACCCCATCGGCGGTACTCTTGCGTAATGCGACCTCTTCGGTATTCCATCAACGTTACATTGGACGGGTGCTGCGATCATCGTGTAATTCTCCCGGACGGAGACTTGCATCGTCACGCCGTCGAGAACCTTCAGCAGGCCGATGCCCTCCTCTTTGGCCGGGTGATTTACGAAATGATGGAGGCAGCGTGGCGTCCGCCCGCGCCGACGGGAGGGGGGCCCGATTGGGTGGAACCCTTCGCCCGGACGATCGACGCGGCAAAGAAGTACGTCGTGTCGAGCACACTGGACCGGGTCGATTGGAACGCGGAGCTCGTGCGCGGGGATCTAGGGAAGGCCGTTCAGCAGCTCAAGCGGGAGCCGGGCAAGGGACTGTTCACGGGTGGCGTGAAGCTCCCGCTGGCGTTGGCGGAACTGGGATTGATCGATGAGTACGAGTTCGTGGTGCACCCCCGGCTAGCGGGGCACGGGCCGACGTTGTTTGCGGGGCTATCGAAGCATGTCGACTTGAGGCTCGTGAGCCGGCTGGAGTTCGGCTCGGGGGCGGTGGCGATGCGGTATGAGCCGAGAAGGTAGCCATTGGGCTTGTTAAGCTGCCTGCACCTCATGGATCCGGCGCTGGGCGACAGGCGCCGACATGTTCCGATATCGCGGGGTTGTGTAGTTCGGTCCCGCAGAGATCAGACGGATTGACGGGATTGCACTCAAAGGCCGCTTGCCTATTCACCGGGCGTAAACTACAGCTACCGCGAAAGGCTCCAGGTCAATCGACGATCCAGCTAACGCTATTGTGTGTGGAGGTGCGGAGGAATCAACTACTGATACGTCCGCATCCTTCCAGTCCACCTTCAGGCGGACGGTATTCTTTGCGTTACGCTTGTTCACCACGAGCAGGGCGCGGCCTCTGCGAGTGATGAAAGCCTGTGCCAGGACGTCGCCCGTTGCACCCCGAGTCTCCACGACTTTGTCGCCCATCGCGAAGTGGTCATGGATCAGCTTGAGCACCCAGAAGCGTGCATTCGGGCTTCCGGTCTTCCAGTCCACCATACTCACGCTCGGAAACTGCGTAGGATAGCCGACAAGCTGCGACTCTCCGACAACATCAATTCCCATGCGCATCGCCCCCAGATAAACGTATGCATATAGGGCTCCCGAGGCGTTCCAGTAGACTTCGGGAATCGTCTCCTTGCCCGCTGGATCACCGGGGAGGATATTGCCGATCTCATTCAGCGTCGTTCGCGTCTCGGGCGAGAGGCGCCTGCGGATCTGCTCGACATAGCGGACCGTGTTGAGGAAGCCATCGGCCTGGTCGAAGAAGGTATATTGCCAGTGCTCCGGCGTCTCGGATCCCGCCGGGCTTGAGTAGAAGTGATACGAGATCATGTCCAGCGGGATACCGGAGCGGTGGTTTTTGTGATCGAGAAAGTACTCGAACATCTCCGGATGCGAGCTGGGATACGCGAGCGCGAGACCGACGAACTTCGTCTCGGGCGACACAGCGTGGATGGCGGCGGCCACGGCATCATAGCGCCGAGTGTAATCCTGCGGCGACATCCCGTGTTCGATCTCCGGCTCGTTGAAGATCTCCCAATACGGAATCTTGAAGTGGAAGTTGGAAATACGTTGCTTACCATCCCGGCCGGTAAAGCCGCCCTTGGTATACCAGCTCACCAACCTCGCGTAGTAATCGGCGAGATCCTGGAGGCCGTTTTCACGCAGGTCTTTCCCCTGGGTATAAGCCCACGTCACCTCGTCGGGATCGGTTGGATAGGTTACAGGCTTCTCGGTTTTGAAAAGCCACGCCGGAATTGTGCTGAAGTTCAGAATGGTAGTATGGCCTTCGGTTGCGTTGAAGAAATCGGTTGTCATCGGATCGATGAGCGACGTGTCCCACACGCCTGGCTCAAGCTCGGCAACTGCGAGTTTCGGGTATGGAAGCCAGGGGACATAGCGGACATACTCCGCGCCTAGATCATGCAGGGCTCGAAAGGCAGAATCGTGGATGGCGGATCCACGCCGCAAAGGCGGATTGACTACCACTTGCAGGGTGGGAGTGGTGTTCGAAACCTGGGAGACAGCGTCCCAACGGATGTCCAGAACCGGGGTGCTCTGTGCGTGGACCATCGTCACGGGGAGAGCACCAAAAATTAGGAGCCAGGCAGAACCGCTTGCTGGTCGCATATTAATTCATACGATAACATCTGAATCGCCTACCAGCTCAGCGGGCGAACCCGAAACTACGAGTCAGGTCTTCTGAATGGCTGCCGATATTGCGAATAACGCCCCAATTATCTCGGCAACCTAAACTGGCGGACACTCGGTTCCAGGGCCTCCTCGGAGACCGTGCCTGCATCTTGGATAACCCGAGGGCGGTCCTCGCCAAACAGCGCGCACAGCCACCGCTCCGCTACGTCCTCGTTCCACGGCAGGTAATCGTCGGCATTCGCGAAGCAGAGCGAGGCATACCAGCAGTTCTCATCCTCAAGGCGCATGAAGATCAAGCAAACGCTCGTTGGGAGGTGCCTCGCGGAAACTGTCCTAATGTAATTCTGGTTGACCTTGGCCAGGGTTCCGCCTGTTGCTCCCGTGGGATGCCACGTGCCACGGCCCGCGTTAGAGCGCAGTAGTGTCGCCACATTGACGATTGACCAGTCGGTGCCGAACGTGCGGCCCTCGGTGTGCGGCGCGGCGATCGGCGTCTTAGCCATGGTTCAATCATCCCACTTGCTGGCGGCGCCCGATCGTGCGGACCGCCCTACGTCTGCCACGACGCCCAGGGGCGCCTCGAGTCTCGTCTGCAGACCAACATCAGCGGGCGATCCGTCTGGGCGCCGTAACCACGCATCTAACGTGTCCCGGGTCAGGCGGTGTTCGGTGCCGGGATCCCGCGATTCCACGATAAACTCGAGCAGTCCCTCAAGGGTCGTATTTCACGTATTCGCAACGGCGAAAGCGATCAATCGCCAGCCCTACGGCTTCGTACAGCGTCCGCGCCTCTACTTCGACGGCGTGCTCAATACTGTCCGAATCCTTGAATGACACCCGGCATTGCTTCACGCGGCTTAGGGGGCTTAGGGTATCATAATTCGTCTTTTGTTCGCCTCAGGCCGATCAGGTCTCTCGCCCCATGGTCCGGGCTCGGCCGTGCCGTTGCGGTCGCCTGCAAATATGGCAAGAAAATGTCACGAGGCAAGAGATTGGCTTCCAGGACCGGCCATTTCGATTGTCTTTTGAATGACTTCAGATCTGGCGGTGAAAGTGTAAAGGTCTGAAGCCGACGCAACGTACTGGCCGTGATTACCCCGGCGTTTATCCAGACATGAGGGAATGACAATGGCAACTGTCGCGCGTCTAATTCTTAACGATCTCAAGACCCCCGGCGCTGCGTACGCGGGTGCTGTCGTTGACCTACTACAGGCACTGGCAGGGATTCGCCACCGACAGCCTCCGGTCACTCAGCGCAACGTTTGCTGCTCTGGCTGGGCGGCCGACAAAACGTTGGGCGGGTTACTCACCCGCGGCAGGTGGCCGCCGCGCCTGCTGGCGCAGCTCGTTATCGGCGCGTTGTTGTCTATCACAACCGTTCCGGCGCGCGCCCAGGAACTCGCTCCGTCACTCTCGCTAAAACCTACGGCGACTCCTCGCTCAGCACTGTCCGGCGAGACTGCCGCGCCGAAGCCCACCGAATCCACGGCACCTGCTTGGCCACTACCGCTGCCGGTAAAGCCGGCTTCCGATATTCCCGACGACAATGCTGCTCTGGTCTACTGGCGCGGCCGGAAGTCGACGCAGGATTCCAAGTTCGAGGAGGCGGTGAAGCAGTTTACCGAGGCGATATTGCTGACCCCCACGTTTGCCCTGGCCTTCAACGCGCGTGCTTATGCCAACATCCGTCTGAAGCGCTTTGGCGAGGCTCTTGCCGACCTCGATCAGGCACTGAACCTGAACCCATCCTATGCCAACGCCTATCAGAACCGCTCGGTCGCGAGGAGGCACCTGGGGAACAGGGCCGGCGCCGACGCCGATTGGGTCCAAGCCAAGGAACTACTGGCGGCGCACGACCGGTTACCGATTCCTGGGCCCAATAAACTCGTCACCAGCATCTGGCCGGCGGAAGGCCGTGTGACGAGCGGGTTCGGCAGGCGCTTAGACCCGTTCTCCGGTGAAGGTGCTTTCCACTATGGCATTGATATCGACGCTCAGACCGGTGATCCCGTCCGCACCACTGCCGACGGCGTTGTAATCCACGCCGGAGGGGATATGGGGGGTTACGGCCGCGTGGTCGTGGTGGACCACGGCGGCGGCACGCAGACGTGGTATGCACACCTTGCCAGCATCAACGTAATAGTAGGCCAGGATGTGCATAGTGCCCAAGTGATTGGTGCGGTGGGCAACAGCGGCCATGCTACTGCGCCGCACTTGCACTACGAGGTGCGCATCGACGGAGTGCCGCGCGATCCCTACCTCTATCATCTGTCCAGGCACGACCTAAGTCCACCCGGCCCCGTTGAAAATCCATCTCTGGCGCACCGAAGCCAGCGCCTAACGGCGAACGCCGCTGTTAGGTATGAGAAGGAATGAGGGTGGGCTCGACGAAGTGGGGCTGGAATCACAGCGGCGACCGGGAGCAAAAAGCTCACGGCCGAGCCATTAAGGATATCTACGTCTATCCGCTGGTGCGCGACGTCGTCAGCAGCTATGCGGTGATCTCACGCGGTAAACAAATACTCCCAGTCCAGAAGCGAGCCGGCTGGCCGCGTACAACGCGCGTCGATGGTATTTCGCTATCACGCCAGAGAGACGGTTTCCGTGATCGCGCGGTCCATCGGAACGAACCGGCCACGTGTCGAGCGCTGCCTGAGCAAGGCGCTGGAGTTGGGCGTGGCGCAGGCGCTAGCCGACTTGCCCGGCCGAGGCCGCCGCCCGGCGATGACGGCGGAAGCACGAGCGTGGGTGGTTTCTCTGGCCTGCCAGAAGCCGAAGGATTTGGGCTACGCCCAGGAACTCTGGACCACGAGATTGCTGGCGAAGCATGTCCGAGAGCATTGTGAGGCGGGGGCCATCGGAGTTTGACCAAACTGGGGCGCGGAACTGTCTCCAAAATTCTCAACGCCAATCAGGTACATCCGCACAAAATCCAATACTACCTGGAGCGCCGCGACCCCGAGTTTGAGGCCAAGATGGTCCAGATTCTGCGTGTTTACAAGGAAGTGGCGATCTGGCGCGAGAAAGGCGCACCGCCGCCGGATTTGGTGGCCGTGCTGTCCTACGACGAGAAGCCCGGCACCCTCGGGCGGGACCACGAGTATATTCGGCACGGAACACTGTCCCTGCTGGCCGCCATTGATTTGGTATCGGGCGAGGTTCTCGGTCTGGTACGCAAACGGCATCGGAGCGCGCAGTTCATCGAGCTCTTGAAACTGGCCGACGGGCACTATCCGGCAGGCGCCCGCATCCGTTTGGTGCTCGACAATCACTCCGCGCATATCTCCAAAGAGACGCGCGCTTTCCTCGGGACGCGGCCAAACCGCTTCGAATTCACCTTTACACCCAAACACGGGTCGTGGCTGAACCTGGTCGAATCCTTCTTCGGCAAGATGGCGAAAACACTGCTCCGAGGCATCCGGGTCGCATCGGAGGAGGAACTGAAGGTACGAATCGAACTCTACCTCAAGGAGGTTAATGAGACGCCCGAGATCTTCCGCGGGAAGTATAAGTTGGACACGCTTTCCGTCGTCCAACAATTGCAATGTTATTACGGAATCACGGTACCAGGCAAGAGGAAAGGTCATCCGGAGCGATGGAACCGCTAAATGAGCAATGATCGGTTCGCGCCTCGAGTCGTTGGCAGGTCTCACGCGAATCTCTACCATCGAGTGCGGCGATCCGGTAGACGTACCGAACCCCGCAAGCTAAGGAAGGCCGAGTTGGTCGAACAGCTTGTGGAACCGCGGATTTCCCCTGAGAGCTCCCCAGCGCGGGTCCACCCTAAGAGAAATCAATTCAAAGCAGCGATCCTGAAAGGCTTTTGCCAGCCACCTAAATCCCTCGTCAGCCTGTTCCATTGCGAAGTGGATCGACGCCAGTTCGAAAGGCGAGACGTACCGTTTTTCCGCGAGATCATACAGCTCACGTAGGATGCGGAGGGCCTCGCCTTTCTTGCCGGACAGCGCGAACGTGCGGCCCAAAGCAGCCTGCATGAGCGGGCTGCGTGGCGAAAGCTGAATGGCCCGCTGAAATGCCGCTGCGGATTCATCGAATTCGCCTCTCTGCTCCTGTACCAGGCCGAGAATCCAATAGGCCGGAGAAAAATGCGGGTTCAGTTCGATCGTGTGATCGCATTGCTCCAGCGCGGCTTCGTAATCTTGCTTGTAGTAATGGATCCGGGCAAGATCGCGGCCGATAATGGAAGAAATCGGATCCAGCGCGTGGGCCAGCATCATCTCTTCGCACGCTTGATCCAACCGCCCCAGCGGCGTGAGGCAAGACATGGCGTACCAATGGTGGGCAGTGGAATACCGCGGATCCAACGCGAGAGCCCGCTGAAACTCGCGCTCGGAGCCGAGCCAATCCCAATCCTGGGTGGATTTCACATGCGCAAGTGAGGTGTGGGCCTCCGCCGAATTCTCGTCCTGGAGGACGGCCCAGGCGGCGTTCGATGCGGCCTTGGTCCAGACTTCCGCGGGCGCCAGCACCCCATAGTGCCCCAACAGGCCATAGGCGTCAGAAAGCCCGGAATACGCCTGCGCATACTGCCCGTTCTCCACGGTGGCTTTCTCAAAGAATTCCACGGCCTTGCGCAGCCCTTCTTCGGTGCGTTGATTGACGTGATAGCGGCCTTGCAAATAGAGATTGTAGGCCGCCATGTTTTCCATCGGACGCCGGACATTCCGGGATTGAGTCCCCCCGGCCAACTCCCGTTTCAACTGCTCGGCGACGGTGCGGGCTACCTCTTCCTGGACCTCGAAAATATTGTCGAGCGTGCGATCGATGGTCCCCGACCAGAGATAGCAGCCGCTGGCGGCATCCACCAGATTTATGGTAATGCGGGCATCGCTGCCGGCTTTACGAACGCTTCCCGTGACGATCAGTGCCACATTCAACCGCTCCGCGGCCTCTTTCATTGCCAGCGGCGTGCCGGCGGCTGCGCCCTCATTCCATGCCACCAGGCGAATCGAGTCGGTGCCGGCCAGGGTGTGAATGATTTCTTCGCTCAGGCCCCGGCAGAAGTATTCCTGATCTCCGCCGGCGCTATGATCCGCGAAGGGCAGCACTACAGCGGTATTGCGGCTGACCAGCGTAGGGCTGATAGTCCGCCGGACGGGGGCGCTTTTCAGTGGTTTGAAGATGGGGGCATAGCCCCCTTTGGGCAGTTCAATCAACAATTCGCCATCGGGCCCTTCTTCGCGGTAGTAGCGCGCCAGTTGAGCTCTTAAACGTCTCGCCTGCACACGCACGATAGGGTCGTTCCTGGGGTCGAACGATTCGGGCTTGCCGAAAACCTCGACTCCAACTACAAACTCCTTCAGGCGTTCCCCGCGGCCTGCAATGGTCTCTTCCACAATGAATGTGAGGAAGCGTTTGAGGCGGTCTGCCTGCCGGAAAGCCTTGCTGGCTAGTATCCGATTGAGCTGTTCGGTGACCTTGACTGTGGAGTCCTTGGCAAGCTCAGTCGTGGAGCCCTGTAAAGCCATAGTGTCATCATATGACATCGAATTCCCTGGGAGGCAATCATTTTCCGGGCTCTGCCGGCGGAGGCAGAGGGCGGGGGGTGACGTCGGCATCGGTCAACTTGAGGGCCCACCGAATGGCCTCAAAGTACATGCGATAGACGTCAGGATTATCCCAGGTCTTGGCATCGTGCGCGAAGGAGCCGTAGAACACCCGTCCCTGGCCGTACATCTTTGCCCACGCCAACGGGAAGTCGCCATTCTTGTTGATGAGGTTCTGGTTGGGCGGCAGTTTCGAGGTGTCGAGCCGCAGCAGGACGCGGCTTTTTTCGCGCGAGAAGTTTTTCACCTGATAGAACTCGTCCGTCAGATTAAAAAAAGCGGGCAGGTGCCGGGTGGCCGGGAAATTCGGGTCCTCGTTGATGACGACTCCCGCGACCGAACCGTAGGGGTGATCCTGAAACTGGCCTCCAAGCATCTCCCCGAATTCGGGCCAGGACATGAGCGCGGTTAATGCCACGTGGGCCGCGACGAATCCCTTGCCGTCATCGTGCACGAATTTGAGCAAATCAGCCTTTTGCCGATCGTCGATAGGCACGTCCCTGTGACCCATGAAGAAGATGGCATCGGCGTTGTTGAAGCTGGGTCCTCCGCTGGCCGGCTGTCCGGTGGTCATGAGCGGGTGGTAGGACGCAATATTGGAATCGGTGCGGATGTAGGTGTCCCAGAAACCGGACTCGTAACCCAGCCGTTCGATGGTTGCCAACGCATGCGATACGGAGTCATGCTGGGCGATGCCATTGCGCGTGTCAGCCCAGGCCAGCAACACCTTGCGCCCCGCGGGGCGTCCACGCCCGCCGCGTCCGCCCCGCTGAGGGCCAGGGGCAGCGGCTGGAGGCGCGGGATTCTGTTGGGCGCCTAGCCACAGGGCGCCACCCATAACCGCGAAGAGCAACGAGGCGAACCACAAATTCTTCATCGACAGACCTTCTTTATTATTTTGCATTTTTCGGAAGTGCCAAAGCGATCAGTGCGTCCGATGGGGGGTCTCGAAGAAAACCGCCGGTTGAGCGTAATCAGCAGATCATTATAGACCGCCGGCGGATATTTCCAGACCCGGTCGCCAGTAACGCCATCGATCGCGTAAATTCCGTTGCTGGCGGCCAGATACACTATGCTGCCGGTGTGGAAAGGCCAGGCGTGCGTCAGCGTTTGCACGTTCGTGGTATCGATCTGCTTGAGGTCTGAATAGCGTGATGCGCCCTGGTCCTGCCCGAGGTACAGCCAATCGTTCTGTGCGCGCATGGCGCCGATACACAGGAGGGTAAAACACGCGGCCAGTGTGGCCGAGGTCTTCTGCATATTCTTACTTCACCTGCATGGACTCGATAAATCCGATGAGATTGCCGATCCGCTGAGTGACGACGGCCGGGCTATCCGAGCTCACCGTCGAGAGGATCGGCCCCCAAACAGGCATATCTTTGGACCCATGCCCGGCCTGAGTCCCGTCCTTGATCGAATTCATCACGCGCATTGCCGGAAACTTGCCGCCACTCTGTTGAGCCAACAACGTTAAGTCAGCGGGTTGCTTCTTGAGCGCCGAGGCTGCCGGGCCATTACCTTTTCCATCCAGCCCGTGACAGGATGCGCAATATGCATGAAACATTTCCTTTCCGGAAGCCGGTGAGGTTGGCTTGGCCCCTACCACTTTGACCTTGGGTGTGGTCTCCTGGGCAGGCAGTAGAAACGAGCCCAGGATCAACGCGAACAGACCTGCAATTCTCATTTGACTTTCCTTCCCAGCCGGGCAGTCTCAGAATGAAATCCGAAGATTCGCCACAAAAACACGGTTGCCATAGAAAACCGCCGGCGTCGTATACGAATTCGAGCCGCCCGCCGAGGGCGCGGAGATGCGGCCGAAGCTGGTCGAATTGATATTAGTTGTTGGGTTGGGGAAATGGGGCGTGTTCGTCGCGGAGATGGCATCCAGGCGGAACTCCGCCGTAATCCTCTCCTTCACGGTAAATCGCTTGAGCAGGTTCATGTCGAAGTCGTACAAGCTCGGCCCCTTCCAATTTGAAACTAGATCCATGGTGCCCTGTTGTCCCAACGCGGAATTCTCGAAGAGGAAATTACCGTTGGACTGTATGGCCAGGTTCGTGCAATGGCTTTGCAGATTGTATTGGCTTGTAATGGAGGTGCAGTAAGGGTCCTTGACCTGCTTGAACTGCGTGGGATCGTAGTAGACCACGCCGTTACCGGTCCGGATGACATGACCGGGATCTTTATTCATGGACTGCAAGCTGGTGCAAGGGTCGCTGCCGCCGGTGGGGCTGCCGTTGCAAGTGAAGCTGAGATAACTTCCGGAGTTCAGTGTGAAGATGCCCCCGTACTGCCAGTTACCGATGATTTTATCGATCACGCCGGCGGCGCCGGACGTGGCATTCAGGTACTGTTTGCCCCGACCAAATGGGAGCTCATAGGTTCCGCTCGCCTTCCATGTGAATTCCTGGCCGCCGGGCTCTCGTTGCGCATTCCAGTTTCGAGGATCGAGGCCAAAGCCGTTAAGGCTCATGCTTTTGGCCCACACCACGTTCCCATCCAGCGTCAGACCGTGAGAGAACCGTTTGATCAACTCGACCACTCCCGAGTTGTAGCTCGCATTGAGACAGGAGCATTCGTCCGTTACGCCGGAATACTGTGGATTGACGACCACGAAGTTCGCCGGCAAGCCGGCGTTGCCAAGCAGCCAACCCCGGACCGGCGTAGTCCCGGCCGGCCCAAACGCCTGGCTGGTGTTGAAAAAGTTCGCCAGGCCGGAGGCATTATTGCCGGCAAAAAAGCTGTACGTGCCGGGGTACTGGAGCAAGGCCTGAGAGCCGGTGAGCGTCGTGCCGTTGACGGTGCCAACTCCGGGAATGTTGATTCCGTTGAGGAGTTTGTTGAACAGTGGCGCGTTCCCTCCCTGCGCGGTGAGGGTGGTCGCCGCCCCAAATCCGTTTTCAAAAACGTTGGGGGTGTTTAAGGCGAAACCCCCTGGCAGGTGCGTGCTGTAATTGCCCACATATCGCACGGCCAGGGACAGGCTTTGTGTGATCTGCCGCTCCAGTGAGACGTTAAAGCTTTGCACGACGGCCGGCTTGAAATTAGGATCGTTCGCCACAATACGCTGGGTCTTGTCGTTAACCGGCCAAACCTGCAACGGGTCGTTGAAGGTCGGCGACAGCGGAAGGCCGATGTTGTTCAGAAACGTCGGTGCGACCGCGGAGAACGCGGCGCTGGTGGCGAATTGCGTAACCACGCCGCCGATGTCCAGGAAGCTCAGAGTCATTGGGCGCGATATGCCGTATCCCACACGCAGCACGGTCTTGTTCTGTCCGAAATACGGAATCGCCCAACTCAACCCCACGGCCGGCTCAAAGCCATGGAAATAGTCCTTGTAGAGCTGTTGGCCGGGATTGGCCGAGTTCGGTCCCACGGTCTGCATCTGAGTCAGTGCCCCGCCCGTGGCCCCGGGGTTCCACAGCGCGCCGAAGTTCGTCCCGGAAATGCCGAAAGCGCCGGCGAAGCCGGTCGTCGGCGAGAGTTCGCGGCCCCATTTCTCCCATGGCACCCCGACCCAGTCCCAACGCATGCCGAAGTTCACCGTCAGGTCCGGGGTCACTTTGAAATCGTCCTTGATGAAACCGTTTGCGTCACGCTGCTCGAAGGCGGCGCGTGAGGGGTAGACAATCCACTGCGGGTTCTTTCCGTTGGCGACGCCGAATCCCTCGGAGATCGCCGAAACCGAGCCCGTGAGATCTGTAAGGATGTTCGTCGCCAAACCCTGGTTCGCGCCGACCAGCCCCGGGATCGTGTTGACTCCCTGCACCGCGGTGTTGCCGGCGCCCAAGGTGACCGCGGGAGTCACATCGTTATTGATGTTGTAGGAATTGGTGGAGGTGTAGTCCACCTGGAAACCGGCTTTGATGTTGTGGCGGCCGTGAGTCCAGGTTATGCTGTCGCCTAACGTATACACCGGGTCGATGAGTTCCGATTCGATACTGCCTGGGATGGGGCTGGTGAAGCTGGAGAACCCCGGAATATAGGTGGTCCCGTTTTGCTTCGGATATACCTGCGGATAGGCCCTCACGCCGCTGTCCTGCAATAAGTCGGGATGCTGAAGACCAATCTTGAACTGGTTGAGCAGGTTCGGCTTGAGAGTCGAATCGAAGTTCACCGAGGCAAACCAGGAGTGGTCCTGGTTGTCCCCGGACACCGGGAGTGTGGGATAGACGGATGCGGTGCTGGTGTAATACTGGTGCTCGTGGGTCACCACAACGCTGAGGTGATTGTTCTGGTTGATGTAATGATCTACTTTGAACGTGAATTGATCCAGGTCCGCATACGAAGGGATCGCCCAGTTATAACCAGCCGTATTCAAACCATCCCCGATCGTGAAGTTATTCGGGAGTGGAGTTTGAGAAATGATCTTCCCTACGACGCCGCTTTGGTCGGCCACCGTGCGATTCGGATCCCTGCTAAAGAGGCTGACCGTCTGCAGGGGACCCGTTGCCGATGAGGGCGCGATCGGGTTTCCGGCTACATCCACGACGGGATTGCTGGTGGCGCTGTAATTGGAGTTAATGGCGCCCGGAAAAAACCGGTAGTTGCCCTGCCGCGCCTGCCCGGTCAGCACGGTATTGGTTGCCGTAGCCGAGGTGCGCTGGCGATTGCCGTCGTATAGGACGAAGAAGAACGTCTTGTTCTTGCGGATCGGTCCGCCCACCCTCGCGGCGAACTGGTTGCGTATCAGGATTTGCCTGGGTATATAAGGTTGGGAAAAATTGTTCCAGAATGTGTTGGCATCGAGGTCGGTATTGCGGAGTCCGTCCACGACACTGCCGTGGAATACGTTCGTCCCGGAACGCACGATCATCGATACTGACCCCAGGGATCGCCCCGATTCCGCATCGACCGGACTGCTGGTCACCTTAACCTCCTCCACCATGTCGACGGTTTGGGTCAACTGGAACGAGAGCAGACCGCCCGCCCGATCGAGCCGATTATTGGAGACGCTAATGCCATTCACCGTTGTGGCCAACATCATGGTTGAGCCACCCGCGACGCTGACGCCGGACCCTATGCCGCCCGCGAACTGAGCCTGGGTGAGCGCCAGGTTGGCGGCGTTCTGGTCAATCAGCGGAAGGTGCAAAATCTCATCGCCCGTGACGATGCCGCCTACGACCGCACTGGTGGTCAGCAGGGGAGATTCGGCGGCGCTGGCCACTTCCACTGTGGTGTTGGCGGCGCCAACGGTCAGGGTGAAGTTGAGCCTCACCTGGGCGCCGACGTCCAACACGACACGCTGAAAGATGAACTCCTTAAATCCGTTAGCCTGCGCGGAAACCCGGTAGTTGCCTTGCTGGAGACTGGGGAACTCGTACGCCCCGCTCGTGTTGGTCGTGGTTTTGATCGCCACGCCGGTTTCGATACCGGTGGTGGTAACAATGGCGTTTGGAATCACGCCCCCGCTGCTGTCCTCTACGGTGCCGCCAAGGCTGGCATTGAAGGTCTGAGAGAGGGCGAAACCCGCGAACCAGCATCCTGTTAGGACACCGAACACAACCCTTTTCATGAAGTTCTCCTGGTCGCCGTCATAGCGACAGTCGCGCCGGATCGGCCGGCGCCAGCCGTTCCGGCAAGCTCTGAAAACGTAGCCAGACTCCGCGATGCCGCGGTCTTCGGAGACGTGCTGAAATCGATTCTTACGGTGAATCGCATGGTAAAAAGCTCTTGTGACGGGACCCCTTGTGCACGCCGCTGAGGCGCAACGCGCAAACTGTGTATGAACGTATCACCGGACCGTCCGGGCCACAATGAAGTAACAGTGGTCTTACCGTAACAAACATGGCTTTACGCAATGCGGCAACGGATGTAACGGTGCCGCAACGGTTAAGTCCCGGCTGGGGCGGTTCGGGAGTGATAGTCTGGGACAGTCGAAATTGCGGCTCTGCCCTCGACGCCGCGGCAGTTGGTGATCAAGAATGTTTTCCGAACCTGAAATGAAACCGCACTCGCTACGGATGGCTTTCTGTTCCGCATCCCTGGGAATCGCGCTTCTGGCAGCCTCCGCGGCGTACGCGCAAACCGACTGGCCCACTTTCGGGCACGATCTGGCGGGCACGCGTTACTCGACGCTCAAGCAGATCGACACCAAGAACGTCACGAAGCTGGTGCGCGCCTGGACCTATCACATGAATGCGGGCGCGCCGCAGGCGGCCGCGGCGGCACCAGCCGCCGGATCGTCCGAGGCCGGCGACGCAGTTGCCGGCGGCCGCGGCGGCCGGGGACGCGGCGGTCGCGGAGGCGGCGGTGGAAACTCGGAAGTGTCTCCGCTGGTGATCAATGGGGTGATGTATTTGACCACCGGGGCTCGCCGCGTGTTGGCCCTGGAACCTGAGACGGCCAAGGAGCTTTGGGCTTTCGACGTTAAGGACGGCGCCCCCGCCACGCGCGGATTGGAGTATTGGGCGGGCGATTCGCAGTCTCCTCCGGCTGTTTTCTTCGGCACGTCGACTGGAAAACTGTACGCCTTGAACGCCAGGACCGGCAAGCCGGTTCCCGGCTTCGGGAATGAGGGCATGGTCGACATGAAGCCTGGCGCGCTGAACGGGCTGGCGAATTCGTCTTTCGGCCTTTCGTCGCCGCCCATCGTTTACAGGAATGTCGTGATCACAGGGGCGCACGTGCAGGAAGGTCCCAGCATCGGCGCGGCTGGCGATACCCGCGGTTGGGATGCGCACACCGGCAAACTGCTTTGGACTTTTCATTCCGTGCCACGGCCCGGTGAGACCGGCAGCGAAACCTGGAAGGGCGACGATTGGAAGAACCGCTCCGGCACGAACGTGTGGGGCCTGTTCACCATCGACGCTGAGCGCGGCATCGTCTATATGCCGTTCGGCGAGCCGACCACCGATTATTGGGGCGGCGACCGTCCCGGCGCGAATCTCTTCGGCACTTCGCTGGTGGCCGTGGATGCCTTGACCGGCAAACTGAAATGGTACTTTCAGGCGGTGCATCATGACACCTGGGATTACGATCTCTGCGCGCCTCCGATTCTGTTCGACGTCACGCAGAAGGGGAAGAAGATTCCCGCGGTCGCACAACTGACCAAGAGCGGGTACGTGTACATCTTGAATCGCGTCACCGGCGAGCCCATTTACGGCGTGGAGGAACGAAAGGTGCCGGTGGACGATGCGTTGCCGGGCGATCAGGCATGGCCCACGCAGCCCATCCCGCTTAAGCCTCCCGCGTTGGCCCGCACGAGTTTCACCCGGGCGGATCTGGCAACCGTGACGCCCGAGCTCAACAAATTCTGCACCGAGCTGTTCGACAGTATTCCAGGCGGTCTGCACGTCGCCGGCTCATTCACGCATTACTCCACTACCCCGAGCGTGATCTTTCCCAGTTCCATTGGAGGCGGCAACTGGAATCCGCCCTCCTTCGACCCGGCTCTGGGATACCTGTTCGTCAACACCATGGATTTCGGCAGTTTGAACACCATGGTGAAGAGCGCCGACGGGACCCGGTACAGCCGCAGTGGATACAACGGAAATAACCGCTTCTGGGAACCCGAGACCAACATGCCATGCAACCAACCGCCGTGGGGACGCCTGTTCGCCATCAATGTGAATACCGGCGACATCGCCTGGCAGACCACGCTGGGAATCACCGAGAGTCTGCCGCCCGACAAGCAGAAGACGGGCAGACCGAACATAGGCGGGTCGCTGGCCACGGCCGGTGGGCTCGTCTTCATCGGAGCCACAGATGACAGCCGCTTCCGCGCGTTCGATTCGAAGACCGGCAAGGAACTCTGGGTGACTAAGATCGATGCCGGCGCTCATTCGGCGCCCATGACATTTCGCGGGAAAGACGGAAAGCAATATATCGTCATTACTGCTACCGGCGGCGGGTTCCTGGGCGACCGGAGCCATGCGGACACCGTAATTGCGTATGCGCTTCCCTAGTCTACCGATCGTAACGGCCGTCGCGTCCTGTGTTCTGATGAGTGCAGAGGCTGTCAAAGCGCAGGAAACACCGGGAACTTTGCCCGACGCTCCCGGAAAGCAAGTATTAGTGAGAATCTGCGCGAGTTGCCATGAGATCGAAACGGTGATCGGCAGCCGCCGGACGAAGCTGGGCTGGCGGCAAAACGTCGACGATATGATCTCGCGCGGCGCTGAGGGGTCTGAGGAAGACATGGATGCGGTGGTAGCGTATCTCACGGCGTACTTCGGGAAAGTCAACGTGAATACCGCGACGGTGCAGGACCTGGTGAAAGTGCTGGAGCTTTCCGGGAAGGAAGCCCAGGCGATTGTGTCTTATCGGGAAAAGAATACAAAGATCAAGGATTTTGAGGAACTCAAGAACGTTCCAGGGGTGAGCGCGGAAAAGCTTCAGGCAAAACGGGGCCTGATTGCTTTCAGTCTGTAGCTGAACGGTAAGATTTAGAGGGCAAAACCGATGGGTAATGGCGTAAACACCGTAACGATGCAAGAGGTAGCGAACGGATCGATTGAAACGCGAATTGCTTCCTACCTCCTGACCGATTACTTGGAACGGCTCGGTGTGGATGTGATTTTTGGCCTTTGCGGCCACACCGTGATCGCATTCCTGGATGCCCTGAGCAAGAGCCGGATTCGCTTCATTTCTACGCGCCATGAGCAGGTCGCCGCACATGCCACCGATGGTTATGCGCGGGCGTCGGGAAAGCCCGGAGTCCTGCTTACACATCTCGGGCCCGGTTTGACCAACGCGGCAACCGGGGTAGCCAATGCCGCGTTGGACTCCATCCCAATGGTCGTAATTGCCGGAGACGTGCCCTCGCACTATTTCGGACGCCATCCGCATCAGGAAATCAATCTGCACCTGGACGCGGATCAGTTCGAGGTGTACCGGCCTTTCTGCAAGCGCATTTACCGTGTGGACCGTCCGCAGGATCTGCCTCGCATCATGGAGCGTGCGTTCCACCTTTCGCAAACCGGGCGGCCCGGTCCCGTTCTGGTGGATGTACCGATGGATATTTTTTCCGCCGACCTGCCCATCGACGCTTTCCAGAAACTGCCCGCGCCGGTCGCAAGGCCGGCAATGGATCCGTCGTCCGTCATGCGGATCGTGGAAGCGTTGGCCGATGCCAAGCGTCCTATCATCTACGCGGGCGGAGGTGTCCTGTCCTCTGGCGCGACCCGGGAACTGGCAGCCCTGGCGGAAGCCCTCGAGATCCCCGTTGCCCACACGCTGATGGGCAAAGGCTGCATGCACGAGGACCATCCTCTGCTGCTCGGGATGACCGGATTCTGGGGAACGCCGATCGCCAATGAAATGTGCCGCAAAGCGGACCTGATCCTGGCGGTGGGAACTCGTCTGGCGGAGGCATCGTCCAGTTCGTGGGATCCGCGATTCACGTTTTCGATTCCACCGGCCCGGCTGATGCACATCGACATCGATCCGGCGGAGATTGGCCGCAATTTCCCGACCGAGTTCGGAGCGGTGGCCGATGCCAAACTCGCGCTTGGATCGCTGGCATCCGCGGCGATCGGGAGACGACCTCGCACCCGCGGAGACGTGCGCACGGAGATCTCGCTCGGCCGGCACGAGTTCGCCGGGAATTGGGCCCACCAGCGCGATTCCAATCAGTTTCCGCTGCGTCCGGAGCGAATCCTCGCGGAGCTTAGAAAGGCCGTTCCGGAAGACGGCTTTATCGTCACCGACGTGGGTTGGAACAAGAACGGTGTGGGCCAGCAGTTTCCCATTACCGTTCCGGGGACCTTTATTACGCCCAGCGGCCTCGCCACTATGGGATTCGGCCCGGCCGCGGTGCTCGGGGTGAAGATGGCGCAGCCGGCGCGCGCAGCCGTGGCGCTCATCGGAGACGGCGCGTTCGGCAGCAACCCCTCGGTGGTCGCAACCGCGATGGAAGCGAATCTGCCGGTGGTCTGGGTGGTGATGGACAACTCCGCCTTCGGTACCATTGCAGGTTTGGAGAAGATGCACTACGGCACGAGCTTCGGCTGCTTATTCGAGCGGAACGGACAGACTTACACCGTGGACTACGCGGCCATCGCCCGGGCGTGCGGGGCGCACGGTATTTCGGTGAAGGCTGCCGGCGAACTGGCTCCGGCTCTCGCGGAGGCCCTTGCTTCAGACCTTCCGACGGTCATTCAGGTGCCGATGGAGAACGCGCCCACTCCAACGCCCGGCCATTGGAATATCAACGACATTTACCGGATGGGTTCGTAAAGAGGCCCGGAGAGCGAGAGCCATGGCAAGAGCAGTCACCGGCGACGAGAAGCAGTACGCGCAGGAGTTATTGCAGCGCGCCAGGTGCGCGATGCGCGCGATCGAAAGTTACGACCAGGCAGCCATCGATCGTCTGTGCCAGGCGGTGGCCTGGGCGACGGCAAACGAGCGGACGGCCACCCGTCTCGCGCACATGGGCGTGGACGAGAGCGGGTTGGGCGACCGGGAAGGGCGTCCCAACAAGCGGTTCAAAATTCTCGGCATTCTGCGCGATGCTCTGCGGCAGAAGAGCATGGGCATCATTGAAGAGATCCCGGAAAAAGGCTTGGTGAAATACGCCAAGCCGGCGGGCGTCATCGCATCGGTCGTGCCCGTGACCAATGCCGCGCTGACGGAGCCGGGCAACGGCATCTACGCGCTGAAATGCAAGGACGCGATTATCTTCTCGCCGCACCCCGCGAGCAAGAAGACTACGATTGAGACGGTCCGGATCATGCGCGCGTGTCTGAAGAAATGCGGCGCACCCGAAGATATCTTCCAATGCATCGAGCGGCCGAGCATTCCGCTGGCACAGGAACTGATGGCCATTTGCGACTTGACCATCGCCACCGGAGGCAGCGCCATGGTGAAGGCGGCATACAGTTCGGGGAAGCCCGCCTACGGCGTGGGCGCGGGCAACGCCACCATGGTGATCGATGAAACGGTTAATATTGAGGAGGCCGCGCGCAACACGCGGCTGAGCAAGACCTCCGACTACGGGTCGGGATGCTCCGCCGACGGAAACCTGGTAGTAGATGCTTCCATCTACGATCGGTTCCTGGAGCAACTGCGCCGCGAGCAGGGCTACCTTGTCACCGAATCGGAGAAGCAGCGTCTGCAGGAGGCGATGTGGGACGCGGAGGGACACCGCACGAGTAATACGATTGCACGCCCCGCTCATCAGATCGCCGAAATCGCCGGATTTCGCATTCCCGAGGGCAAGAAGTTTCTGATCGTGGAAGAGAATCGCATCGGCCGGGAGCATCTGTTCTCGAGCGAGAAGCTTTCACCGGTGCTGGCGATTTTCCGGTACGACGGATTCCAGAATGCGCTGGAGATGGTCAAGCAGATTTACGAGGTCGGCGGCAAGGGACACTCCTGCGGCATTTATTCGTTCAACGACGATCATATTCACCAATTGGCGCTCACCGCGCCGGTCAGCCGTATGATGGTGCGGCAGCCCCAGTCGAAGGCCAATGCCGGCGCGTTCAATAATGGGATGCCGATGACGTCGAGCATGGGCTGCGGAGTTTGGGGCGGAAACATCACCAACGAAAATATCGCTCTCAAGCACTATATGCAGGTGACCTGGGTCAGCCGCCCGATTCCCGAGGACCGGCCGAGCGATGCCGAATTGTTCGGAGAGTTTTACAACTCCGAAGTGTTCTGACCATGCCGGACCTGGATATCGACGTTCTGGTGAGCGAGGTCGGGCCGCGAGACGGACTGCAAAGCATCGCGCGTGCGATGCCTACGGACGTCAAGCATCGCTGGATCGTAGCGCTTGCACAGGCCGGTCTGCGCGAGATCGAAGTCGGGTCCTTCGTCTCGCCGAGACTGCTGCCGCAGATGGCCGATGCCGGGCAGGTTGTGCGGGAGGCTCGAAAGATCGCCGGGCTGACGGTGCTGGCGCTCGCGCCGAATCTGAAAGGCGCCGAGCGTGGTATCGCTGCCGGCGTCCACAAATTGAGCTTCCCCGTATCCGCCTCGCGGCAGCATAGCGTGTCGAATATTCGCATGACGCCGGAGCAGGCCATCGAGCAGGTGAGGCAGACGTGCGCACTCTGCGCCGCAATCCCCTCCGGCTTGCGTCCCTCGGTGGAAGCCGGCATCTCGACCGCGTTTGGATGCTCGATGGAGGGGGCCGTCTCCGAGGACTGGGTCATGAAGATGGCAGCGGATCTGGTCTCAGCAGGCGCGGGTTCGGTGGGGCTTTCGGACACCGCGGGTTGCGCCAATCCGGTACAGGTGAAGCGCATGTTTGCAAGGCTGCAGCGCGAGATCGGCAACCATGCCGGAGCGGCGCACTTCCACAATACGCGCGGGCAGGGACTGGCAAACGTGGTTGCAGCACTGGAAGCAGGCGTCACCACCTTCGACGCCTCTCAGGGCGGTTTGGGCGGTTGCCCCTGCGCACCTGGCGCCACCGGCAACATTGTCACCGAGGATCTGGTCTTTCTCCTCGAATCCATGGGCCTCCGCACCGGAATCGACCTGGATCGTCTGATTGCCGCCCGCGAGATTATCCTGGAAGGATTGCCCGGTGAGCCGCTGTATGGCAACGTGCCCAACGCCGGCCTTCCAAAAGGCTTCCGATACGCGTCACCTGGGAGAAATGGATGAACCCGCGCGTCGCGATTCGCCGGGACCAGGCTCAAAGCACCTCGTCGGGGGCGCCTGTCGTGACGTGGCGGTCATGGCTGGTCTGGGGCATCGCGGCGCTGTTCTACCTGACCGGCTTTTACCAACGCGTCTCCCCCGCGGTGATGACCTCGGAGTTGATGCGCGATTTCGGATTGGGCGCCAAGAGTTTGGGCAGCTTCTCGGCCTTTTACTTTTACTTTTACGTGGCCATGCAAGTGCCGGTGGGAGTGCTGATCGATTCGTGGGGCGCGCGCAAGCTTTTGTTCTGGGGCGCTCTCTCGGCCGCCGCCGGGACGTTCCTGTTCGGCGCCACATCGAACTTCGCCCTAGCCTGCGCGGGACGAGCAATCGTGGGCGGCGCGACCGCTGCCGGATGGCTGGTGCTGCTCAAGCTGGCGACGCACTGGTTTCCTGCGCGCCGGTTCGCCATGCTGTCCGGCCTCGGCTTGTTCTTTGGGAATGTCGGCGCCCTATTTGCCCAGGTGCCCTTGCGGTTGCTCATCGAACGCTTCGGCTGGCGCAACGTGGTCTTGTGCTCATCGGTCATTCTGGTCGGAGTTTGCGTCGCGGTGTGGCTCGCCGTCCAAAACGATCCGTCCGAGGCCGGCCTGGAGAGCCACGCGCCTGCCGTTCTACGCACGGAGCGGCGGACTATGCGCGCGCTGGGCGCGGGCTTCCGAAAAGTCTTCGCGTACCGCAATACGTGGTTCATCTTTTTTGCCCAAGGCGGCATTGTGGGGCCGATCCTGGCGTTCACGGGGCTGTGGGGGACTCCGTTCTTAGCAGTAAGGTATGGCCTGCCGCCGGCGCGAGCCGCCGCGGTCTGCTCCGTCATGATCGTGTGCTGGGCGGTCGCCAGTCCCATCTCCGGCGCACTGTCAGACCGGATTGGCCGGCGAAAGCCGCTCTACCTGCTGGGCGCTATGGGATCCGCGGCTGGCTGGATCGTCATGTTTTATGTCAATTCCCTGCCTCTGGCGTTATTTATCGCCGTGGCGGCGTTAACGAGTTTCGCCAGCGGCGCGGTGGTGCTCGGCTTCGCGTACGCGAAGGAGTCGGTCCCGGTGGAATTCCTGGGCACCATCTCAGGCGCCATCAATATCGGGAACATGATTGGACCCATGCTGCTCCAACCCGGCATCGGACAGATGCTGGACAGGAATTGGGCCGGACAGATGACGAAAGGCGTGCGACTTTACGATCTTCAGGCCTATCGCGCCGCCTTCGTTTTGGTAGTGTGCTGGGCAGTCGCCTCGTGCGTACTGATTGCAGTCACCACCGAGACCTTCTGCAGACCTCGCGCATAGCAGTGTGGCTGTTCGATTAAACTCAAAACCATGACGCACATCCCTTCTGTGAGCAGAGCTGCTGTCGTACGGAATTTCGGAGATCCCATCCTCATTGAGGAGGTTCCGATCCCTTCTGAACTGGAATCGGGCGCCATCCTGACGCGAATCGAAATGTGCTCGGTCTGCGGCACCGATGTGCATCTCTGGCAAGGATCCCTCTCGACAAAGGTGGAACTCCCCGTGATCCTGGGTCACGAAATGGTGGGCCGAATTGTCACCATGGGGAGCGGACCTCAGCGCGATACCGTGGGCCTGCCCCTTCGCATCGGAGATCGCATCACGTGGTCTCACACCTCTTGCAACTCCTGCTTCTTCTGCACCGTGGCCCAGGAGCCGACTCTCTGTCAGAACGCCCGCCGCTACATGTACGAAAGAATGGACCGGTTTCCGTACCTGTTCGGCGGCTTCGCCGAATATGGCTACGTGCTGCCGGAAGCGGGACGCGTTCGCGTCCCCGATAATGTCTCGAACGAACTCGCGAGCCTCTCCAGTTGTGCGCTTCGTTCCGTGATGAATGCAATCGATGTGCTCGATGGCATTGGAGTTACCGAAGTCGTGGTTGTTCAAGGCGCTGGGCCTTTAGGCCTGCTGGCGACGGCAGTTGCCAAGGTCTCCGGCGCGCGGCGCGTGATCACGATTGGCGCTCCAGATGCGAGGCTGGCGATCGCCGCGGAGTTCGGCGCCGACGAAACCATTTCCGTCGAGCAGACTTCACCCGAAGAGCGCACCGAACGGGTCAGAGCGGCCACGAGCGGGCGTGGCGCGGATATTGTCATGGAGTTCACGGGCCACCCCCAAGCCTTCAATGAAGGGCTCGATCTGATACGCCGGGGTGGGCGCTATGTAGTGGTCGGCCAACTCGGATCGGGGACTACCACATTCCGGCCCTCGCTGATCGTGAGCAAACAACTGCGAATACTAGGCTCGCTCTCTGGAAGGGCCAAGGCCTATTGGAAGGCGTTGGACTTCATCTCGATGCATAAAGACACAATTCCTTTCGATCACATGATTTCCCGCCACTACAGGCTCGACGAGGTCAACACGGCGATGGATCGAATGAAGAAATACGCGGAGATCAAGCCTGTGATTGAGCCATAGATTCAATGTTGGGCCATCGGACCAGGGCCATGTTCGACCGCAACAACATCACTAGCCTGGATTTTCGCGGCAAATAGTCAGCTAACGTTTTGGACGCCGTCTACCG
>JARLGM010000114.1 GCA_031292755.1 Candidatus Sulfopaludibacter sp.
AACAGTCAGGAAGGCCGCCTAAAATGGGCCGTCTGTCGAATTCTCGTTCAGTGCCAGTTTTAGTAATATCCATGTTAGCCGTAAGTTTGGCCACGGCTACCGCGCAACGCTTGGATGGATGTATCAACCACCCAACGGGTAACGTTCAATTTAATAGTGTCGCGGCAGAGATCGTTGATCGAACTCTTCAAGGCGCTGGCTATCTGCTGAGTCCAGATTCCCTTCTATCCGCGTTGAACGACACAAGGGCGGACGTTAGATCCCTGGCCGCATTGAAATTGAGGGAGATCGGCCGCAAGTCTGACTTGCTACCGATGATGCGATCATGGGCGAGAGAGACAGATCCGTGCACGACGGCGTGGTTGAATATTGCTCTAGCTGGGCTCGCGAGTAGATTGCAAGTCGGTCCTGAACGGCGAAAATTTGTTCAGGCGCGGGTCACGCCGTTCCAGCCCTGTGTTGCAACCAACCCGCAGTTAATATCTCTATCGATCGAACAAGTGAGCGACCCACAACATCCAGGCCCGGCGGTCCGCGTTGTAGCTCGGAACCTGTCCGAAGAACCACTGCCGCTCGTTTGGTTCCCGTCTCCGAGCCGGGTGTTTTCGGTCACGGTCCTGACGCCAACTGGCGAGCCTGCCAACGTGTCGAAAAGTCAGGAGTGGATGTATAGGCCACTTCATGACGATGAGGGCCTGTTTGACCACGGACCCGCAGTCCAGCCGCTCCTGCCGCAGAAGGATTTTTCCTGGATCTGGAGAGTCGGCGACGATTTTGACATGTCGGCGCCGGGGACCTATCGTGTCAGTTTCGGCGGTCCACTGACCTATCTTGATACTGTCGTTTGCTCAAACCCGGCGGAGGTCAGAGTCGAGCGGTAAGGATTACGAATTGTGTCCCGGCTCACCAAATTCAAAAACGGCCAGTCACGTGCTCTCGTCACCGGTATGGAAACTGTGGCTGGTGTTTTTCGCTCTCGTGAAGTGGCCCGAACGGCAGCAGTGGAATTGAGGAACTCCGGGTTCCCTGCGGAACAAGTGAGCCTGCTCTACCCCGGTGACAGCGAAAAGGAGATTCATTCCATCGCCACGTCGGATACCGAGCAGCCCGGTGTCGGCGCAGCGATCGGAGGAGTGGTGGGCGCGGCCGTCGGCATGGCCGGCGGGTTCGAACTTGGCGTGGCGGCCACGGCGCTGATTCCGGGCGTGGGTCCGGTGATTGCGGTCGGGATTGCCGGCGCCGCCCTGCTGGGTGTGGGCGGCCTTGCGGCCGGCGCCGAACTGGGCAGCCGGGGCGATGTCGCGAGCACCGAAGGCATCCCTTCCGATGAGCTCTTCTTCTACGAAGACGCGCTTCGGCAGGGCCGGTCGGTACTCTTCGCTTTCGCCAACGACGACAAGGAAAAGCAGCGCGCGGAAACAGTGATGCAAGCGGCGGGAGCGGAAAGTATGGACGCGGCCCGCGAAACCTGGTGGCTGGGTCTGCGCGACGACGAGCGGGAGCATTATCAGGCTTTGGGCGAGAACTTCGAGTTGGACCAGGGTCCCTACCGGCAGGGCTTCGAAGCGGCGCTCCGCGGGCCGTGCCGCGGGAAGACCGTAGACGAAGCGGCCGATTGCCTCAAGTGGTCGTATCCGGATACCTGGGATTCTCAGGCGTTTCGCCACGGCTACGAGCGCGGCCGGCATTTCTGCGATCGCGCTAATGGCTCATCGCGTAGATGATATAGTTGACGCCCAGGCGGATGGCTTCGTCGGCCAAGTTGGCGGGATAGCGCGGGTCGTCGGCATATTCCCAGGCGTCGCCGACGTCGGAGTTGTACGAAATCGCCACCATCAGCCGTCCTTTGTCATCGTAGATGCCGCGCCAGTGCGCGCCCTTCCCGCTCAGATCGTTGTAGATGCCCAGGATGGGGACGCTGTCCTTATAGCCGCGGCGCAGGTGCGACCATCCGGGCACTTGCACCTTGTCCACCACGTCATACACGGTGTGATAGATGGGGTCGGAATCGGGCACGTCCACGATGGCGTGATCGGGAAACGCCTTCTGCATGCGGGTGGCGAACTCGTTCCATTCGGCGTTGGTATGGAAGTCGTCGGCCATAAAAAAGCCGCCGCGCAGGCAGTACTCGCGGAGTTCCTGCCCCTGCTTGTCGGTGAGCCCCCATTCGCCCACCTGCACGGCGTACAGCCACGGCCAATCGTAGGCATCGCCCTGATCCAGATCGACCAGTTGCTCCACCGAGCGGACATGCACGCGCGTCAGACGGCGGACCGCCAGCGAAAAGTGCCGGTCCGCGCGCGGATAATCCTGACTCCAGAGCGAGTTGCCTTCGCGCCACGGCCAGTCGCGCCCCTGATAGCCGTTGAGCGGGCCGGGGGGAAACATTAGCCGCGCAAAGGCCCACTCGGTTCTTTCCTGGTAGTCGGGCGGAAGCGGAATGTCGCCGAGCGGGTATTCTACGCCGGGCAGCTCGCGAAACGGACGCTGGAAGGCGTAAAGCGCGCTCAGGAATACGAGGCAGCCAGCCACCCGCCCAAAAACCTTCCGCAGACGCATCCAGGTACCTTAGTCAGAGGATAGCACCCGCAGCGGGCCGGCAGCGGCAGCCCAGTTGCCCCGGCGGCGCGGCTTGCGCTATTCTAAAGACTCAAAGACTCTGTAAGGATTAGATTTAGTAAAGATGGCCAATACTTATTCCGCACTCAAGCGGGTGCGTCAGACCGAACGGCGTACCGAGTTCAATCGCCAGAACAAGACCACCTTGCGCCATGGCATTCGCGCCATGCGGCGCGCCATTACCTCGAAAGATGCCAAGGTTGCCGGCGAGTTGCTTCCCAAGACCTTTTCATTGATCGACCGTTCGGCGAAGCGGGGAATCATCAAGAAGAACACCGCCGCCCGCTACAAAAGCAAGCTGCATCTGCGCGTGAAAGCGCTGCAGGCGTAGACTTCATCCCACCAGTTGCAGAATGAAGCGCTCCATGACGATGCGGTCGTCCGGCCGCGCGTCGCGTAGTCCTTTGTCTGCCTCGTAAATTAATTTCATGGCGCGTTGGAGCTGCGGTCTGCCGAACTTGGCGACGGTTTGATACACCTGTTCGGCGCGCTGTCCCCACATCGGAACGCCCATTTTCGTAAAGTGCCCCTGAATCTGCGAGGCGCTCTTGAGTCCCGCCTCGCGAGCCACCAGCGCCATGCGGAACTGTGTGGAGAGGAAGGCCAGGGCCAGCGGCAGGTATTCGCCGTCGCGAGTCAGGGTATCCAGAATCTCCAGGGATCGCGCGCGGTCTCTGCGGCCCAGTGCATTCACCAGCGCGAACACATTGGTGGCGCGGGCATCGGGCACCAGGACGGCGATATCGTCCACGCCCACGGGCCGGTTGCCCGCGAACAACGCCAGCTTTTCGATTTCCACCGCAATCCGCGAAACATCCGCACCCAGCGCTTCCACCAGCAACTCCAGTGCGGCGGCGTCGATGCGTAACCCGGCGGCACGCACCAGAGATTCGGCCTCCTGCCGCGCTTCATGGGCGGGAAAGCGGCGCAGTTCCACCACCTCCTGTATGGCCGAATAGAATTTGCGCACGCGGTCCTGCTTGCGTTTATCCTCGCCGTCGAAATCGAACCGGGCAGCCTCGAACACCAGCACCGTGCCGGGGGTCGGATCTTTGACGTAGGCGGCCAGGGCAGCGGCACCGGCGGTGCCGCCGGATTCCCCGTCGGAGTCGTCCTCCAGGGCGCGGCCGCGCGGCAGGGCCGCTTCGCCGTTTACCACCCAGATCAGCCGCTCGGCCGCAAACAGCGAGAGCGCGCGGGCATCGTCCAGCACTTCCGCCAGGGCTAACTCTGCCAGGTCGTGATAGGTGACCGCGCTTTCGGGAACAGTGGCCAGCAGCGCGTCCTTAAGCCGGCGCCGTTCGTAGGCCTCCGGGCCCAGCAGCAGCATAGCCGGTGGAATGGCATTCTTGCGGATGCGTCCCTGCAATTGCGCCGGAGTCATGCTCAAAAGTTCTCCAGGATGGCGGTGACGATGCTGCGCGAAGCGTCTTTGCTCACGCGCGCCATGGCGGTGCCGCTCTCGTCGAAATATGCCTGCGGGTTGATCGAGATGGTATACCGTTCGCGGAATTCGAAACTGCTGCGCTGATACAGCACCTTGCCGGTGGCGCGTTCGGTGAGGGTGATCTGCAGGTTGACGATCACCTGCACGCCGGTAGCGCGCCCGCTGACCGGGTCCACCACAGTTGGGTAGGCCGCGTAGTTGGTGACGGCGCCCTTCAGAACGGCATCGGCTTGCGTGGGGTCGGAGATAATCTGGTAGCGGGTGCGCGAGATGAACTCGCGGGTCACATCTTCGGGCAACATGCGGGCGATTTCGAAGCGGGTGGTAGGGTTGCCGAATGCCGGTACGGCGATGGTCTTGATGGTTTTGGGCATCAGGTCGGCATGGCCGGCCACGTGATACCCGCATCCCGAAAACGCGACCAGCAGCAGAGCCAAAACCCTCATAAGATCTGCCTTGCTACGGCCACCGCATTTTCCGCGGCCAGCCGCAGGTTGTCGGCGACAATCCAGAACCAGCATGCCTCCGGCTCGCTGCGATCGGGCACAATCCCGCCCACGGTAATCCCGCTCTGGCCTGCTTGCCCCACATTCGTGGGCGGCTCGAACTCGCCGGAGCGCACTTCGATATGGGGCGCGGCGAGCCCGTTCTCGATCGCCTCCACCCCGGGGTTGCCATCGAACTCCACCCAAGCCGAAAAGCTGTAGCCGTGAAACACCGGCGCCTGCACCACCCGCACCGAGGGCGGCGGCGCGCCTTCGCCATCTCCCGGCAGCGCCAGCAGCGTGGCCAGGTGACGCTCGATGCGCTGTTCCACATCGTCCAGCGGGCGCGGCGCCTCTTCCCCGTACCGGGCCAGCAGGTTGAAGCTGAGCTGGTTGTCGAAAATGGCCTTGGGCATCCCTTTGAACGAAAGCAGGCTGACGGTCTGCTGTTGCAGTTCCTCCACGCCTTTCATTCCGTGCTCGCTGGCCGGAGCAAAAATCTGGACTACCGCGCGGCGAATCGGGTTGTGCCTCTGCAGCCGCCGCAGAAACAGCGCCAGGGCGATAGCGGCGGGATGTGCGATCTGGTGAATCGTTCCGGTTTGCGGCGGCTCTTCGTCGTCCTCTTCGATAAACGGAGCCCGCAGGCGGGTTTCGGGACGATCTTCGGTGACGTTTGTCAGATCGACCACCGGGCCGGCCGCCAGCGCCAGGGCCTTGCGGCTGAATTCGGGCGATCCGGCCAGGAACACCACTCCCGCATCCACCAGGTTCACGGCGTTGAGTTGCACCACGGTCGCCAATTCATCGCCTACGCGGGTCAGCCGGCCGGGCTCTTCATCGTCGGCGGCAATCAGGCGCAGGTCGAAGCTCGGCTTGGCGGTGGCGACTATGTCGCGGATTTCGCGGCCCATCAGGGTTTCGGAACCGATCAATGCGGCGGTCTGCATCTAAGTTTTATGTTCTCCATGACGCCAGTGCCGGCGCAGAATGCCGCCCAGGCGGATCGCAATGCCACTGGCCATGTAGCTGATGGCCATTACCAGGAAGAGGATCTTGGCCCAATGCACGATGCCATAGATCACCGCGGCCAGCAGGATCATGATAAGCCACGGATAACCTTTGCTGAGATTGATGCCCTTGAAGCTGTAATAGCGCCAGGTGCTGACCATCAGGAATCCCAGCACCATCAGTAGGGCCATCCAGGCCACCGAAAGCGGCCACCAGGTGATGGGGTCGCCGCCGGCTGCGTAGACGATCGAGGCCACCACCGAAGCGGCGGCGGGGATGGCGAGTCCGACGAAGTATTTGCGGTCGGGCCGTCCTGGATTCTTAGGCGTGGGGTTGTGCTGAATATTGAACCGGGCCAGGCGCGCGGCGCCGCAGATCAGGAACAGGAAAGAAAGAAAGGTTCCGGCATTTTGCAGATTGTCCTGGAATTCGTGGGAAAGGCCCGCACCCACGAAATTGATGCCCCAGGCCCACGCCAGGAAGGCAGGCGCGATGCCGAAGCTGATCACATCGGCCAGGGAATCCATTTCGCGGCCGAAATCGCTGGTGGTGTTGGTCATGCGGGCAATCCGGCCATCCAACCCGTCCAGGAAGACCGCCGCGCCGATGGCCTGGGCGGCCACCACAAACTGGTCCGCCGCTCCCGCCGCCCCGGTGGCGGCCAGCATGGCCCCGTGGAAGCATCGCATGATGGCAACGAACCCCAGGAACACGTTGCCGGCGGTAAACAGTGTGGGCAGGGCATACGCCGCCTTGCGCGGACGGCGGTCCGGAGAGCGCGGATCGACAAGCCGTTCTCGTAGTCCCATGAATTTAAGGCCGGTCCTTGCGGCGGGCAATGATGCTCGATCCACCGGCGACTTTCATGCCGGGCTTTACCGTGATTTCCCATTCCGGCCCCAGCAGAACGTCCGCCCGCGAGCCGAACTTGATCAGGCCGATTCTGTCGCCGGCGGCCACCTTGTCGCCAACCTGCTTGCTGAAGACGATCCGGCGGGCGATCAGTCCCGCAATCTGTTTGAACACTACGGTGGTGCCGTCGCCCTGCACCGTAACCACGTTCTGTTCGTTCTGCGTGGAGCATTCTTCGCGGCTGGCCACGTGGAATTCGCCCTTCTGGTACTGCACTTTGGCGATGGTGCCGCCGATGGGCGTGCGGTTCACGTGCACGTTGAAAACATTCAGGAAAATGCTGATGCGCTGGAGCGCCGGGCCTTCGGCTTTCACCGCGACCACCTTGCCGTCGGCGGGCGAAACGGCGACCGGCCCCGGAGGAATCGTGCGCTCGGGATCGCGGAAAAAATAGAGGCAGAACAGGGCCAGCAGCCACAACGGGGCAGCGAATCCCGGGCTGGTGAGCCAGGCGATCAGCGCGCCGGCGCTCCCCAGGCCCAGAGCATAGTAGATACCATCGATGACGATCACGTAAGTACTATTTTCACATACCCCCCACCCCGCTCCATAACATTCGGCAGGTACCAGGACCGAACGATTGACAGCTTGTTGGGAACCCAAATATGGCCGATATGTATCTGTGTAACCGGCGCGAACCGGTATACAAACTCCGACTGCGCCGCTTTCGGAGGAGGCATCACGCACGTGCGAAACTGCCTCACAGCCTGCCACCGGCCCGGGTGAAGCGTGAATCCGGGCCTCCTACCTCTTGCGAGATGATATAGAAATGTGCCGAAGCATCAAAGTGCTGCGCAAGCCGGGCGACCGTGCGACACCGGAAGAACTGAACGCCGCGGCTTTGCAATTCGTCCGCAAGATCAGCGGCTTCCACAAGCCCTCGCAGGCCAATACGGAAGTGTTCCAGCGCGCTGTGGCGGAAGTAGCGCAGGCGAGCCAACGGCTGCTGGAGGGACTAGCTCATTCGCCGCGGAGTCACGGAGAAACTTGAGGGAAGACCCGGCCCGAAGGGCCGCACTATTCCCCACCCCCAACCCCCACCACCAACCCCTGTACCCCCGGCACCGCCACCAGGTCCACCTTCTGCTGCGTACTCGGCAGCACCTGGAGCGGCACCGCGCTTTTCTCGAAGGGCTTGCGGAAATCGGGATCCTGCGGCGCGCCCTGCGGTGCGTCGTCGAACGCCAACACGCGATACTCCCCCGGAGCGATGTCGCGGATGGCGTATTGGCCGGCCTCGTCGCTGGTGGCGGTCCAAACGTCGTAGGCGGTGTCGGAGTGCATGGTGACCACCGCTCCCGCCACGGGCTCGCCGGCGCTGTTGCGCACCACGCCCTGAATGCGCCCGCCGTCGGTGGCCAGTTGAATGGCCAGCGGAGCAGGCGGCCCGGTGAGATCGATTCCGTCATCCGGCAGCACGCGGTCGCCCAGTTTGATCGACTTCACGTAAATGCCCTTGGGGAGGGTCCACAACAGGTGGTAATGATCCGGCCGCACGTTGTGGAAGGTAATCGCACCGGCGGCGTTGATGTGGCCGGCAATGTTGGCGTCGTCGCCTTGCAGGAAAAACTGGATCTTCGTGGCGTCGTCGGGCACGTCGCTGCCGGTGCGGACCGTGCCGGCGACTTCCAGGCCGGCGCTGAGCGTCAAAACAACGCCGGTGAGATCGGCGCTACCCACATCCACCACCTGCCGGGCCGATCTGCCCGTGCCCCCGCCGGATTCCTGCGCCGTCAGCACGTACTTGCCGGGTATCAGGCCGTGGATGGTGAACGAATCGGCCAGTTGCGCGCCGCCATTGGCGAAGCCGTCGGCCGTCCGGGCCATCACATAGACGTTGGCGGCCGCCTGCCCGGTCTGCGCGTCCACCACCTTTCCCGTGGCGTTATGGAGTTCCTCCTGGTGCAGCATGATGTCGATGGAGTGCAGTTCGCCGCCGGTGGGAGCCTCCAGCAGGGAGGCTTGTGTCACGTCGCGCTGGCCAGGAAAAAATGTCGGTGCATAGGTCGCGGTCGCCCCCGCACGCATCTGTGCGCGCACGTAGTAGCGGCCGGGCATCAGGCCGAAAATGCGATATTCCCCGCGATCGTCGCTGCGCGCATTACCCATCTGTTGCAGCGATTTCTTACCCGACTGGTAGCCGTACTGCAGTGCTTCCACCGACGCATAGGCGATCAGGTCGCCATCCTGGTCCACCACGCGGCCGGAGATCACGGCGGCAAGCGTCATGGCGATGGTGACCTCGGGCACCGTCGCCCCGGGGGCCACCGAGACGCGGGCCACGCGACCCGCCAGATTCGCTCGTGGGAAACCCGGCGCATCGGCGATGGCGCGGTAATGGCCCGGCACCACGCGATCGAACCGGAACCGGCCGGCCTCATCGCTGCGCCCGCGGTAGAGTTCGAGTTCGGCTTCGGCGTCCTGCTCCGGAGCGGCGCTGATCAGTTGCACGATGGCGCCGGCGACCGGCTTGTGCGTTACGGAGTTGACCGTCACGCCTTGCACGGTTTGGGCGTGCGCGGCCATGGCCAGGAAGAGAAGGCCGCGGATCATGGCAGCCTCGCTTTGGCCGCTTCCATCTCCGCCGCGGTGACGGGCGTGAGCGTGACTGTCTCATGACTCTTGGACCGTACCGTCACGCTGACCGCCCGGCTGTCGAAGAGCTTGCGAAACTCGGCATATTGCACCAGGCTGTAGTCGCGGGTTTCCCACGCCAGCACCTGGTAATCTCCGGGCGCCAGGTTGCGCAGCAGAAAGTTGCCGCCGGAACCAGCCCCGGCGATCGCAGGCCCCGCCTCCAGCCCGCTGGAAGAGAACGCCGTGATCAGCGCGTTCTCGCCGGAAGCGGTGCCCCCGATCTCGCCGCCATCGGTGGCAAGCGACAGCATCAATTGCCCTCCCGAAGACGGCACCAGGATGCGCCCGTCTGGCGCGTCCTGTCCGTTGAACCGCACCGCCTTCAGATACGGCGTTCGCGAATTCACCTCCACACGATAAGGGCCGGCTGCTGTGTTCGCCAGCGTGAAGGTGCCATCCGGCTGGATGGTGGCCGACACAGTGCGGCCGGGAGTCTCCAGCGGGACCAGTTGAACCGGCAACCGCGGGAGACTCGCGGGCGCGCCGCTGTCGAGCAGCGCCAGGCCGCGAACGTCCGCGGTGGCCGCCACGGTGAGGATCACATCATTCACATCATGATCGGTGACGGTGACGGTTTGGCGCGCGTAGAATCCGTGAACCGGGTTTGTCGCCGTGACGGTGGCGCACCACGAGCCTGGTTCGACCCCCGAGGCGTCGAAGCTGCCGTCACGCAGAATCGGGGCGTAGAGAAACTGTCGGTCGGCCGTCTGGCAAGCCGCCAGCATCACGGGAGCGTCCAGCCGCTGCTGGCTGCCCGGCGCCACCACCTTTCCGCGCACGTGGTAGACCCGCATTTTGCGCATGCGGATATCGATTCCACCCAGTTCCGCGCCGGGCGCAAGTTGGTTGGCCGTGGCTGCCCGCGATTCGGCCGCCGCGGGAAACCAGGTGGCGACATAAGCCGTCTCGACCGCGTCGCCATGCACGCGGCCGTTCCAGCCACCGGCCAGCGCTGGGTTCGAAGCCATCAGAAAGTAACGCCCGGCGGGCAGATCGAAAAATCGGTACACGCCGCGATCGTCGGTCTGCATGCTGCCTCTCGGGGAAAGGGTGCGGCCCGCGAGGCCATACGTTTCCAGCGCCGCCTCCACCATCATCTGCGGCATCGGATCGCCGTTTTCGTCTAGCACCCTGCCGGTGATGACTCCGTTCGGGATCAACGCGACCGTCACGTTCGTGACGTGCTGCTCCTCTGCTACCCGGACAGGCTCGGGGCGGAGGAGTGCCTGAAAGCCGGCGCATTCCACCTGTGCCTGCAAGGTTCCGGGCGTCACGCCAGACACCGCAAAGTGCCCTTCCGCGTCGGTGGTCGCCGTATAGGTCTGTTCGGCTGCGCGCAGGGTGATATGGGCTTTGCGAACGGGCCCTCCCGTCGCGGCATTGGTCACCGTGCCGGAGACGCTGCCGGGCTTGGGCGCCTGCAGAAACAGAAACGCAAGGAACAGGTGGGAAAGAGGCATGACCGGTGGCCCCCTTCAGAATAGCGCTATGGAATATACTTTGACGCATGAGAACATCGCTGCTTGCCACGTTGCTGGCGTTTTCCGCTTGTTTGTCGGCGCAGGGTCCGCCGCCGGGCGGGGGACGGGGAGCCGGTAGAGGCGCTCCCCCCAAACCGTCGTATATTGTGCAGCCGGATCGCACCGTCATGTTTCAACTGCGCGCGCCGGACGCCGCCACTGTCAAGCTGACGGGCGATTTCGTGCAAGGCGCCCAGGATATGCAAAAGGGCGAGGACGGCTACTGGACCATCACCGTCGGTCCGCTGAAGCCGAACGTCTACAACTACAAATTCGCGGTCAACGGAGTCAGCAATATCGACCCCAACAATCCCATGGTGAAGGAGGGCGACCGGTCCAGCGAATCGATGTTCGAAGTGCCCGGCGACGCTCCCGCCGTTTGGGACATTCAGCCGGTGCCGCACGGCACGGTGCACGTCAACCTGTACCAGTCGAAATCGCTCGGGGTCACGCGCGGCATGTGGGTGTACACGCCGCCCGGTTATGAAGCGGGCAAGGCCAGCTATCCGGTGCTGTACCTGCTGCACGGGTCGGGCGACACCGAGAACGGGTGGGTCACCGTCGGCCGCGCGAATCTGATTCTGGACAACCTGATCGCCGCCGGGAAGGCCAAGCCCATGCTGATCGTGATGCCATACGGACGTCCCACGGCCGAAGTCACCCTGGTGCCGCCGGCCGCGCCGGCCGCGCAGCCGGACCGCAACGCCTTCGCCAACGACCTGCTCCAGGACGTGATCCCCTACGTCGAGAAGCTGTACCGTGTGACCGCCAAAGCCGACGACCGCGCGCTAGCCGGTCTTTCCATGGGCGGCGGCCAGACCTTGCAGATCGGCCCCACGCACCCGGACACCTTCCACTACATCGGCGCGTTCAGTGCTGGCGGCGGAACGCAGAATTTCGAGGAACTGTACAAGGACCTGTTCGCGGATCCCAAAGCGTCCAACAAAAAGATCAAGCTGTTCTACATCGCCTGCGGCAAGGCCGATGCGCTCTTCCCGGGCTCGCAGAAACTGCACGAGACGCTGGATCAGCACCAGATCAAAAACAGCTTCAATCCGTCCGAAGAAGGCCACGTCTGGAGAAACTGGCGCGACTACCTGGCCGACATGGCGCCGCAGTTGTTTCGATAAAAAAGAAATGAATAAGCCGCCGATGAACGCAGATGAACGCCGATAAGATTTTTGGTTTTATCCGCGTTCATCGGCGTTCATCTGCGGCCAATAAATCTTGTGTGAGGGGACGATGAGACGAGTGTTCAGTCTACTTTTTTTGGTTGCCGCTTCCGCGCTGGCGCAGGGGCGCGGTGCGCCCAACCCGCAGATGATCGCGGCGCGCAACTCCACCGAAGAGGAACTCGAGAAGATTGCTATAGTCGAGCGCAAGGTGATGGTGCCGATGCGCGACGGCAAACGCATGGCAACCGATGTTTATCGCCCCAAAGACACCTCCAAAAAGTACCCGGTCATCTTCGTGCGCACGCCCTACAACTTCAACTTCTGGGATGTGCGCAACGGAGCGCCGCGCGACATGTCCGCCGAACTCGATGCCGTTAAGCGCGGCTACGCCTACGTCGAAATGAATGAGCGCGGCCACTTCTTCTCCGAAGGCAACTACGATATTCTCGGCGCTCCCCTGACCGATGGCACCGACGCCATTTCGTGGATGTCCGGCCAGTCGTGGGCCAACGGCAAGGTGGGCACCATCGGCTGCTCCTCCACCGCCGAGTGGCAGCTTGGGGTGGCGGCGCAGGGGAATCCGGCTTTCGCGGCCATGATCCCGCAGGGATTCGGGGCTGGCGTGGGGCGCGTGAAGCCCTATTATGAGCAGGGGAACTGGTATCGCGGCGGCGCCGTCCAGATGCTGTTCATCGCCTGGATTTACGGCGAGCAGAACCAGGTGAGGCCCATGTTCCCGCCCAACACCTCGCAGGAGGATTTGATTCGCGCCTCGCGCCTGTTCGACCTCGCGCCCCAGATGCCGCCGGTGGATTGGTCCAAAGCGCTGCGCTATCTGCCCGAGATGGACATCATCAAGTCCGTGAAGGGGCCCACAGGCATTTTCGCCGACCGCATGGAGGTTTCGACCGGCGGCGCCATGATCAAACGCAAGCCCAACGACGCCGACTGGTATCGCGGCGGTCTGTGGCACGACGATATGAAGGTCAATGTGCCGGGATTCTGGTTTATGTCCTGGTACGACGTATCCATCGGGCCCAACCTGGCGGCATACAACTTCGTGCGCCAGACAGCGCGGCCCGATATCGCCAACGAACAGTATGCGGTGATCGCGCCCACGCTGCACTGCGGCTACAAACGCGCCACCGAAAATACCGTGGTGGGCGAGCGCAGCATGGGGGACGCCCGTCTGAACTACGACGAACTCACCTACGGCTGGTTCGACCATTTCCTCAAGGGCGAGGACAACGGGATTTTGCAGAAGACGCCCAAGGTCCGCTATTTCACCATGGGGCTGAACAAGTGGCAGACGGCGGACACGTGGCCGCCCGCCGGCGCGCACCCCATGACGTTCTACCTGACCAGCGGCGGCAAGGCCAACACCCTGCATGGCGACGGCGCGCTGGCGATGTCCGCGCCCGGCGCGGATAAGCCCGACGCGTTCACGTACGATCCTATGGATCCCGTGCCCAGCTTCGGAGGCAATGTCTGCTGCACCGGCAACGCCGTGACCGGCGGCGCCTTCGATCAGCGCAAGATGGAGGAGCGGCCGGACATCCTGGTCTACACCTCCGAGCCGTTCACCGAAGGCGTGGAGGCCAGCGGGCCGATCGATGTGACGCTCTACGTGGGGTCCGACGCCAAGGATACGGATTTCACCGTGAAGCTGATCGATGTGCAACCCGACGGCACCGCCTACAACCTGGATGAGACGATTCAACGCGCGCGGTATCGCAACGGTTACGATCAGCCTCTGGCCTGGATGGATCCCGGTAAAGTCTACAAGGTGGCGCTACAGCCCATGACCACGAGCAACTTCTTCGCGGCCGGCCACCGCCTGAGGATCGAAATTTCCAGCAGCAATTTTCCGCGCTTCGACCGGAACATGAATACCGGCGGCAACAACTATGACGAATCCAAAGGCGTGGCGGCGCATAACCAGGTGCACCACTCCCGTCAGTATGCCAGCCAGGTGACGCTGACCGTAGTGAAGCACTGAACGCTGGTAAGGAAAAAACTCGAGCCGCCGATGAACGCCGATAAGAAGTTTGTTTTATCTGCGTTTATCTGTGTTCATCCGCGGCCAATATTCTTCTTCGGCGAACCCGCCTATCGATCTGATATTCAATCAGACCGGCGGCCGCGTAACCGATGGGTTCGTCGACCGGGATGGTCTGAAACGAATTGCCGCGGAAGAAGCGGCGGAGTTCCGCCATTTCCTTCTTCGAACGCATCGCCTTTCCACAGGCCGAAGGCCGGGGCGGAGGACGGCTAGCGCGCTTCAGGGGCCGATTGCACCGGCAACAGCCGCGCCTTCTCACGGGGAAAGACGCGCCTCTTCGCCGTCCTGTAAGCTATTGATTTGCGACAAATCACCTTCGAAGTGGTGGCCGAGTGTCCCCACACCCGCGCCCGCGCCGGCCTTCTGCACACCGCGCACGGCACCATCGAAACGCCCGTGTTCATGCCGGTGGGCACCCAGGGCACCGTCAAAGGGCTCACCCAGCGCGATCTCGCCGAAGACCTCGCCGTCCCCATTCTGCTGGCAAACACCTATCACCTGTTCCTGCGTCCGGGACACGAGGCCATCCGCAAAATGGGCGGGTTGCACCGCTTCATGTCGTGGCCCAACGCCATCCTCACCGATTCCGGCGGCTTTCAGGTGTTCAGCCTCAGCGGCCTGCGCAAGATCACCGGCGACGGCGTCGTCTTTCAATCGCATCTCAACGGCGATACCCATACCTTTACGCCCGAATCGACCGTCGATGTGCAACTGGCCTTCGGCAGCGACATCCTGATGGTGCTCGACGAATGCACCGGGTATCCCGTCAGCCACGAAGATGCGTGCCAGAGCATGCGGCGCACGGTCCGCTGGGCGGCGCAGGCCAATACTCATTTCCGCGAACGCATGGCCGCCATTGCCACGCGCCACGCCTTGTTTCCCATCGTCCAGGGCTCCATGTTTCCCGACCTGCGCCGCGAGTGCGCCACCGCCCTGCTGGACCTCGATACCGACGGCTATGCCATCGGCGGTCTCTCGGTCGGCGAGCCCCGTCCGCTCAGCATGGAAATGGTGGAGGCCACCGAAGCCATCCTGCCGCGCGACCGTCCGCGCTATGCCATGGGCGTGGGCATGCCCGCTGAGTTGCCCGAATACGTGGCCCGCGGGGTAGATATGATGGATTGCGTGCTGCCTTCACGCAATGCCCGGAACGGCTATCTGTTCACGTCCGAAGGCCGCGTCATCATTAAACACGCGCGATATAAAGAGGATCAGCGGCCGTTGGACGCGAACTGCGAATGCTATACTTGTAGTACGTACTCCCGGGCATACCTCAGGCATTTGTTCTTGTCCGGTGAAATTTTGTACGCGATGTTGGCCACGAGGCACAACGTCCGGCGGTACCTTGACATCATGCGTGGGATCAGGCACGCTATAATATCGAAATCATATCCAGAATACTTGAGGACTGTGCGCTCGGCGTGCGTGGATGCCGGGTGATCCCCATTTGGTCAGAACGTGCCCTTAAACCTGTATATCCAAGCGGCGTCGCCCAGCTCGTCCCTGTTGGGATTCCTCCCGATCCTTCTCATCTTCGGAATTTTCTATTTCCTGCTATTTCTTCCGATGCAGCGGCAGCGCAAACAGACGCAGAAAATGCTGTCCGCGCTGAAGAATGGCGATGTGGTAGTCACCAGCGGCGGGATCATCGGAGCCATCGTAGCGATCGATGGCGACGATTCCCTGGTGTTACGGGTGAAGCCGGACAACGTTAAGATTCAGGTTTCGCGCAGTTCCGTCTCGAGCCTGGTCGGCGGCGAGGTCAAGAAGTAAAGCAAATTTATCGTTAGCAGGCTCTGAACTCCATGAAAAAGAATTTGAAGTCTCGGACCATATTCATCGTTGCGACGATTCTGGTCTGTGTTTTCGGTATCATCGGTCTCCCCAAGTCCATGGCCGATCTGAAGCGGAATTTCAACGAGAACATCCGCCTCGGGCTGGACCTCAAGGGTGGCACCTACTTCGTGCTGGAAGTGCAGGTTCAGGACGCGGTCAAAGCCGACGCCGATCAGGCCATCGAGCGGCTGAAAGAAGATCTCAAGAAAGAGAACATCACCTGGACCGACATGCAAAGCACCGATGTCAAGGCGGTGGCCGATGCGAGCAGTGAGGCCATTACCGTCAAGGGCATTCCCGCCACCATGTCGAGCGCCTTCCGCAACCTGGTTACGGAGCGCTATACCACCTACAACGTGACGGTGCTGAATTCCACCGATTATCAGTTAAAGATGAAGCCCACGGATTTGCTCTCGCTGGAGAGCGACACCGTCAAGCGCACCGTGGAAACTATTCTGAACCGCATCAACGGCCTCGGGTTGACCGAGCCGACCGTTACCGAATACGGCAGCGATACGCACGAGATTCTGGTGCAGTTGCCGGGGCTGGACGATCCGGCTCGCGTGAAGGAACGGATCGGCACCGCGGCCGTGCTGAATATCGACGACGTGAAGGATGGTCCGTTTTCCAGTCGCGACGCCGCGATGGCGCAGCATGGCGGCGTGCTGCCGCTCAACACCACGCTGGTGAAGTCCAAACCGCGCGCGGGCGTGGATGGCGACCAGTGGTTTCTCGTGAGCAAGAATCCCGTGATCACCGGTGCTGTGATGCGCAATGCGCGTGCGGGCCAGGATGAATTTCGCAAGTGGGAGACCAGTTTCACGCTGTCCCCGGACGGCGGCAAGCGTTTCGGCCGCTACACCGAAGCCAACGTGGGGAACAGGCTGGCCGTGGTTCTGGACAATCAGATCGTCAGCGTGGCCACCATTCAGTCGAAGATCGAGGACTCCGGGCGCATCACCGGTCTGGGCAGTGAACAGGAAGCCGAAGATCTGTCCAGCTATCTGCGGTCCGGCTCCCTGCCGGCAGGCGTGCAATACCTTCAGGAACGCTCCATCGGACCCTCGCTGGGTGCCGATTCCATTAAGGAAGGTCTGATGGCCGGCGTTGCCGGGCTGACGGCGGTAATCGTCGTCATGCTCCTGTACTACAAGCGCAGCGGGATCAATGCCGTTCTGGCGCTGTTGTTGAATACCGTGGTGCTGCTGGCCGCGCTGGCTTATTTTCATGCCGTGCTCACCCTGCCCGGCATCGCGGGCGTCATTTTGACAATTGGTATGGCGGTGGATTCGAACGTCCTGATTTTCGAGCGCATCCGCGAGGAGCTGCGCACCGGGAAGTCGATCGTCGCCGCCGTGGACACCGGATTCAACAAAGCCTGGTGGACGATCGTCGACACGCACGTGACCACGGTCGTTTCCTGTGCCTTCCTTTTCCTTTTCGGGGAGGGGCCGGTCAAGGGTTTTGCGATAACATTAACGATCGGACTGATCGCGAACATCTTTACGGCAGTTTTTGTGTCCAAGACCATTTTCGATTACGAGCTGTCCGGACATCGGCGTCTGGAGACTCTAAGTATCTAAAAAGATTGGGCATAAATCTGCCACAGACGGGAACAAATTTAAGGAGCCGGTGTCCAACTTAGTGTAGGGCACCAGCACGGCAAGATTCGATGGAATTATTCAAAAGCACGAACTACGACTTTTTAGGCAAGAAGTGGCCCTTCATCATTGCCTCGCTGGTATTGACCGTCGCCGGACTGGGAAGCATTTTCTTCTGGCACGGAATGAACTACGGGATCGACTTCAAAGGCGGCGCGTTGATGACCGTGAAGTTTGCCGGTCCACCCGATCTGCAGAAGATCCGCTCGGTAATGGAACACGCCGTTAAAGGCGAAGTGAGCGTGGTCAATTTCAGCGGCGGCACCGCCGTCAACAGCGTCTCCATCGGTACCGAGTTGCAGGAAGAACACCTGTTGAACCAGAACCGCGACACCATGGATAACGTTCTTGCCCAGACCTTCGGGCAGCCCAACAACGGCAAGGTGGATTTCAACAACGCCAGTGCCGTGACCCTGAAGGAACGGCTTCGCGATCCGCTGGCGCGGGCCGGAGTGCCCATGAGCGACCAGCAGTTGGAGAAACTAGCGGCGGATTTGACCACGGTACGTGATAAACAGTACTCTGGGCTCATTACTAATTTCAGCGATTTGTCCTCCGTGCCGGGCATGAATCCTGGTATTATGAACACTCTTAATCAAGAGTGTTACCTGGCCCCCTTCCACGTCGGCGAAGTGCAAATGGTTGGTCCGAAGGTGGGCGCCGAACTGAGGACCAAGGCGGTTCTGGCCACCTTGTACGCCTTGGCCGGCATGTTGGCGTATATCGCTTTCCGGTTCGAGTGGATTTACGGTTTGGGCGCGGTGATCGCGTGCTTCCACGACACCATCATTACCGTGGGCTTGTTCTCGCTGTTCAACGAGCAGATCTCCATGACGGTGATCGCGGCGCTTTTGACCCTTGTCGGTTATTCCATGAATGATACGATTGTGATCTTCGATCGTATCCGCGAGAATTTGAAAATCTCGCGGCGTGAGCCGCTGGAGCAGGTGATGAACCGGGCCGTGAACCAGACGTTAAGCCGGACCATCATGACGTCGGGCTTGACGTTCCTCACCGTGATCGCCCTGTTCCTGTTCGGCGGTCCCGTGTTGCACGGGTTCAGTTTCGCGCTTGTGTGCGGCATCATTGTGGGTACCTATTCGTCAGTGTTTATCGCCAGTCCGATCGTTTTGTTCTGGCACAATTACACTGATACCCGGAAGAAAACGGCTCCGGTGCTGGCAACCGCCCCCCGGGCCGACGTAGTTCGCAAGAGTTCGTCGAAGGCGGTTAAGTAGACTATGAAGCGCAGGCGAAACGGCTTTCGCCGCCCGCGCTTGACGGAAAGGAAGTCCTATGTTTGAGCAGACGTTTGTGCAAACCGGAAAGACCAATACAACCTCGGCGGTGATCCTCTCCACCATCGTGCAACTCGTCCTCATCGGCGTGATGGTGATCCTGCCGATGTGGTATTTCGACTACCTGCCCACGGCGCAGTTGACCAGCATGTTGGTGGCGCCTCCGCCGCCGCCTCCCCCGCCTCCCCCGCCTCCCCCGGCTGCTCCCCAGGTTCACGTCAAGATCATTCCCCGGCAGTTCGATGCCGGCAGATTGATGGCCCCGAAGGTCGTCCCCAAAGAAATCGCCAAGATCACTGAAGAAGAATTGCCGCCACCCTCTTCCGGCGTTGCCGGCGTAGTCGGCGGTGTTCCGGGCGGCGTTGCCGGTGGCACTCCGGGCGGCGTGCTCGGCGGCATCATCGGGTCGGTTCCTTCGGCTGCTCCGCCTCCCCCTCCGCCCCCGGCGAAGAAGGAAGTGGTGGCCACGCCGCAACGGATTCGCGTCGGCGGCAACGTGCAGCAGGCCAAGCTGGTCCGCCAGCCCCGTCCTGTGTATCCTCCGCTGGCCAAGCAGGCGCGCATCTCCGGTGTCGTGCACCTGAACGCGGTCATCGCCAAGGATGGCACCATCCAGGATCTGAAAGTGATCAGCGGCCACCCGCTGCTGATCCAGGCCGCCATGGACGCGGTGAGACAGTGGGTATACGCTCCGACCCTCCTCAACGGGGAGCCGGTCGAAGTGGTGACTCAAATCGACGTGAACTTCACGTTGAGCCAGTAACCCGAAGGTCCTGTTCGGACGTCGGAATAGAAGTAACAAAAATCAACTCGCAGGAGAAGAAACAGAATGTTATTGCAAGTGCATGTATGGTCGCTTTATTTGCTCCAGGACAACAGCGGCGTCGGCTGGGACCCCGTTCACCTGTGGGCACAGATGGGTGGACTCGCTAAGGCGGTCGTCATCCTGCTGTTCATCATGTCGGCGTATTCCATCGGCGTCATGATTGATCGCTTGATGGCTTATAACGCCGCCCGTAAACAATCGCGCCAGTTCGCTCCGGCCGTGGCCGGCGCGTTGCGCGAAGGCAAGCTGGATGAGGCCGTGAAGATTGCCGACCGTTACAAGAAGAGCCATTTGGCGAAGGTCGTCGTGGCCGGTCTGCAGGAATTCCAGGCTCATCAGATCAGCTCGGAAATCCCCGGCGAAGAGATCGAAGCTTCCAAGCGCGCTCTGGAACGCGCCGATGCTATCGTTCACGCCGAACTGAAACGTGGCGTCAGCGGCTTGGCCACCATCGGTTCCACCGCTCCCTTCGTGGGTCTGTTCGGAACGGTCGCGGGCATCATCAACGCGTTCAAAGGCATTTCGACCGAAAAGTCCACCGGCCTCGGCGCTGTCGCCGGCGGTATTTCGGAAGCCCTCGTGACCACGGCTATCGGTCTGTTCGTGGCTATCCCGGCGGTCTGGATGTACAACTACTTCACCAACAAGATTGAAGCCTTCGACGTGGAGATGGGGAACTCCAGCTCCGAGTTGATCGACTACTTCCTCAAGCGTTCGCAGCGTGGCGCCGGTGCCCGCAAGTAGTTTACTGAAGGATCCGGCGAGTTGATTCATCCGGGAGTCCCGCGAGGGGCTCCCGGCTCCTGCCGAGTCCCGGGAGAACAGTATGACGGAAATGAAAAAGCGTAAAGAAGCGGTCGCGGTCGCCGACATCAACGTCACCCCTATGGTCGACGTGATGCTGGTGCTGCTCATCATCTTCATGGTCATTACGCCTATGTTGTCCAAGGGTGTCAGTGTGGACTTGGCCAAAACCAAGAACCCCATTGCGATGCCCGCACAGGACAAAAGCGACGCCGTGACAATCGGCGTAACCCGCGATGGCAAGGTCTATCTGAATACCACTCAGATGCCGGCGGACGATCTGGCCCCCAAGGTGAAAGATCTGCTCACCAACCGGCTGGACAAGACGGTTTTCATCAAGAGCGATCAGCGGGCCAAATACGAAGTGGTGCTGGAAGTCGTGCAGAACCTGCAAGCCGCCGGCGTGGATAACGTCGGTCTGCTCACCGAACAGTTGCAGGAAAAGGGCAAGCAGCCTGAAGGTGGCGCCGCGGCGCCGGCCGGCCAGTAGATTTTAAAAAGGGTTTTTAAAGGAGTAACTGTATGTCAATGGCAGTCGGCGGGGCCGGTGGCGGTCCCAAGTGCGACATGAATATGACGCCCATGATTGACGTGCTGCTGGTGCTCATCATCATTTTCATGGTGATCACGCCACTCACGCCGAAAGGGCTGGAGGCGCTGGTCCCGCAGCCGCCCCCGCCCGGAGCGCAAGCCAATCAGTCCGATACGCGCACCGTTGTGATAACCATAGACGGCAACCATACCGTCATGATCAACGGCGAAACGGACGAATGGGACAAATTGCAAGGCCGCTTGGAAGACATTTTCAAGACGCGCGCCGAGCGGGTTGTCTTCGTCAAGGGTGATCCCACCCTCGAGTTTCAATGGGTAGCCAAGGCAATCGACATTGCGCATGGCGCCGGCATCGACAAAGTCGGATTGATGCCGTTTAAGGATCTGGGACAATAGGAGGCTTTTCGAAACCATGCGTCAAGCAATACTGATCCTATCGGTTGCCGCGTTGGCCATTCTGGGCACAAGCTGCACGCAGCTGAAAGCGCGTGATCAGCTCAACAAGGGCGTCGCCGCCTTCAAGAACGCTCAGTATCCCGAAGCCGTCGAGCATTTCAAAACCGCGGTGGATCTGGATCCCAACTTCCCCACCGCGCGGCTCTACCTGGCGACCGCCTACATGCAGCAGTACATTCCGGGCGCCGAGTCGCCGGAGAACAAGCAGTTCGCCACCGCCGCGCACGATCAGTTCGTCAAGGTCCTCGATATGGACCCCAAGAACACCGTGGCCATCGCCTCCATCGCGTCGCTCTACCTGAACCAGAAGCAGCTCGACGAGGCCCAGAAGTGGTATGAGAAGCTGACCGTGGTGGACCCGAATAACGCTGACGCTTATTACAGCATCGGTTTCATCTCGTGGTCCAAGTGGTATCCGGTTTACGGCGGGGCTCGCGCCAAACTGGGCATGAAGCAGGAAGACCCCGGTCCCATTAAAGATAAGAAGGTCAAAGAGCAGCTCAAGGAAGAGTACGGTCCGGTCATCGACAACGGTCTGAAGTCGCTCGATATGGCGCTCAAGATCAACCCGGATTATGACGACGCCATGGCTTATGAGAACCTTCTGATCCGCGAGCGCGCGGACCTGGCTGACGACAAAGCCGGCTACGAAGCACAGACCAAGATTGCCGACGACTGGGTCCAGAAGGCCCTCGCCACCAAGAAGAAGAAGGCCGAAGAAAAGGAAAAGAAGGCCGGCGGCGGTATCGTGGCAGACCCCAATCAGAAATAGACGGCTTACAACCCTCACCTCCCTAAGGACAGGCTTCACGGCCTGTCCTTTTTGTTTTTTATGGATCTGGCCCTGATACAATCGAAATAGAGTGCCCGCAGAAACCCCGAGCGTTTCCGAATCTGCACCCGTTTTGCCGCCACACGATCCGGTGGAACCGTTGTACCGCGAGCTCGAAGCTAAGGTTCGCGAGTACCGCCCCAAAGACGATTTCGCTCCGCTCGAAAAGGCTTTCCAGTTCGCCCGGAAATATCACCAGGGCCAGACGCGCGATTCCGGCGAGCCGTACATGGTGCATCCCGTGATGGTGGCGCACATTCTCGCCGATATGCGCATGGACCTGGTGGCCATGGAGACCGGCCTTTTGCACGACGTTGTGGAAGACACCAGCGTCACCACCGAGCAGGTGCGCAAGGAATTCGGCGACGAAGTGGCGCGCTGCGTGGACGGCGTCACCAAACTGACCAAGCTGGATTTCTTCTCCGCCGAAGAGCGCCAGGCCGAAAGCTTCCGCAAGATGCTCCTGGCCATGGTGGAAGATATCCGCGTGATCATGGTCAAGCTGGCCGACCGCATGCACAACATGCGTACGCTGGGCTATCTCAGCCCGGACAGGCGGGAGCGCATCGCGCGCGAGACCATCGAGATTTACGCGCCCATTGCCCACCGCCTGGGCATGGGCAAGGTGCGCGGCGAACTGGAAGACCTGGCGTTCCAGCATCTCGAGCCGGAGGCCTACAAGGAAATTCTGGCCGCCATTGAAAGCCGCCGCCACTCCAACGAAGAGTTTCTGGACGAGATCCGTCAGACCGTCGAACTGGAACTGCGCCGCGAGGGCATCCCCGCGCGCATCGATGGGCGCGTCAAACGGCCCTATTCCGTCTTCCAGAAACTGCGCCGCCAGAAGATCACCGTCGACCAGGTTTACGACCTGATGGCGCTCCGCATCATCACCGATTCCGTCAAGAACTGTTACGCCGCGCTGGGCGTGATCCACAATCACTGGCGTCCCATCCCCGGCCGCATCAAGGATTTCATCGCCATCCCGCGCCCCAACCTCTACCAGTCCCTGCACACCTCTGTCGTAGGACCGCACGGGCAGACGTTCGAGGTCCAGATCCGCACCGATGAGATGCATCGCATCGCCGAGGAAGGCATTGCCGCGCATTGGAAATACAAGGAGGGCCGCAAGGGTCCGGCGGCCGACGATCAGCGTATCGCCTGGTTGCGCCACCTGGTGGAATGGCAGCGCGATGTGCCCGATCCCGGCGAGTTCATGTCCACCCTCAAGGTGGATCTCTACCCCGAAGAGGCCTACACATTCACGCCGCGCGGCAAGGTGATCGTGCTGCCGCGCGATGCCACCCCCATCGACTTCGCCTACGCCATTCACTCCGATGTGGGCGCCACCTGCGTCGGCGCTAAGGTGAACGGCCGCATCGTGCCGCTTCGGTCCACCCTGCGCAACGGCGACATCGTCGAGATCATGACGCAGCCCGGTCACCAGCCCAGTAAGGACTGGCTGGCCTTCGTCAAGACCACCCGCGCCCGCAACAAGATCAAGCACGTCATCAACGCCAGCGAGCGCCTCAAGGCCATCGAGATCGGAGAGAAATATCTCGAAAAGGAAGCCCGGCGTCTGGGCGTACAGTTGGGTAAGGTCGCCAGGGACGATCTGGAGCAGGTGGCGAGCGAGTACGGCTACAGCAAGACGGAAGATCTGTACGCCGCCCTCGGATATGGCAAGTTTTCCGCGCGGCAGGTGCTGGGTAAGGTGGCCCCCGGGATCGTCAAAGACGAGCCCGAGCCCAAACCCGTAGCCGAGCCGGCCACGCCGCCCGGTGTTCCCGGAAGGCCCAGCGATGGAAACGACGTCATCAAGGTGCAGGGCGCCGACGATCTGCTGGTGTATCGCGCCAAGTGCTGCAACCCCATCCGCGGCGAAGCCATCGTGGGCTACGTCACTCGGGGCAAGGGCGTCGCGGTGCATTCCCGCATGTGTCCCAATGTGCAGAATCTGATGTACGACGTGGAGCGCAAGATCGCCGTGGAATGGGCGCGCGCCACCGCCGATGCGTTCCCGGTGCGCATCGTCGTGCATACCGACGACCGGCCCGGGATGCTCAACCAGCTCACCAGCGTATTTTCCGACGAGAACACCAACATCCGCAGCCTGGAAGCCAAGACCGATCTCGATCAGGGCGGAGGCATTGTCGAGATGACCGTGGACGTGAAGGACAAAAAGCAACTGGAAAAGCTGGTCTCCGCCATGCGCCGCATCTCCGGAGTGCGCGATGTCGAGCGAATGTTTAACTGAAAAATGCCATTTTCCACCGACCCCGAACACATCGCCATTTCCAAGTCAAAAGGCATCAAGATCGATTGGAAAGACGGTCACCGCAG
>JARLGM010000115.1 GCA_031292755.1 Candidatus Sulfopaludibacter sp.
CGATCAGCGGGCCCATGGCCAGCAGAATGGCGGCGCTCTTGGCGCACAGACCGTACACCGGAATCAGGGCCGCGGTGGTGAGAACGAAGGTGAGGAAGGCGGCCTTGCGGCCCACGCGGTCGGCGAAATAGCCGAACAGGACGTAGCCGAAGAACGCGCCGATCTGCATGGGAAAGAGCCACGCGGAAGACTTCACGATTCCCAGTCCGGCGCCGCCGCGCGCCAGAGGACTGGCCAAATACGTGGGAATCCACGTGAACAGTCCCCAGTAACCGAACAGGAGGCAGCAGCACAGCGCCGTCAGCAGGCTCAGGCGGCCCAGCAGCGGCGGCCGCAGCAAAGGCCGCAGCGAGGAGCGGGGCGTCTCGGCGCCCTTGCGCCATTCGTTCGATTCCGGAATGTTGCGCCGGATCCACCAGGTGAAGAACGCGGGCAGCACGCCCAGCAGGAACAGCGGCCGCCATCCCCACCGCGGCAGCACCGCGGCGGCCATCAGCGACGCGGCCATATAGCCGATGGCCCAGCCGGATTGCATCAGCCCGATGCCCTTCGAGCGGTGCTCGGCGGGCCACGTTTCCGCTACCAGGACCGACCCCGCGGCCCATTCGCCGCCCAGCCCGATACCCGCCAGCGAGCGCCAGAGAATCAACTGTGCGACCGTCCGCGAAGTGGCCGTGAGCGCGGTGAGCACCGAAAAGCAGAGGATCGACCAGGCCAGCGCCCGGGCGCGGCCGTACCTGTCGGCCAGATAGCCGAACACCAGTCCGCCCAGCGCGGAAGTCACCATGGGTACTGCGGCGATGGCGCCGGCGGCTGCCGAGCCGATCTGGAATTCCGACCGCACCGCCGTCAGGGCGAAGGAGTACAGCAGCACGTCCATCGCGTCCAGCAGGTAGCCCAGGTGGGCAGCGAACAGGACACGCCACTGGTCGCGCCGAATATCGTGATACCAGGGCAAGACTCCGAGTATAGTTCAGGCGGCGCTGTAGACCGTCTTGCCGCCTACCACCGTGCGCACGATCTGGATGTCTTTGATCTTCTCTTTGTCTACTTTAAAAAGGTCGTCCGAAAGCACCACGAAGTCCGCCAGTTTGCCGGGCGTGATAGAACCCTTGATGGCTTCCTCATGGGAGTTGTACGCGCCGTTGATGGTGTTTACCCGAAGTGCTTCTTCGACGGTGATTCGCTGGTTGGCGCCCCACGTCTTACCGTCCCAACCGGTACGCGTCACCATTCCCTGGATGGCCATGCGCGGGTCGAACGGTCCGGGGCTGAAGTCGGAGCCCGCCGCTGCCGGGACGCCGGCATCCAGGAAACTGCGGTAGGCCATGCTGCGTTTCATCAGCGCTTCTCCGAAGAAGGCGAACTTGTCGGAATTGTAATAGGCATAGGTGGTGAACGCTGCCGGCACCACGCCCAACGCCTTGATGCGACGCACCAGGCCATCATCGATCAGAGTGCAGTGGGTGATCTTCGGGCGCGCATCGGCTCTCGGGAACAGGCGCTGCGCGCGCTCCACGGCGGTCAGCACCATGTCGATGGCCACATCGCCGTTGGCGTGGCAGTTCACCTGGATGCCGGCGCGGTGCACGCGCTCGATCCAGGCGTTGAGGTCGTCCTGCGATTCGGTGAGGTTGCCCTTGTACGGCGGCGTCACCCCGGGATAAGGCGTGCTGAGCGCCATGGTGCGTTCGGAAAACGAGCCATCGACGGTGTGCTCGCTGGTGGCGCCCAGCCGGATCCAGTCGTCTCCGAAGCCGGTCATGATGCCGCCGGAGATCATCGCTTCCAGCACTTTTCCGCCGGCTTCATAGCTCACGCGGTGGAGCAGCTCGCCCCGCGCCCGCACCTCTTGAAGGGCGGCCAGGTTGCCGCCTTCGTGGTGGACGCTGGTCACGCCGTAGCGCACGAACTGTTTGGAAATGTAGGCCAGGCCGTCGCGGTCGCGCTGCGCGCGTTGTGCTTCGGTGAAGGACTGCCGCTTGCCGACGCGGTTGAGCGCGTTCATGGCGCGGTCCGTGACGCGGCCGTTCAGGTTGCCCTTGGCGTCGCGGTCAAAGGTGCCGCCGGGCGGGTTGGGAGTGTTCCGGTCGATGTCCGCCATCTCGAGGGCCTTGCTGTTGTAGAAGCCGGTATGGCCGCCGCGATGATGGACCACAACCGGATGGTCCTTCGATACCTGGTCGAGGTCATGAACGTTCAGCGGGCGATTGTCCTTCAACTTCGTATCGTCGAAGAAATATCCCTCCACCCAGGTGCCCGGCGGCGTCTCGCGGGCCCTGGCGCGCAGTTTGTCCACGATGCTGGCAATGGTCACGAACTCCACCACGTAGGGGTTGCCGACCACCACCTCGTACAGCAACACGTTCCCGGGAGCGTGATTGTGGCAGTCGATGAATCCGGGCACGACGGTCATCTGGCGCGCGTCGAAGGTCTGCGTGCTCTTGCCGGCGAGCGCCTTGATTTCCGCACTGCTCCCCACGGCGGCGAAGCGGCCGGATTTGACGGCGAACGCTTCGGCCCGCGGCGCGCGGGAATCCACCGTGTAGACTTTGGCGTTGAACAGCACCAGGTCGTAGTCCGGTGTTTCGGCGGCCAGGATGGCGCCGGCGATGCCGGCACCGGCCAAGCCGAGGAATCCCCTGCGATCGGTCATGCTCGTTCCCCTCCAGTCTCGTATGATAGCCTTACAGCGATGAACGATCTGACCCGCCGCGATGCGCTCAGCGGAATGGCCGCCGCGTCGCTCTGCGCCGGCGCAGTGGAGGCGCAGTCCGCGGCGTCTTCGCTTTGTTTCACGAGCACGGTGGAGATGGCCCGGCTGATCCGCGCCAGGAAACTGTCGGCGCGTGAAGCGCTGGCGGGGCACCTGAAGCAGATCGAGCGCGTAAACCCGAAGGTGAACGCCATCGTGACGCTGGCGCCGGAGGTGGCCGCCGAAGCCGCCGCCAGGGCCGATGAGATGCAGGCGCGCGGCGAGAAACTGGGATCGCTCCACGGGCTGCCGGTGGCGCACAAGGACCTGATGGAAACCCGCGGCATGCGCACCACCTTCGGATCGCCGCTCTTTAAAGACTACGTTCCCACCGAGGACGACCTGGTGGTGGAACGGATGCGGCGCGCGGGCGCGGTGATTGTCGGCAAGACCAACACGCCGGAATTCGGCGCGGGCTCGCAGACCTTCAACACGGTGTTTGGCGCGACCCACAATCCGTACGACCTGACGAAGACATGCGGCGGATCCTCGGGCGGCGCCGCCGTCGCGCTGGCATGCGGCATGGTGCCCGTGGCCAGCGGCTCCGATATGGGCGGCTCGCTGCGCAATCCGGCGGCGTTTTGCAACGTGGTTGGGTTCCGGCCTTCCATTGGCCGCGTCCCGAATCCCAAAGCAGAGGTCGCATGGTCCACGCTGAGCACCTCGGGTTGCCTGGGCCGTTCTGTGGCCGATCTTGCCCTGGCGCTGAGCACGATCGCGGGGCCAGACTCCCGTTCACCGCTCTCTATCGAGGAACCCGGAGAACTGTTCGCCCGCCCGCTGGACCGCAGCTTCAAAGGTGTGCGCGTGGCCTGGTTCAAGGATCTGGGCGGTGCGCCTTTCGACGCGCGCGTGCGCGCCGTGGTGGACAAACATCGGGCCACGTTCGAAGCGCTGGGCTGCGTGGTGGAGCAGGCGGAGCCGGATTTCGCTCCCGCCGAAATCTCCTTTCGGACGCTGCGCGCATGGAATTCGGCGATTGCCTACGGAGCGGGGCTGCAAGCGCATCCGGACGCCTTTAAGGACTCGCTCAAGGGCGAGATCGAGGAGGGGCTGCGGCTTACCGGCGTGCAACTCGCACATGCCGAGGCCGCTCATGCGCGGATCTGGCGCGGCTTTCAGGCGTTCCTGGAAAAATACGAATATTTCGTCCTGCCGACCACGCAGGTGCCGCCGTTCGATATCGACACTCCGTACCCCACGGAGATCGCGGGGGTGAAGTTCGACAGCTATATCGACTGGATGAAGTCCTGCTGGTACATCTCGGCGACGGGCAATCCGGCGGCTTCGGTGCCCGGCGGGTTCACGCCGGAAGGCCTTCCGGTGGGTGTGCAGATCGTGGGCCGGAACAAGGCGGATTTCAGCGTGCTGCAAATGGCCCACGCCTTCGAACAGGCGACGGGTTTCGGCAAGCGGCGTCCGGCGATTGCGTAGGGGGAGATCGCAAGACTCAGCCCCAGCCGTGTTCCTGATAGCTTCGTAAGTCAGCGATGACGGGAAAGCGATGCGATGTGCCTGGATGCTGGTGATCGTAGATTTCCAGCAAGACGATCTCGCCTTCGCGGCCCCACAGGATCAGGCCGGCCCGTTGGCCGTCGGGGTAGCCGGCGAAAGCGTCAGCGATGATGGCCGCGCCTCCCCACGCGTCCTCCTGGAAGTCCAGGCTGGCGCATCCGCAGTCGCATCCTTCGAGGACCCGCAGTTCTTCCACAGGCGGAATTCGATAAGGCGCCACGTCCCCGACAGGCGCGTGATCCAGGAGCCACCGGACTACGGCGGCTTCGTTGGGCGCAATGGCACGATCCATGACTCCAGTGTCGCTCGCTTTCCAGCTTGATAGAATCGATTCCCATGAGGTCCTCAGGATTACGCCCGTTGTTTCTTGCGGCGAGCTTTGCACTGGCTGCCTATCCGCAAACCAAGCCCGCTTTGAAGCCCGCGGACTACGGCAAGTTCGAAACGCTCGGCCAGGCGGCATTATCGCCGGACGGGCAATGGGTGGCCTATGAGATCCGCCGCACGGACCGCAACGACGAGTTGCGTGTGACCGGCGCGTTCGGCGGGAAGACGCAAGCGCTGACGTTCTGCTCGGCAGCGGTATTCTCGGCGGATTCTCGGTGGCTGGCATGCGAAGCCACCGTTTCCGAGGCCGACCAGGAGAAGCTGAAAAAAGCCAAGAAGCCGGTGCAGAACAAGATGATCGTGCTGGAACTGGCTACCGGGGCAGTGACCACCGTGGCCGATGTGCAGTCCCTCGCATTCTCCGGCGAAGGCGCGTGGCTGGCATTCCGCCGGTATGCGCCCGCGCGCGAACCTGCCGGTGGCCGCGGCGCGGACGCCGAGCGCAGCGACCCGGCCGGCACGACCCTGACGGTGCGTAATCTGGCCACGGGCGCCGACACGACCTTCGGAAACGTAACCGGCATGGCCTGGCAGGATACCGGCACCAACCTGGCGATGACCATCGGGGTGGAGGGACGTACCGGCAATGCCATTCAGGTGTTCGACCCCAAGGGCGGCTCGCTGCGCGTGCTGGACAGCGGACCGGCGCTGTTCACCGGCCTGGCGTGGCGTAAGGAATCCAGCGATCTGGCGGCGTTGCGGAGCGTGAAGCAGGACGGCTTCGACGGCGAAAGTTACATGGTGCTGGCGTGGAAGGGGCTGGGTGAAAAGCGTTCGGCTCAGGTCGACGCTCCACAGAGATTGGTGGGTGCGCGCACGCCGCAGTGGTCGGAAGACGGCGCCACGCTGTTTGTCGGAATCGCCGAGTGGCTGAAGAAGCCCGAAGGGAAAAAGAGCGACGAAGACCAGTCCACCGTGGAGGTCTGGCATTCCAAGGACGAATACGTCATCAGCGAACAGAAGTTGACCGCCTCGCGCGACCGCGACCGCAATGTTACGGCGGCCTGGCATATCGCGAGCGGGAAGCTGGTGCCGCTTTCCACGAATAATCGGGAAGAAGTCCGTCTGCCGAAAAAGGGTGACCGCGCCCTGGCGCTGGACGGCACGCCCTATGTAGCCGATTCGATGTTCGGACGGCGGTACCTCGATATTTACAAAGTCAATCTGCAGACCGGCGCGCGCGTTCCGGTGGCCAAGAAGCTGATCGCTCCGGTGGATTTCAGCCCGGGCGGCCGCTATGCCATGAACTTCAAGGAAGGCCATTTCTGGGCTTACGATCTGGATGCGGGGACCACGCGCGACATCAGTAAAGACGCGCTTAAGGCGATCTTCACCAACCGGGAAAACGACTATCCGGTCCCGCAGAAGCCGCCCTACGGCATTGCCGGCTGGACCAAGGACGACCGCAGCGTCATCGTGTACGACGCCTACGACTTGTGGGAACTGTTTCCGGACGGGACGGCCAAGCCACACCGTTTGACGGACGGCGCGCCGGAGGAAATCCGCAATCGTTATGCCCGGGTGAGCGCCGCGCGCGCGGGAGGCGGGCGGGGCGGCCGAGGCGGCGGAGAGGAGACCGAATGGATCGATCTCTCGAAGCCCGTTTATCTGAGCCTGGAGGGCCGCTGGACCAAGCGCACCGGCTATGCCCGGCTGCAGGACGGCAAGGTGGAGCGCCTGTTATTCACCGATAAGAGCGTGCGCGGCCTGGTGAAGGCGAAGAATGCCGACGTGTTCTTGTACCAGTCGGGCACGTGGAGTACATCCCCGAACCTCTATGCGGGCGGTCTGGATCTGAAGAGCGCCCGGCGTGTGAGCGATACCAATCCGTTCGCCGCGGATTATGCGGCGAGCCGGGCGGAACTGGTCGATTATAAGAACGCCCATGGTGACAGGCTGCAGGGTGCGCTCTATTATCCGGCGGGTTATGAGCCCGGCAAAAAGTACCCGATGATCGTGCAGATTTACGAGATTGAAAGCAACCAACTGCACAACTGGACCGCGCCCAGCGAGCGGGTCACGTACAACCCCGCGGTGTGGACGCAGAACGGATATTTTGTGTACCGGCCGGACATTGTGTTCCGGCCGCGCGCGCCGGGACTTTCGGCACTGGATTGTGTGACGGCCGGAGTGAAGAAGGTGCTGGAGACGGGGATGGTGGACGCCACGCGGGTCGGCCTGGTGGGTCATTCGTGGGGCGGGTATGAGACCACGTTCATCCTGACGCAGAGCGAGCTTTTCGCGGCGGGCGTGGCGGGCGGGCCGCTGACCAACCTGGCTTCCAGCTATGGGGAAATCTACTGGAACAGCGGCGGTCCGGAGACGAATCACGTGGAGGTGGGGCAGGAGCGCATGGAGGTTCCGCTGTACGAAGACCCGCAGGCATACATTCGCAACTCGGCGGTGTACTTTGCGAACAAGTTGGCGGCGCCGCTGCTGTTGAGCGTGGGGGATCACGACGGCGCATCGGACTGGCACCAGGACATCGAACTGTACAACTCGGCGCGCAGGGCGGGGAAGAACTGCGTGATGCTGGTGTATGAAGGCGAGAATCATGCGGTGGCGCAGAAGGCCAATCAACTGGACTACCACCGGCGCATCAATGCGTGGTTCGATCATTATCTGAAGGGGGCGCCGGCGGAAAACTGGATCAATCACGGGGTGACTGTGCTGGAGCGCGAGCGCAGCGGGGGAAAAGCGGGGACAGCGATGGGGACGGGCACCGGGTCGAACTAGGCACTCCCGCTCCCTTACGGCCGGGGCTCTGAACGGAGCCGCGACCGTAAGGGAGCGGTCGGGCTGAAGCCTACGCCTTCTTTACTTTCGGTGGGACAATCGCGTCTTTGGCGGCTTTCGCGATGCGGAACTTCACGACTTTCTTCGCCGGGATCTTAATCGCCTGGCCCGTCGCCGGGTTGCGCCCCATACGGGCTTTGCGGTCTACGCGCACGAGCCGGCCTAGACCGGGCACCACGAATAGACCGTTCTTCTTCACTTCTGAGATAGCCGTGCTGGCCAGCGAAGCCAACATGGCTTGTGCCACTTTTTTGGTGACTTCGCACTTGTCTGCCAGAGTCTGGACAATCTGTGATTGCGTCATTTCGTCTTTTACTCTCCCATTCGGCTTAAGCCGATGACATGATGGTACGCCAATGCAGGCTGCTTGGAAAGAGGAAAAGGCTGAAAAAGGCTGGAAAAGGCTAGCAAATTAGAGGAATGGGTGCTCGGGAAGGCCGGAAATACTGGTTTGGAAGGCGAACAGGCTGCCTGCCAGGCGCTGCGCGGGCGCGCTCAGCGAGGCGCTGGTGACGAAGAGCGTGCGGAAATCGATGCCTCCAAAAGTGCAACTGGTGATATTGCGGGCGGGCATCTCGACGATGCGGTCGATGGCGCCATCGGGAGCGATCCTAACGACGCACGCGCCGCCCCACCGGCAGTTCCACAGGAAGCCGTCACGATCCATCGCGGAGCCGTCCGGATGGCCGCGTTCGAAGCCCGTGAAGAAGGGCCGCCGCTTGGCGATGGAGCCGGTGACGGGGTCGTAATCGTAGACGTAAATCGCGTTGCAGAGCGTGTCGGCGAAATAGAAGCGTGTATGATCGGGGCTCCAGGCGAGCGTGTTGGCGATGCCGATATCGCGCTGCCACTCGGTCACCGAGCCATCGGGGTCGATGCGGACCAGCACGCCGTCGGTACCGCCGGCTTCGAGCGAAGCGCCGTCGGGCGCTACGTTATTGCGCATGGAGCCGGCCCAAAAGGAACCGCGCGGGTCGGGACGCCCGTCGTTCAAACGCACGGCGGGGTATCCCGGCAGGCGAAATCCATGGTCGCGGCGCTCATCGGTCTGGGGGCGCCAGAAGATCAGGCGGGAGGCCAGCGCGACGGCCAGGGTGCCGGCGTGCCCGGTGAGCCCCAGGGCGGTGACAGGCTCGTCGAAGAGCCACGTGCGGACCGCGCCGCCCGCATCCAGCCGGTGAATCAGGAAGCGGTTGATATCGGTCCAATAGAGAGACTGCTCATCGGCGGACCAGACGGGGCCTTCGCCGCACCAATCGCCGGCGGGGACGACGCAATGGGGTTCGAATAGCTTCACGGTTACACGAGCACGGTAAAGGTGGATTCGGTGCGCTGCACGGGACGATACAGCGTATCGCGTTCCACCGGGACGCGTCCGGCTTTGCGGATCAACTGCAGCAATTCAGCGCGCCGCAATCCCTGGGTGGTGGTGGCGCCGGCGTCGTGGTAGATGCGCTCTTCCACGATGGTGCCATCGAGATCGTCCGCGCCGAAACGCAGGGCGATCTGCGCGATGCGCGGCGTCATCATCACCCAGTAGGCCTTGATGTGCGGAATATTGTCGAGCATCAGGCGGGCCACGGCGATGTTCTTGATGTCGGCGAATCCGGTGGTTTTGCCGATGTGCTGCAAGGGCGTGTTATCGGGGTGGAAAGCCAGCGGGATGTAGGTGACGAAGCCGCCGGTTTCGTCTTGCAGAGTGCGCAACTTCACCAGGTGATCGACGCGGTCCTCGTCGTTTTCGATGTGCCCGTAGAGCATGGTGCAATTGGAGCGCAGGCCCAACTGGTGGGCCGTGCGGGCCGTTTCCAGCCACTCGCTGCCGTCGATTTTGTGATCGCAGATGATGCGGCGGACGCGCTCATTGAAGATTTCCGCGCCGCCGCCGGGCAGGGAATCCATGCCGGCGTCGCGCAGCCGCTGGAGCGTTTCGCGAATGGAAATCTTCGTGCGCCGGGCGAGGTAGGCAATCTCCACCATGGTGAAAGCCTTGAGATGCACCTGGGGGAAACGCTCCTTGAGGCCGCGCAGCATTTCGCAGAACCAGTCCAGAGTCAGTTCGGGATGGAGTCCGCCGACGATGTGGAACTCGGTGACGGCCTCGCTGTAGCCCTCGCCGGCCTTGTGCCAGACCTCTTCCAGGGACATGGTGTAAGCCTTGGGGTCGCGCACCCGCTTGCCGAAGGCGCAGAGGCGGCAACTGGCCACGCACACGTCGGTGGGGTTGATGTGGCGGTTGACGTTGAAATAGGTGGTGCTGCCATGGAGGCGCTCGCGCACGATGTTGGCCAGGTAGCCGAGCGAGAGGATATCGGTGGTGCGAAACAGGGCGAGGCCGTCGTCGAAAGTCAGGCGCTCCCCGGCTTCCACCCTGGCACGGATCGGAACAAGACGAGGATCATCGATGACAACTTGCATGGCTAAGCACCCGGTTTGAGGAGGAAGATATCAGCGGCCCAGAATACAAAGAATAACACGCTCACGTAGCCATTCATGGTGAAGAAGGCGGCGTTGACGCGGGACAGGTCGTGCGGTTTGACCAGGCTGTGTTCGTAGACGAGCAGCGCGGCGATGGCGGCGACTCCGGTAAGCGCGAGGGCGCCGAGGTGCAGTGACCAGACCAGGGCAAGCAGGCACACCACCATCAGGAAGTGGAGCGCTTGCGCCAGTCGCAAGGCGCGGGCGATTCCCAGGCGGTGAGGCAGGCTGTAGAGGCCCTCGGCGCGGTCGAATTCGTAGTCCTGGCAGGAGTAGATGACGTCGAATCCGCCGGTCCAGAAAGTGACGGCGGCGGTGAGCCACAGGATGCGGGGGTCCAGGGAACCGCGGACGGCGATCCAGGCGGCTGCCGGCGCAATCCCCAGACTGAAGCCCAGGACCAGGTGAGAGAACGAAGTAAACCGCTTGGTATAGGAATAGAAGAAGACGATGGCCAGCGCCACCGGCGAGAGCATCAGGCAGAGCGGATTCAGTTGCCAGGCGGCCAGCACAAAAAGGGCGGAAGCGGCGGCCACAAAGCCCCAGGCGAACCGGGAACTAAGCAGGCCGGCGGGCAATTGCCGCATGCGGGTGCGCGGATTGCGGGCGTCGATTCCGGCGTCTACCAGGCGGTTGAACGTCATAGCGGCGGAACGGGCGCCCACCATGGCCACAACGATCCAGAGCAGGGTTCGCCACAGCCCCTGTGCGCCGTAGCCGCCCTGCCGGAAAGCCAGCAGCGCGCCGGTGAGCGCGAACGGAAGGGCGAAAACGGAATGCTCGAACTTGATCATGTCGAGCGTGAGACGCAATCTGTGCAGCATCATGCGGGAAGTTAACTACCATTTTACTCCGCCCTTTCACCCCGGCGGCGCTAGCCCCAAAATACTAGCTAAAATTACCGTAGCGGAGCGAATCGCGCGTGTTACATTTGGGACTTGTGCCGAGCACCGGAAGGGGTCTGTAAGCATGTTGGAAGCGTTTGCCCTCTCGGACAAGGGCTGCGTCCGGACGAACAATGAAGACTACTGCCTGATCGAGCCGGAACTCGGTTTGTACGTGCTGGCCGATGGGATGGGCGGCGCCAAGGCGGGGGAGCGGGCTTCGCGGATGGCGGTGGAAACCGTTGCCGAAACGGTGCTGTTCGCCCCGCACCGGGACACCCAGGTGCTGCTCTCGGCGGTGGAAGAGGCGAACCGCCGGGTCCTCGAGGCGGCGCAGAGCGATTCCTCCCTGGAAGGCATGGGCACCACCCTGGTGGCGGCGCTGGAGGTGGATGGCCAGTTGTCCATCGCCAGCGTGGGAGACAGCCGCGCGTACGTTCTGGATGGCGACGGCTTCCGCGTGATCACCGACGACCAGACCTGGGTCAACGAGGTGGGCCGCCCGCTGGGTCTGGACGAGGACAGCCTGAAGAATCACCCGATGCGCCATGTGTTGACGATGGCGATTGGGGCCAGTTCGCCGCTGACCGTCAATTACTATTCGGTGCCGCTACAGCCGGGTACCCAGGTACTGATTTGCAGCGACGGCCTGCACGGTGTGCTGGAAGGCCCGCAACTGGAGGAAATCCTGCGCACCGGCCCGACTCTGGAAGAGAGCTGCCGGCATCTGGTGCAGGCGGCGAAAGAGGCGGGCGGTCCGGATAATGTGACGGTCGTGCTGGTCAAAAAAAGCTGAGGCGTAACAGGATCATCGCCGCAGCCCGAGTCATCTCCATCCCCTGAAATGTGGAATTGGGCACTTTTGGCGTTTAAACTCCACAAATCTATTGACAGCGGTTACATTCAGTGATAACAACGATACTAGGTTTCTCGCAAAAAGGTTAGGGCTATGGGTGCGTGTACCCGTAGATCGAACTGAACGGCCGAGTTCAGGGTGGGTGAAATGAACAGGGGCAGGTATCAACCTGCCAGAAGTGTCGGACAAGGAGTTTCACTTGAAAGCCAAAGTTGTCTATTCAGTGATTTGTCTTCTCTTACTGGGCGCTTTCGCGTCTGCACAGGAGTTTCGTGCCAGCATTTCGGGCCACGTCACGGACTCCACGGGGGCGACCGTTCCGCAGGCGAAAGTCCAGGCTACAAACCTTGCAACCAAGGAAGTTAGCAATGCAACGACAGACAACGCCGGTGGGTATACCATTCCCTTGCTGCAACCGGGGCTGTACAAGCTGACCATAACGGCCACGGGCTTTAAGCAATACGTGCGCGACAGGATCAGCATTGAAATCAGCCAGGCTGCCGGCATCGACGCCAAACTGGAATTGGGCGATGTCACGCAAACGGTGGAGGTGAGCGGCGATACCGCATTGCTGGAAACGCAAACGGCCAACCGCAGTGGCTTGATCGATTCCAGAGAAGTTTCGGACCTGCCGTTGAACTCGGGACGCAACCCCTTCATGCTGGGGCTGACCGCTTCCGGTGTCACGTTCCGCGGGGCGTCGATCTGGCAGCGCCCGTTTGACAACGGCGCCATTGCCGATTGGGTAGTGAATGGCGGCTGGCAGGAAAGCAACGAGTTCCTGCTGGATGGCGCGCCGAACAACGCACAGATGGGCACGAATAACATTGCGTACGTACCCATGGTGGAGACCGTCCAGGAGTTCACCATGATGCAGAACACGTACGATGCGCAGTACGGCCACACCATGGGCGGCATTCTCAATACCGTCATGAAGAGCGGCGGCAGCACATTCCACGGCACCGGCTGGGAATATATGCGCCGGTCTGCGCTGGACGCCAACAATTTCCAGAACACTTCCGTTGGTGCACCCCGGCCGAACCACTATCTCGACGATTACGGCGGGCAGGTTTCCGGGCAGGTGATCATCCCGAAAATACTGAAGCGCGACGGATACATCAAGCTGTTCTACATGGGGGCCTTCCAGAACTACCGGGAAGCCACGGCGGATCCGCTGCTGGTGAGTTGGCCCCAGCCGGAAATGCGCAACGGCGATTTCAGCAAGCTGGTCAACGGCTCCGGACAGGCCATCACGATCTTCGATCCCACCACCGCCACCTATGACGGCAGCGGCAACCTCCTGACCAATCGCACTCCGTTTCCCGGCAATGTGATCCCCTCCAACCGCATCAATCCGGCTGCGCTGGTGTTGACCAAACTCATGCCCCTGCCGAATACCACGACGGGCGGCTACCGGTATGGCACGGGAGATCTCAGCCTCCCGGAAGTCACCGACCATGACGCGTACTACAACATGACCATCAAGTTCGACTGGACCATCGGCGACAAGAACCGCTTCTTCATGCGCGAAGGGTCCAACGACCGCACCGAACACCGGCCGGTCAACGGAATCGTGGGCATGGGCGAAGACGGGCAGTTGCCGTTCCAGAGAATCAACGACACCTATGTGCTGGACTGGACGTCGACGCTGAATCCGACCACGGTGCTGGATATCCGCGGTTCCAACACCCGTTTCATCGAAAAGGGTTCGGGTTTTGACAATGCCGGGTTCGATCTGAGCACCCTGGGACTGCCGAAATCGCTGATCTCGTCGTTGCCGGGTGGATATTTGATGGGCGTTTGGAGCATCGGCGGCTATCAGACTTTGGGCCGCACCTCCAGCGACAACATCACCAACGGCTACGGTATTGAAGCCAGCGTCACCAAGGTCGCCGGCAAGCACACGCTCAAGGCCGGCCTGGACCTTCGCCGGATTCAGTACCTGGTATTGGACACCGGCAGCATCCTGGAAGAGGACTTCAACTCCACCTGGACGCAGCAGATTTATAACAACGCCGGAAACGGCTTGGGCGGAGACGGCTACGCCAGCTTCCTCCTGGGCTATCCCAGCGGCGGACAGAGCAACTATGCGGCCTATCCGTTCTACCGCCAGTGGTACATCGCACCCTACCTCCAGGACGACTGGAAGGTGAGCAGCCGCCTGACCATCAACCTGGGACTGCGGTATGACATCAACGAGCCGATCACTGAGAAGTACAACCGGCTCGACTATGCGTTCGACCCGAATATGGCCAGCCCTATCGGAGCCATGGCGACCCAGAACATCGCCAGCCGCAATCTGCAGATTCCGGCGCAATTTGCATCGCTCTACAGCAATCTGGCCAATCTGAAGGGCGGGATGCGCTTCGCCGGCACCGGCGGCAACTCCCCCATGCCGGCTAACATCGATTGGACGGGCATCCAGCCTCGCTTCGGCTTTGCCTATCGGTTGCGGGACAATCTGGTGATGCGTGGCGGCTTCGGTAGTTACATGGTCAACCCCAACAACGACTGGATGCAGACTGCAGGGTTCAGCAACAATACGTCGCTGGTCAACAGCAACGATGGCGGCCGTACGCCGATTCCCGGTGTGATGAACAACCCGTTCCCCACCGGCATCAATCTGCCTTCAGGATCCAGTCTGGGCGCCTCAACCTATGTTGGGAAGAGCGTCAACTGGTTCGCTCCCAGCTTCAAGCTGCCGCGGTCGAACCAGTTCTCATTCGGCTTCCAATATCAGCCCAGCCCGAACGGCACGCTGGACGTTTCGTACGTGGGCAACCGCGCGATTCACGATCAGTCGAACTTCCCCTTCGACACTAATCCGCAATACGATTCTTGCAGCGTGATGTATGGCGCGGCCACTCCCGCCGGATTTGCATCGCCGGCGGCGTACTGCAACCAGACGCTGCCGAATCCGTTCCAGGGCCTGGCGCCATTCATCGGCACCAGCATGTATACCTCGACCACCACCTCGCTCAACCAGTTGCTGCGGACCTTCCCGCAGTTCACCGGCGGGACCGAATACGGCCTGAACACCGGCAAGGTGTGGTACAACTCCATGCAGGTGAACTACAACTACCGCACGCGTAACGGCGTGAACCTGATGTTGAACTACACGCTGTCCAAGCAGAATGAGCGCTGGGGCTACCTCAACTACTACCAAAACCCGATCCAATACCAGCAAGGTCTGTACTACGCCGACCGGCCGCATTTCATCAAGGCGACGCTGGTATACGATCTGCCATTTGGCAGGGGCAAGCATTTTCTCACCAGCGTGCATGGCGTCGCGGACCGGCTGGTGAGCGGATGGCAGTTCAACACCTTCATCACCGATTCACCTTTGGGTGAGCCGGCCAACATGCCCGGCAGTATCGTGGCGCTCAAGAATCCCGGTCTCGGCAACGTGCACTGGGGCGCCAACAAGGTGCAGATCAACAACAATTGCATCCTGAACGAAGACGACACCGGCGCTGTCGCGCCGCTGCCGCAGAGCATTGCCAACGGTTGCAGCGCCACCGATTGGTCGGGGTACGACTGGTTGCAATTGCCGCCGAACTACCGGCCCAACCAGGTCAACTCCTATCGCAGCGGCAACGTGCGTGTCCAGGGTACCTATACCATGGATGCCTCCATCATCAAGGACACGCGCATCACCGAACGCATCCGGGGTCAGTTCCGGGCGGAAGCATTCAACGCGCTCAACCACTGGAACTACATGCTGGCCAACGTGAACAACTCGGCCACCGACCCGAACTTCGGCTCTATCATTCCGCATACCCAATCCACGCAGGCGAGCGTCAATCCGCGCTCCATCCAGCTTGGATTCAAAGTGACCTGGTAGGACATATTTTGATTTTTCAGGCGAGCCCGGCTCGCCTCAGGGGGCAGGCTTCGGCCTGCCCTTTTTTTATGAGAACTCCCTCGCTTTCCTCGCACTACTTCCACGTGAAGATCCTCCTCTGCGCGATAGCTTTTGTTCTTGCGGCGCCGGCGCAGGTGGCCACTCTTCAGATTCAGGTTGTGGATGGGGAAGGGGCGGTGCACGCCGCGGGCTCGCGCAGCATGAGGCCGTTGACGGTTGAGGTCACGGACGAAGCAGGCCGGCCGGTGGAACATGTGGCGGTAAGCTTCCTTCTGCCGGATAGCGGTCCGGGAGGAGCGTTCCTGGGCGGCTTGCGGACGGAAGTGGAAATGACCGACGGCCGCGGCCGGGCGACCATCCGGGGGCTGCAATGGAACCGGATCTCCGGGCGATTTCAAATCCGCATCGTAGCCTCGCGGGAACAGGCGCGCGCGGGCATGGTGTCGTTCCAGTATATTGGCGATTCGGGGCGTTAACGAGAACGCAAACACTGTTCGCCCACGGCCACCGTCCATCCGCGCCCGATCCAACTGGGATTCAAGGTAATCTGGTAGGGCGTGCCGGCAAGCCGTACGATCCAAGGGACAGGCTGCGGCCTGTTTCTTTTTGTTGCCGTGCTTTTGACGGCGGCGGACAATCCGAATGACGCCGCAAAGTGGAAGGCGTTGGGTGTTTCCCATGCCGCGCGCGGCGATTATGCCGGCGCTGAGGGACCGTTCCACCGCGCCTGCCTGCTCGACCCGAAACTCCCGGACGCCTGCCTCTATTTTGGCCGGACGCTTTACCTGCTGGACCGTTTCGACCAGGCGGTGAACGTGCTGCGCACCGCTTTGGAAAACGATCCGCAGAACCCGCAGATCTACCGCATTGAAGCGCTGGCGCTGGAGGCTTCCGGAAAAGCCGGCGAGGCCGAGACGGTTTTCCGCGAAGCCATCAGGCTGGAAAAACACTCGCAGCCTAATGAAGATCCGTCCATTGACTACGGCGTCTTTCTGTACCGGCAGGGACGCGCGGAAGCGTCGCTGGAGCCCTTGCAGGCGGCCCTTGCGCGGCATCCCGACGCCTCCCGCGCGCAGTTGGAACTGGGCTGCGTTCTGCTGGCGCTGGACCGCGTGGAGCAGGCGGCTGCCCATCTGGAGCGGGCCACAGCACTCGATCCGCAGGGCGCGCGCGGGCACTTTCTGCTGGGCAAAGCGTACCAGCGAATGGGCAAGACCGAACTGGCGCGCAAGGAACTCGATCAGGGTTCGCGCACGGTCAAATAGCGGTCCACCTGCGCCTCTTCGGTGCGCGAAACGGTTCCACTGGGCCAGCGGATTTCCACGGTGGCGCGCGTTTCGGCGCCCAAGCCGAAGTGGACGCGCACGTCGCTGGAGCTGGCATACCCTACCGCGGTGGTGACCTGGTTCCACTGCTGGCCGGCCGCGGTCCGAATGTGCACGACGGCGCCGATGGCGTCGCGATTGCTCCGGCGGCCGATAAGGTTCAGACCCAGCCAGTGATTGCCGGCGCCGCTGAGATTGTGCAGCAACACGGGCCGCTCGCCAAGCCGCGAGATCACGACATCGATGCGGCCATCGTTATCGAAATCGCCGAAGGCCGCGCCGCGGTTGAGAGCGGCGGGGCCGGCAGGCGCGGCGTCGAAGCTGCCATCGGGCCGCTGCGCCAGGACCACGCTGCGCTGGCGGGCCCCGTCTGCGTTCTCGTTCAAATCGCCATTGGCGGCGAACAGGTCCTTGCGCCCGTCGTTATCGAGATCGTAAATGCCGCAGCTCCATCCGGTGGTCGCGACTGTGGCAGCGCCGACGCGCGAACGGTACGTGAAATCGGCGAAGAGGCCCTTGCCCAGATTGCGGTACAGCGGGTAGGTCTCGTGGGTAATGGCGGTCAGGAACAGGTCCGGACGTCCGTCGTTATCGACATCGCGGAAGTCGGCGCCCATGGAGGAAAGGGTACGGCCGTCGTCGTTGACCGCGACTCCGGCGGTCAGTGCCACTTCCTGAAATCGTCCGTTGCCTTCGTTATGGAACAGGAAATTGGGCCGCGTGTCGTTGGTGACCAGGATGTCGATGCGGCCATCGCCGTCATAATCGGCAAACGCCACTCCCATGCCTTTGCCGATGTGGCGGCGGATGCCCGCGGCTTCGGAAACATCCGTGAAGGTGCCGTCGCCGTTGTTGTGGTATAGGGTGTTGGGCAGTCCGGTGTAGTTGTCGGGATGGCAGTGGAGCAGGCCGCCGGAGCGGGGATCGCGGCACACGGGTTCGGTCTTGGGGTCCCACGCCACGTAGTTGACCACGAACAGGTCCAGCCGCCCATCGCCATCGGCGTCGAACCAGCCGGCGGCCACCGACCAGGGCTCGTTGTGAATGCCGGCCCTGGCAGTGACATCTTCGAAGGTGCCGTCGCCGCGATTGCGGTAGAGGATATTGCGGCCCACTCCGGCGACAAAGAGGTCGGGGTGGCCGTCGTTATCGTAGTCGGCGGCGGCGACTCCCATGCTGTAGCCGTCTCCGGCGACTCCGGCTTTTGCCGTGACGTCTTCGAACACGCCGTTGCCGCGATTGCGGTAGAGGAGATTCCAATATCGCGGATCGCGCTTGTCGAAGCCGGGCTGCGGCGCGCCGTTGGCCAGGAAGAGATCGAGAAGCCCGTCGCCGTCGTAGTCGAACAGAGCGACACCGCCGAGCATGGTTTCGATCTGGTGCTTTTCGCCGGGGACCGCGCCGTTGCGCAGAACGAACTCCACGCCCGAGCGGGCGGTGACATCTTCAAAGGTGATAGCGGCGGGTGGCGCCGACGCGACGGTCGCAGCCAGCAGCAGGCAAATCAGGAGCAGGCGCACGGCTAAAGCCTACATTACCATTTAAAGCGAATCCCGCCCCAGGCGCCAATCGGCGCGCCCGGCGCGAAGAAGGTGGTGGTGCGAAGCGGGTAATTTCCATCTACCGGTGCAAACGGCCGGGGGATGAAATTGCCGGAGTTATCGAAAGGGGTCGAACCAAGTTGGGCGGCGGTGTAGTAATGATGATCGAGTAAGTTGTTTACTTCAACGAATAATTGAATCCGTTTGCGCAGTTGATAGTGCCCCGCCAGGTTCACCACTCCATAACCGGGTGAGAATCCGGGACCGAGATAGTAGACACCATCCGGCCGATCCAGGTTATTCTCGTTGCCGCGCGCGAAGGAGCGTCCCACGGCAATGAAATCGAGGTCCACCTGGAGTTTCGACGTGGCCTGATAGTCGCCATAGGCTTTCAGGATGTTCCGCGGGGTTTCCGGAATGCGGTCGCCGGGCTGCACGGTGATATTGCCGTCGAGTCCGGCGCCGCCGTCGTTGGCGCTATTGACCTGGCCGTCGATCGCCTGAGTGCTCTGGTAAGTGGCATCGAGTAAGGTGTAATTGCCGCCGAGCGTGACCTTGCCGAAGCGGCGGCTGAGGCTCGCTTCCGCGCCCTGCCGCTGCGTCCGGCCGAAGTTGGCGAAGTAACCGAACCCGGTCTGCTGCGAGGCCACGAAGAGCAGGTCGTTGTCATTTTCCGCGCGGAACCAGCCCACGCTCCAGCGCAGGCTCTCCAGCGAGCCGCGAAAGCCGGCCTCCAGCGTTCGCGTCACCACCTGCTTGAGCGGCGGATCGCTGACCAGCGCATTGGGGAAATTGCACGGCGCGTCGGGATTGGCGCAGCCGAGTTCGATGGCGGTGGGGGCGCGGCTGGCCTCGCTGTAACTGAAATAGAAGTTGGCGGCGTGCCAGGGCGAGTAAGTCAGTCCGGCGGCCGGGTTGAAACGGGGAAAGACGTAACTGCCATTCAGAGATCCGCGCGCGCCGGTGGGGTCGAACGGCAGCCGGTCGGCATTATCGATAGTGGTGCGGTTGTACCGCCCGGAGACCGTGAACGCGAGCGGGCCCACGGCGAGCGTATCGGTGGCATAGACGCTGTATGTGCTGATGAGCCCGTGGAGATTGACGCGCGTGTCCACGGGAACGCCCCCGGCGCTGGTGCTGCCATCGGCGAACGAATCGATAGGAGTAATGGTAAGGCGGTCGGAGTTCAGAAAGCCGAATTGCGATCCCTGCTGGAAGGAGAGGCTGCTGCGATCCCACGCCGCGCCCACGATGATGTGGTTATGGGCCACCAGCCAGCCCGCCTGGCCGCTCAGGCCGTAGTTATTCTGGCGGCTGGTGGTGCGGGTGATGAGGCCGGTGCACTTCTGGCTAGGATCGGCCATCTCGAGCCCCTGGGCGATACAGCGCCAATAAGGGAAGGGTTCCGTAGTAGCGTTGCCGGTGGTTGGAAAGCCGGAGTAACCTGCCGCCGTAAGCGCTTTCACGTCGGCTGGGGAGAGATTGTACAGGGATTGATCGAACGAGCCGGAGTTGATGTCTCCGTTGGTGGTGTCGGCGCGGATGAACCGGAAGTACACGTTGCCGGAGAGCGTAAGATTGCTGTTGACGCTGTGGCGCAGGGTCAGGTTGACCGACGGGGAATGATTCCAGGTGATATCGGGAATGCTGTAGACGCTGGAGTAATTCCGCGAAAGAAATCGGGTGTCCTGGAGTCCGTTGCCGGTGAGCCAGTTGCCGGCATAAGCCAGGCTGAGCGCGATGGACGTGCCTCCGTGCAGCCAGCCAAGTTTGCCGAACGCCTGCCGGACTTCCGAAGGCGAGGCCTGGCGCCAGCCGTCCTCACGAAACAGGTTGCCGGCCACGTACCAGTTGAGGCCTTTGGCATTGGATCCGCCGTGTTCGAATTCGCCGGCGCGTCTGCCGAAACTGCCGCCGCTGACTTCCAGTGACGTGCCGGGGTGGCTGTTGCCATCTTTGGTCTGGATGGAGAGCGCGCCACCCAGAGTATTGAGGCCGAAGAGGGGGTTCGACCCCGGCATGAGCGCCACCTCGTCGATGGCGATCTTGGGGATCAGATCCCAGGCCACGATATCGCCGAAGGGTTGATTTTGGCGGACGCCGTCCATATAGACGGAGATGCCTTCCGGGGTTCCCAGCAGCGGCGAGGCGGTGTAGCCGCGGTAATTGACGTCGGGCTGGAACGGGTTCTCCTGGTTTTCGTTGATGTGGACGCCGTCCAGGCGGCGGTTCAACAGGTCGGAAAGATCGAGAGCGCCGCTCTGCTCCAGGTCTTTGGCGGAAGCGGTCTGGACGGGCGCCGGGATCTGGTTGACCGCCATATCGGTGCCCACCAGCGGCGTGGCCGTCACCACCTCGATGGCGGAGGTTTGCGAGGCCAGGGACATCTGGATAGTGCGCGTGACCGGCGCGCTGGATTGTACGTCGAGTGAAACCGTCTGGGTGGCGAATCCGCTTTTGGAGATCTCCACCCGGTAGCGGCCAAAAGGCAAGCCCGCGAACGCGGAGATGCCATGCGAATCCGTCTGGAAGCTGCGATCGATTCCGGCTGCCCGATTCTGTAGTTTGCCCGATGCTATCATCGCGGCGCCGGAGGGATCCTTCACTTCCAGGCGGATTTCGCCGGACGGATTTTGCCCCCACAACGCGGCCGCGGACACTGCCAGCACCAACGAAACCAACGCCCCCCGCATCAATTCAGTTTATTCCAGGCCTGCGCGTCTTCACGGATGGAGATGATCTGGTTGGAATCCAGGTTGGTGAAGTTCTGCCGGATACCGCTGGGCCAGCGGATTTCGAGCGAATCGATCTTCGCCGCCTTGCCGAGTCCGAAATGTTGGCGGTAGGGGCTGGTGGCGCCGAAGCCCTCGCTGCCTTTCACCTCGCGATAGACAATCAGGCCGCCGGCCTTGACCGTGAGTTGCGCGCCTACGGCGAAACGATTGCTTTTCACGCCGCGAAGATCCACTTCCAACCAGTTGTTCTGGCTGGCTTTCAGGTTGTGATAGAAGGCGTCGTAGGCATGGTCACCGGGATAGTGGCCGCCAAACTGGGCAAAGATGTCGAGGGCGCCGGTATTGTAAAGGTCGACGAACGCCACGCCGTGGCCTTTGTTGCCGGGGCGGGCGAAGCCCACGTAACGGGTCAGGTCGCTGAACGTGCCGTTGCCGTTGTTGCGGAAGAAACGGTTGGGTTCCAGGCGGCTCATCTGCGGATCGCCCACGCCGACATAGAAATCCACGTAGCCATCGTTATCCAGGTCGGCCACGCCCGCGCCCATGGAGCCCATGGGGTAATACAGTTTGGCTTCGTAAGTGACGTCGGTGAAGGTGCCGTCGCGGTTGTTCCGAAAGAGGCGGTTGTTGTCTTTGTTTATGGCGCGGGCGTTGGGCGGCGCATACCCTTTGCGGAGACCTTCCACCGTGACATCCCAGGATGCCAGGCTGGTGGTGAGAATATCGGGCCAGCCATCGTTGTTGTAATCCACGAAGAAGCAGACGAAGCCGTTGTGGGAACCCTGGTAAACGCCGGCCTTCTTCGCCACCTCGGTGAAATGCCAGTTGCCGTCGTTGTGATAGAGGCGATTGGGCGCGGGGTCGAGTCCATTGAATAAGATGTCGAGCCGGCCGTCTTTGTCGTAATCGCCCAGCGCCGCGCCGATAGCGCCGAATGCCGCGGGCTCGTTGATGCCGGCGGCCTTGGTCATGTTAGTGAATGTGCCGTCGCGGTTATTGCGATAGATTTGCGGAACGCTGCCGTCTTTGAGCACGCCGTTGGCGATTACGACGTCGAGCCAGCCGTCGTTGTCCAGGTCGCCCCAGAGGGAGACGAAGCCCGAGCCAGGGTCGTCGAGGCCGCTCTTTTTGGACACGTCGACGAAGTGGCCGTGCTCGTTGTGAAACAGCTTATCGGGCATGGGACCGTTCCAGCCGTTGAGAGAAATGAACAGGTCGAGCCAGCCGTCATTGTCGTAGTCCACCAGGTTGAGCGAGTAGCCGGAGGGGACTTCGTGCAGCCCCACCTGGTCGGTGACGTCGGTGAACTTCTCGCCCTCGTTGCGATAGACCTTGATGAAGGTGCCGCTGCCGCTGACAATCACGTCCAGCTTGCCGTCGCCATCGATGTCGCCCCAGGCCACCGTGCCGTTGCCGTGCAGGGAATGAATGCCGAGCTTGGGCGCGATGTCTTCAAAGGCGAGGAGGGGCGGATGAGCGGGGTCAATGGCGGGCTCGTCCACGGGGAACTGGACGGCGGCGGGCAGGGGCGGCGGCGGGCCGGGAAGCCGGTCGACGGAGGTGCGCAGGAGCCACTGGTCGGTGGGGTTCACATGCACCTGGAGCGCCTCATAAAAGTTGCGGCCGGCCTGGGAAAAATCGCCCATGCGGTAGAAGCAGGCTCCCAGTTCGCGCAGCACATCCATCTTCTGGACCGCGGAGGGGTTGCGCGTGAGAGCCTGCTTGTAGAACGAAACGGCTTCGGGAAAGTTGCCGCGGCGCGAGTGGGCGTTGCCCATCAGAAGTAGGGCGGTGGATTCATCGGCGCTGAACGGCATGGAATCGTCCAGCACCTGTTCGAGCATATCGATGGACCGGTCGAGCCCGAGGAGCGGGTCGTGCGGCACGCGATGGCCGCCCTCTTTGGTGAAGCGGACTTCGCCGCTCATCCAGGAACTCATGTCGAGCAGGAACCCGTTGGCGTGGGGCTCCAGCCGGGCGACGTGGGCGGCCAGTTCGTAGGCCAGGTTGGGATTGTAATAGAGCAGTTCGGCGCGGGCGTGGATCACGGCTTTCGCGCGCATGGCGGGAATGTGGTCGGGATTGCGTTGTAGCGTGCCGTCCAGCATTTCCATGGCAAGGGCCAGCGAGATGCGGCGCTGTTCGGGATCGTCCAGGGTGTAGAAGTCCATCAAATAGGAGCGGGCAATCTGGTACGACACCTCGGCATCGTTGGGGCGCAGTTTTCGCTGCGCCTCCAGTTCCGTGCGGGCCTCGGCGGTCTTGCCCTCGCGCAAAAGGAGGAGCGCCTTGCGGAGCGGTCCGGTCTTCTCGGGGAGCGGTACAACGGGAAAATCGTGCGCCTGGTGGTCCTGTTGGCCAGAAATGCGCGGAACCAGCAGGGTAGCGGCTGCCAGTCCGAGAACCACGGCGGATGTCCAAAGCCAGCTTTTCACAAGTAGGGGTCCTTGTGTCAGTTTAGTAAACTGGCAGCACATCATGCTCCCGAATCAACGGCACCTGTTCGACATTCCGCCGGATGTCAGCTATCTGAACTGCGCTTACATGTCGCCCCTGATGCATTCGGTGGTCGAGGCGGGCAAAGCCGGGCTGGCGCGGAAAGCGCGCCCCTGGGAGATTGCATCCACCGATTTTTTTACGCAGACCGAAGAACTGCGAACGCTGGCGGCGGGTCTGTTTCACGGCACGGCGAACGATATTGCGCTGGTGCCGTCCGCGGGATATGGGATCGAAACGGCGACGCGGAATCTTCCGGTGAGGCGCGGGCAGAAGATCCTGGTGCTGGCGGAGCAGTTTCCGTCGCACGTTTACCCCTGGAGGCGGGTGGCGCGGGAGAACGGAGCGGAGATGGTGACGGTACCGTGGCCGGCGGACGGCGACTGGACCGGCGCGGTGCTGGAGCGGATAACCGAACAGGTGGCGATCGCGGCGCTGCCGCATACGCAGTGGACCAGCGGGGGGCTGCTGGATCTGGAGCGGATCGGCGCG
>JARLGM010000116.1 GCA_031292755.1 Candidatus Sulfopaludibacter sp.
GAGAGAGGTGGGCCCACCTGCGTGATCGCGCCAAGAAACGCCAAGTCTCGATGGACCATCGCGGCAACCGCACAAATCCATCTACGATGGAAGTCGAGGACAGCATCGGTGCCACGCCCGATCGATGTCATCATTGAGCGCGATGCGGAAGGCTATTACGTCGCATCCGTTCCGCGGATCCCTGGGTGCCATACTCAAGCGCGGTCCCTCGACGAGATCAACGAGCGCATCCGCGAAGCCATACAGTTGTGCCTTGAGATCGAAGGCGCACCGGATCAGGATTCTGGAGTTCGTTGGCTGTGCATCCAGCGCGTGACCATCGCGCCATGAGCCGGACGCCGCGCGTCACCGAAGGTGACTTCGAAAAAATCGCCGCCGCCGGTGAGGGCTGGGTGAGACCCCCGGTGCTCCTGCACCGAAAACACACTAGTGCCGCGTCTGGTGCGCGGCCGCTTCCCAGCGCCCGACAATGAGGTCCACGGTGCTGAGGAACGCGCCTTCGGGGCGTTCGAGCTTGCGATAGAGCGCCACGTATTGGGGGTTTTTTAAGCCCATACCGGCGAAGGCGAGGGAATAGAGGCCGTTGTTCTGAAACTCGATGATCTGTTCCTTACTCCAGCCCTTGGGATCCAACAGATAGGGGCGGAGGTACTCCACCACGGTGGCGATAGTGACGCCTTTCCTGCCCTGCACGTTCCACAGATCTTCGCCGTTCACCTGGGCGATGCGGCAGGTGGTGGCGTAAGCCTCCAGATTGAAGGCCGAGTAGGAGAGAGAGCGGGTGCGCGCTTCTTCGCGCGGCGCGCTGCCATCGGCGTGAATCTGCGAGGGCAGGATGCGATCGCGGTAGTAGGCGAACGCCATGTTTTCGACCGCCCTGTTTTGCACGAAACTGGCCACCGCGGCGGTTTGCGCGGTCCACCATGAGGCGTGGTTATTGCCACTCTTCTTTTCGTACAGGCCCTTTTTACTGCGCGTGAGCCAGTCCAGATACTCTGCGAACCACCTGCGCACGGCAGCCTGATCCTTGGGATCCCAGGCTCCGGTATGGGCCAGAAACTCCATGCCTTGAAGCGCGTGGATCAACACGCGCCCTTCGATAATGCCTTCGCCGCGCGCAGCGGAACTTCCGTTGACCACTTGGGCGAATTCCAGGTTGGAATTCATGCGTGTTTTGGGATTGACGAACCAGGTGTTGATGTCGCGTACCGCGCGCTGCGCGTAGCGTGTGTCATCCAGCAGAAAGGCCGCGGTGCCCAGGGTGAATACCGACTCGCACATGGCGCCGAGCGCGTTCTTGTTCGCCAGAAAGCGATCGGGATTCACCTGGCCATCTTTGTGAACATACGCTCCCGTGGGGTTCGTGGCATCGGGCCACCAATAGGGCGCCTGGCTGTAGTAATCGTGCACGTCCAGGTCCAGGTCCAGGCTCTTGGGCCGTTCGGACGTCACACTCCACGGGCCTTCCTTCAAGCGCCTCTCGGCTTCGGCACGCAGGCGGCGGACGGCGTCCTGCGTCCATGCCTCCTTCCGCATAATGGCGCTGTGTATGGGCTCAGCCTCGTCGTCCGAGACCAGCGTCATCGGAAGATCGGCCGCCTGAACGACGAATGCGATCAGGATGAGGCCCGCAACTCTTTTCACTATGAGCGTATTGTAACGAATGTCGGTCCTTGTAACGCTGTTCAGGGCTTCAAGATGACTTTCATCAGGTTCGGTTCATGGCGATACAGACGGTCGAACCACGAGGCTCCCTGCGCCAGGGGAGCGACCGCGCTGATCAGCGGATCCACCTGGATGGCGCCGCGAGCCATCAGGTCAATGGCGGCGGGATACTCGCCGCTGGAAGCGCACGAGCCTTGCAGTCGCAGTTGCCGCGTGACTACTTCCTGGAGCGGCAGATCGATGGATGGAGCGAAGTTGCCTACCAGGGTCACGGCGCCGCCCTTGCGCACGCTGCCGATGGCGGTGCGGATGGGGTCGGTAGCGCCCACGCACTCAATGGCCAGGCCGGCGCCGCGGCCATCGGTAAGTTCGCGCACTGCCGCCGCGGCGTCGGAGGTTTTCGAGTTGTAAACTTCCGCCGCGCCCATTTTACGGGCGGTGGCGAGGCGGGCATCGTCTACATCGATGGCGATGACACGGCTATACCCGGCGGCGCGCAGGGCCTGGACAGTGAGCAGGCCGATCATTCCGCTGCCCACCACTACGGCCGTATCGCCGTGGGTTGCAGGTGAGCCGCTCAAGTTGACGGCGTGCGCCGCCACCGAGACAGCTTCGATCAGGGCCGCCTGTTCGTAAGTCAGGTTATCGGGCAGGCGGTAGACAATGCGGGCCGGCACGGAGACGAATTCGGCGAAGGCGCCGTGGCGGCGGTAGGGGCCGGGCGAAACGCCCATCACCTCGCGATTTTCGCAGAGATTCACCTCGCCGCGCGCGCAGTAGAAGCATTGACCGCAATAGATGGTGGAATCGAAAGTCACGCGGTCGCCCAGGGACAGGCCTTCGACGCGCGCACCCACGGCGGCCACCTCGCCGGCCGCTTCGTGGCCCATCACCAGCGGCGGAATGCGGCGCCCGGTGGAGCCGTCCAGCCCGTGCACGTCGCTGCCGCAGATGCCGCAGGCGCGCACGCGCACCAGAATGTCTTCGGGGCCGATCTCCGGCTCCGGCATCTGGACCATTTCCAGATTCATGTACTCTTTCAAAAGTAGTGCGTCCATATACCCTCGCCCATCGTACGATATTTTGGGCGGCGCTATTCAGGAACCCGGGGGGCGCGGGCGGTGTCGGATAAGATAGCCCTGTGCCGGCTCCGGAAACAGATCGCAGCGTGCGCAGCCGCCTGAGTCTGCCGGCGGAAGTGGCCAGCCTGTTGGCCACCGGCTGGTTCGTGTGGAAGTTCGCGCTCTCGCCGCAACTGGCGGCCACCACACCGGGTCAGTTGATGCTGCGAGGCATGGGGTTCGCCGTCGCCGCGTGGCTGTGGAGCCTGGTGATCGCGTTTCTGCTGCACTTCGCCATCCGCCAGGTGGACCAGGTGGACGTGGTGGAGGCCACGCTGCGGACTTCGGCGGCGGCGGTGTGGTTTGCGCCGGCCACCATTCTGATGATTCATCTTTCGCCGCTGGCGCTGCCGGTGGCGCTGGTGCTGGTGATCAACGCCACTCGCCTGCTGTATTCCGACTGGCGGCAGATTCACTCCGAGCCGGAGCGGGTGACCATTCTGGTGCCGCAGGAGGCGTGGCTGCTGGGTTCGGGCGAACTGCCGGCGCAATTCTTTCCCCACCATTTCGGCCCGGCGCTGCTGATTGCCTGCGCCATCCAGACGGCGGGCGCCGCGGAGTTGATGCGGCATACCCTGGCCGCCGCGGCGCTGTTCGCCTTGAGCGCGGCGCTGCTGACGGTGTTTGCCATCTCGGCGGGCGCTTGGGACGAAGCCCGGCGGCCGAGCCTGCCGCGCACCATCATGGGGCTGCTGCTCACTGTGATGCTGGCGGGCACCATCACGCTGGTGGGCCTGGCAGGCGGCGGGGGCGGCGACGAAACGGGCGTGGACGGGGGCGACGATCCGCTGGGGCTGAACCATCACGGCGCCAGCAAGACGACGGCCGCGAAGAAACTGCAGCAGCCGGCAGACTCCGGCAAGAAGGGCGTGGAGCAGGCGGCGGCCAAACCTGCGGAAGACAAGCCCGACGTGCCCGTGGTCACAGGTCCCGCGGTGGACGGCAGTTATCCGGGCGTGATCCTGTGGCCGGAGATCAAGCCGGTGACGGTGCTGATCGAGCCCATGCCGGCGATTGGCGGAAAGTTCGCGAGAGCTACCCATCCTTTTGTGATTCCGTTTGGCGGCGAGTATTGGATGTGGCGATTCCTTTTGCCCCGGCCGCCCCGGAATTCCTTCTTCCAGCGCGGCAGCCCGGCCAAGCTTTCCTTCAGCACCACCGACCATTGGCCGATGCAAATGGAAGCGCACCAGAAACTGGAGCAGGATATCGACCTGAGCTGCTGCGGCAGGATCCAGATCGGGGTTTCGAATGCCGACCGGTATCCGGGCACGGTCACGTTGGAACTGCTGGCCGGCGGCTTCAGCCTGGGCAAGGCCATGGTGACCTCGGTACCGGACCTTTCGAAAGATCCCGTGCAGCCGGTGAGCGAGACGCTGGATTATGCGGTGCCGGCGGAACTGGCCGGGCGCCCCATCAACGAATTCAAGGTGGTCTACCAGAGGTTGCGGGGACGCACCGATAAGAGCTGTAAAGTGGCGATCGAGCGATTCGTGCTGGTGCCGCGCGGCATGTGACCGTCCGGTCACTCGTGGAGCGCGGAAGCAGGCTCGACGCGCGTGGCGCGGGCTGCCGGAATGGCAGTGGCGATCAGGCTGGCGGCGACCACAAACGCCGCGGCGCCGGCAAGCGAGGTTCCGTCCCCCGGAGTCACGTTGTACAAAATCGAGCGCACCAGGGGCGCGGCTTCCCAGGCCGCGGCCAGCCCGGCCGCAACGCCCAGCGCGACCATCGCCAGTGCCTGCCGGCCCACCATCACGCCGATATCGCCGGGCCGTGCGCCGAGGGCCATGCGGATGCCGATCTCGCGGCGGCGCTGCGCCACGGCGTACGAAAGCAGGCCATAGATTCCCACGGCGGCGAGCACGCCGGCCAGCAATCCGAAGAGCGAGGCCAGCGTGGCCGTCAGGCGTTCAGAGGCGGCGCTGGCATCCACCTCTTCGGCCAGCGTGTGTACTTCGAGGAACGGGAGGGCCGGGTCCAGCGCGGCCAGTTCGCGGCGCACGGGTTGAATGATGGCGTCGGGCCGCATGTGCGTGCGCACGACGAGGACGAAAAAATCATTGGAGCCCATGCTGTAGAAGATGGGAGGGATGGGTTCGCGCAGGGAACGGTACTTGGCGTCGTTGACCACGCCGATGATTTCGGCATCGGAGCCGAACCCGTTGCCGAAGCGGCGGCCGATGGGATCGAAGTGGGGGAAGAACTGGTCGGCGAACGCCTGGTTCACCACAACGCGAGGGGGTTTGACGCCGCGGTCGGACGGCTGAAATCCGCGGCCTTCCAGAATGCGCATGACCATGGTGTCGAAGTACTCAGGCGAGACAGTGTTGGTGCTGGTATCGAGGAAATCGGCCGGCGTGATCTTTCGGCCTTCTGGCGCCACGGTGGTCTTCATGCCGCTGCCGCGCATGACGGGCATGGATGAGCTGGCGGCGGAGACCACGCCGGGCAGCGCGCGCACGCGAGCGAGCAGGGCGAGCCGCAGTTTGTCGCACTGCTCGCGGGTGTAGCCGGAAAGCTCGGGGCTGGCAGTGAAGGTGACCACGTTGTCGCGGTCGAAGCCGGGATCCATGCCATGCAACTGCTGGAAGCTGCGGACCAGCAAGCCGGCGCCGGACAGCAGCATGGTGCTCAGCGCCACCTGAAACACCACCAGGGCGGCGCGACCCCGGCCGGCGCGGCTGGAGCGGGCGCCGCGCAGCACGCTATCCAGGCTGGCGCGCGATGCCGAGACCGCCGGGGCCAGTCCGAACAGCAGAGCTGTGGCGATGGAGACGGCGATGGCAAACAGCAGCACGCGCAGATCCGGGGTGGCGTCGAGCGTGAGAGCCAGTTGGGTGGTAGCGCGGTCGCGCAGTGGCGGCAGCGCCTGCAGCAAAAGCGGCATGGAGACGATGGCCACCAGCCATCCGCCCGCTGCGCCGAGCGCGGCCAACAGCGAGCTTTCCGCCAGCAGTTGGCGCACCAACCGCCCGCGCGTAGCGCCCAGCGCCAGCCGCACGGCGATTTCTTCGCGCCGCGCGGAACTGCGCGCCAGCAGCAGCCCGGCAACGTTCGAGCACAATAGCAGCAGCAGCAATCCCGCCGATCCGGCGAGCAACTCGAGCGCCAGGCCGAAGCGTTCGCGCAGCACCGATGCGCCGCGCTCCAGGCTTTCCACTTGAAGGCCGCGCGCCAGTTCGTTCTGGAGTTGCTCGGGATTCGGCGATCGCTTAAACCCTTGAAGGGTGACGGCGCGCCAGAGGGCGTAACACTCCGCGCGAGCCCGCGACGCGGAAACGCCCGGCTTCAAGCGGCCCACGAGTTCCAGCGCGATTCCGTTGCCCGTAAATCCGCCTTCGAAGCGCAGCAGGGGATAGGCGCGGAGGGGAATGCGCAGGTCCGGCGCGGTATCGGTGGTGATGCCGTTGAACGCGCGCGGCATCACTCCCACCACTAAAAACTTGTGGCCGCGCAGCGTAATGGTGCGGCCAACGGCGCGTACATCGCCGGCGAAACGGCGCTGCCAGAAATTGTAGCTGAGGACGGCCGGCGGCGCCCCCGGATTTTCCTTGGCATCCTCGGCGGTCAGGGCACGGCCATAGAGCGCGGGAACGCCCAGCACGTCGAAGAATTCCGGTGTGACCACGTGGACGCGCACCTGCTCGGCAGGCTGCGGATCGTCCATGGCGACCGGCCACTCGGCATCGCCGAACACGGCGGAAAGGGTGGTGGAGTGCTTCTTCAGTTCGTCGTACAGCTCCGGCACGAAGTAGCTGGTGACGCCGATGCGGGGCACGATCTGCACCAGCCGGATCAACTGCTCGGGATGCCGGACCCGCAAAGGGCGCAGCAGGAGAGCGTTTAATGCGCTGTACATCGCGGTATTGGCGCCGATCCCCAAAGCCAGCAAGCCGGCCACCGCCAGGGTAAAGCCGGGGCTTCTGGACAGCATCCGCAGTGCGTACCGCAGGTCGTTCATCGGGACCATTATATGCGGGGTCTACCAGCGGGTAGCCCACTCGGGAGCCGGCTGAGGGTCGGGCCGGGCAGCGTTGAAGTCGGCGATCTCGCGCGTTGTGGCGGAGCGCCCGCGGGGGGCAAACGTCACGCGAAAGAGCTTGCCGCCGCTGGCGTAGGCGAGTTGTCCGTTTTGATCCCAATCGGCCCACGAGGCTTCGAATGCCAGGTCCTCGCTTCCGGTTTTGTCGTAGCCGACGGAGTAGTGAAACGGCCGGCGGCGGATCTGTCCATCGTTGCAGTCGTGCAGGAACAGGCTGCGGCGGCCCTTGGAATCGGGCTTCTCCCATTGCTGCGGATGCATCCCTGCGATTTTACGGCCGTTCACGATGGTCTTCACCTGCGAGCGCAGAATCCAGCCGTCGCGCGCCATCCGCTCGCTCAGCGGCGTGCGGTCCCAGAAGTACATGGGGTCGGCGGTCACCTGCAGGCCCTTCACCGGATGGTCCCGGTGGCAGGCGAGCTTGCCCTCCGGGTGGTTCAGTCGCAGGCGGGCTTCGTCATCGAACAGGCCGCCGCCGAACCAGGTATCGCCCAGCGGCCAGAGGGCCAGCGCGGTGAAGTAAGGCGGGCGGCTCACCGCGGTCCAGGTGCCGGTGTATCCACGGTCCAGGCTGCGGGCTTTGTAGCTGATGGCGAAATAGACCAGTTTGTCGCCGGAGGGCGAGAGGTCGCTGTGGCCGGCTTCAACTTTGCCGCGGAACCACTGTCCGGACTCGAACGTGTCGCGATCGGTACGCCAGCGGATGAGCTGCACCCATTGGCTCGGTCCGCGGCGGAAGATCACACCGACCGCTGCCTGGCGGGCGAGAATCACAGACACGCGGCAAGGTGGCTTTGCTGCGGCGGGCACACGTCCGGTTTAGGACAGGCGTGCCTTTTGCGGCTAGCCTTTCCGGCCCTTGCCCGATCACAAACCCCGATCGCAAACGATCGCAAACGTTGCAGGGCCACTGTCTCCGAAGCTATACTAAACTGCCGGGATCGGCAATCCGGAGAATAACAGTCCAAAAGGATTTCTTATGTTCAATCTCATGAAACCGGGGCATATCCTCAGATTCGGCACGTGTCCCAGCACGATCATTTCACCAGCCGGCGCCAAAAATCCCTCTTCAAACAACAACACCCTGGCGACTCCCTGGCCCACAACCAGCCACCTGGGATTGGTCCAGTGTTTGTCGCATCCGTCTGGTAACATCGGTGCGATCGCGGCGGACGTAGCGTTACGCCTCAGAACGACACCGGGCAGCAAATCGCGCACGGTCAGCTATTCCGCGCCCGGACGGCTTCTCACGAGCTCGAACCGAGCGGTCGGATCGGTAAACTGCGATTTCGTGGGATATGTCGATGGACAATCCAATTATATCCAAAGCACCCAAACCGTATTCAGCAAGGACTTTAGCGGTTGCCTGATGGTTGTTTACACGCACAACGGACAGCGCCATGTCGCACATGCGGCCGCTAGCGATGTCGCGCCAATGGATTGCAAACAAGCGTTTCTGACCACACTTCAAGGCATGGGTGCAGTTCTGGGCGGTTGGTTCAGGCCCTTCGTCAGTGCCTCGGATTCCGGTCGAAAGGTGAATGCGTTTGGTGTGATCGGACAATACGTGGGGCATAACATCAACAATCTGACGACATTTGGCGTCGTGACAAACACCGGGCAGGCCTATTCAGTCGACGCCTTTAAGCCGACCGGCATCGGCGGGACTGACTGGGTCGTCACAGATGTCAGCCCAAAGGTCATGAGCCAAAGCTGGGTCGCGCCCTAAACACGCGCTGGAGTCTTTTGCCAGCGACTACACCCGCAATCGCCGCGCGATCCACGGCAGGCGTGCCTTTGCGGCTAACCTTTTCGGCCCTGAAGCGTAGGCTAACAGTATGGGTCGAATCCTGTCCGACATCCGGTTTGCGCTGCGGAACCTGCGCCTCAGTCCGCTATTCACGTTCGTCGCGGTGGCCTCGCTGGCGCTTGGGATCGGCGCCAATACGGCGATTTTCACCCTCGTGGACCAGTTGATGTTGCGCCTGCTGCCGGTGAAAGATCCGCAGCAACTGGTGATGATCTGGTCCACCGGGCCGCATATGGGCAACAACAACGGATCGCGCGCCTCCTCCTACCCCATGTACCAGGACTATCAGCAGAAAGCCGGCGCGTTTTCGTACGTTTTCTGCCGCTACGCCACGCCACTCTCGGTCAGCTTCAACGGGCGCACCGAGCGCGTCAGCGGGGAACTGGTCTCCGGGAACTATTTTCAGGCGCTGGGCGTGCAGCCGGCATTGGGACGGGTCTTTTCGCCGCAGCAGGACGACCGCGTGTACGAGGGTCACCCTTCGGTGGTGTTGAGCTACCAGTATTGGACCACTCGATTCGCATCGGATCCCTCAGTGGTGGGCCGGAAGATCCTGATCAATAACTATCCGATGACGGTAGTTGGCATTTCCGCGGCCGGCTTCCTGGGGCTGGACCCTTCGAACTCGCCGCAGGTCCGCGTGCCCATTCAGATGAAGCCGCTGATGACGCCCGGCTCGGATGCCTTGGGCGACCGGCGCAGCCAGTGGATCCAGATGTTTGCGCGCATGAAGCCCGGCTATACCGTGCAGACCGCGAACGCTTCGCTGCAGCCGCTGCTCAGCCAGATTCTGCGCCAGGAACTGGAGATGCCGGACATGCGCGACGCCTCGCAATACAACCGGGTGCGCTTCCTGGCCCGGAAGGTGCGCATGGAACCGGCGGCCAGCGGGTACTCGGAACTGCGCCAGAGCGTATCGGTGGCGCTGATCGTGCTGATGTGCATGGTGGGGCTGGTGCTGCTGATCGCCTGCTTCAATGTGGCGAACCTGCTGATTGCGCGCGCGGTGGCGCGGCAAAAGGAGATCGCCGTGCGCCTGGCTGTGGGGGCGTCGCGCCGCCAGTTGATGGGGCAACTGCTGATCGAAAGCCTGATGCTTTCGATTGCGGGCGGCGCCGTGGGGCTGCTGCTCTCGGTAATCATCGTGCGCGGACTGCTGGCCTTTTCGCCTTCCAGCGGTGCGCCCCTGATGTTGCGCGCCGAGCCCGATCTGCGGATTCTGGGCTTCAACGCCGGGCTGGCCATTCTCACCGGCATCTTGTTCGGCTTGGCGCCGGCGCTGCAATCCATGCGGCTGGATTTGTGGAACACGCTGAAGGACGTGGTTGGCTCGGTGAGCGGGACCGGAGCGGCGGTGAAACTTCGCAAGGGGCTGGTGATTGCCCAGGTGGCTTTCAGCTTCCTGCTGCTGGTGGGGGCGGGACTGTTCGTGCGCACGCTGGCGAATCTGAAGGATGCCAACTCCGGCTTCAAGGACCTGGACCGGTTGATCACATTTCAGGTGGACGCCTCTTTGAACGGCTACAGCGTGGAGCGCCTGCAGGCCTTCTACAGTCAACTGCTCCAGAACATCCGTTCGCTGCCGGGGGTGAACGCCGCCGGTTTTGCCCAGGTCTCCATTCTCTCCGGCGACGAATGGGATTCCACCATGTCGGTCGAAGGGCATGTCGCCAAAGACGGGGAAGATCTGCAGGCGTTCATGAACTCCGTTTCGCCGGGCTACTGGAAGACCATGGGGGTGCGGCTGCTGGAGGGGCGCGACTTCGATGACCGGGATCGCGGCAACAAAATCAAGGCGGCCATCGTCAACCGGGCCTTTGCCGAGCACTTCTTCCCCGGCCACAGCCCGATCGGGCGGCACATCGGATTCGGCAATGGCCCCCGCACCAAGCTCAACATCGAAATCATCGGGATGGCGGAAAATTCGCTGTACGAAGGGCCGCGCGAAGGGGTGCACCGGCAGGCGTTCGTGCCGTTCGAGGAAGTGGATTCGCCGTCGTCGATAGCGTTCTACGTGCGTACTTCCGCGGACCCTACGAGCATGTTCAGCGCCTTGCGGCGCACCGTCTCGCAGCTTGACGCGGCCATGCCCGTGTACCAGATGAAGACGCTCGAGCGGCAACTGGACGACACGTTGACTACCGAAAGGCTGATCGCCACACTCTCGGCGGCGTTCGGCATTCTGGCCACCCTGCTCGCCGCGCTGGGGCTGTACGGCGTGATGGCGTTCGTGGTGGCGCGCCGCACCAAGGAGATCGGCTTACGGATGGCGCTGGGCGCGCAGCGGACCGAGGTGGTGTGGATGGTCATGCGGGAGGCGCTGGAACTGCTGGGAATCGGGCTGGCCATCGGCATTCCGGCGGCGCTCTGGTTGACGCGCTACCTCAGCTCGCAACTCTACAGCGTGCGGCCTTCGGACTTCGGGACCGGTCTGGCCGCCCTGGCGATTCTGGTGGCGGTAGCGGCGGGCGCGGGACTCCTGCCGGCGCGGCGAGCCAGCGGAATCGACCCGATCCGGGCACTGCGGTATGAGTAGATCTTCCCTACCGGGATTCGGCTTCGGCGATCCAGCCGCGGCGCAGCTTTTCCGCGGGCACGTTGGACAGATACGGCTTGATGTCCAGAATCGGCGTGCCGTCGAGCATGTCGATCCCACGGACGCGGAGATTGGGACCCTCGCGCGACAGCAACTCGACCACGGTCAGGCCGATCGGATTCGGACGCCGCGGCGAACGCGTGGCAAAGACTCCGTGAGGCCGGTTATCGGTGGGCGGCGTTGCCGTCAGGCTGAAGCCTTCGGAGCGATCGAATTTCCAGATGACGTACAGGTGGGAAAAGCCTTCGATGTCCATGAGCCCCGGCTCGAATTCCGCCCGCAACTCCAGAACGCCTTCCGCGTCGTGTTTGGCGCCCGGTCCCTTGGGGATCTCGCGTCCTTCCGTGTATGGACTTCTGATCTGACCGATTGGCTGCATAGCTCTATGCTCGCACGCCCAGCATGGCTTTCCAGGCCTCCTCGTCTCGGCCGATGCTCAGACGGCTGCCGGCGCGCACCAGGGGGAGGCGCAGCAGTTTAGGCTCACGTTCGATGCGCGCCAGCAGGTCGGCGTCCGTGATGCGGAGGTATTTGAGGCCCGCATCCACATAGGCTCTGCCTTCGGTATCGAGTAACGCGGGCAGTCCGAAGCGGCCGGTGAAACGCCGGATTTCTGCCGGCGCCATGGGCTTCTGGCTCAGGTCGCGGTTCTGGATGGGGACGCGACGCTCTCTGAAAAAGCGCTCGGCGGCGCGCGTCTCCTGCGAACTCTTGAGACCGAAGATCTGAACGTTAATCGCTTCAGGCATGAAAGATCGGAGCGGTGCCGGCGGCGCTGGCGAGCAGGTCGCGGCGCTCGGCGGCAGAGAGCGGCTTGATTCCGGGAGCGGCAGCTAACGCGATGCGGAAGAGCCGCTCATCCCCGGGAGGAATGGCGGCGGTGATGTCTTCCGACAAGGTGAATCGCAGGGCCTTGTGGGCCAGGTCCGGGTCCTCGATGGGGTGGTACCAGCACTTGGGATAGGCGTGCGATTCACCGTCCTTCCAGGTGGTATGCGCCATGGCCTTGAGGGCGAGGCGAGCCACGCCGAGTTCTTTGGCCTTGGCGAGAATCTGCGGCCCGAAATTTCCCTGCGCGTAATTCACGTAATTGACCGGGAACAGCACCGAGTCGAAACGGTAGCGGTCCATCAGGGTAAGCGCGGCTTCGGCGTTGTGAGCGGAGAAGCCCAGGTGCCGGACTTTGCCTTCCTGGCGCGCCTTCAGGAATAACTCGCCCGCGCCGCCGGGTCCCAGAATCTGCTCGACATCTTTCATGCTGGCGACGGCGTGAAACTGATACAGATCGAAATGATCCGTGCGCAGCCGTTTGAGGGATTGCTCCAACTGCTGGCGGGCGCCCTCCGCGTCGCGCCGTTCGCACTTGCACGCCAGGAATACGTTCTTGCGGTGAGGCGCCAGCGCGGGGCCGAGCTTTTCTTCGGCTTCGCCGTTTCCGTAGGAGGGAGCTACGTCGAAGTAGTTGATGCCGCGGGCGACCGCATCGGCAACCGTGCGATCCGCCTCCGCCTGCTCCATGCCCATGATGACAATGCCGCCGAAGCCGATCACGGAAAGGCTGACGTCCTTGTTATAGGGCCGTTTGGCGATGGGTGCGTCCGCCCGGAGCAGGGGGAGAGCGCTGGATGAGAGAATGCTGTTTTTCAGAAAGCTTCGTCTGTCCATACTCTTCATTATCGCCGCTGGCGTAGCCGCCGCCGCATCGGGGATTGGGTCAGCGTCTGTTTTCACCCAGGAATTCCCGACGTGGTTGTGGGCTTAACCCTTCAATGCTGTTCTAGTCAGGAGACGGCCAGTGGTCTTTCCGATAAGCGCGTGTTTCGGCCGGAGCTGGCCCAACTACGCTCCCTTAAGGGTTTTGCTGGTGCGAAGGGGATTTATCGCCAGTAATCGCCGTAGTAGGGAGGAACGGCGGTCGACGTCGTTCGTTAGAAGATTCCGATTTGTCCCCGAACCGCCTCTACGAACGCCTCAAGTTTGTCAATGAGATCTTTGGCGCGCTCAGGCGATTCTGAGAAGAGCCCTACCTTGAGAGGCTTCCACGCTTTACCCGACTTCTGGATTTCGGCTCGCACGCGGTCAAATAGGTCTCTACGTCGCCATATGAACGAACCGAGAGGGGCCCAAAAGCCCAATGGCGAATGAGAATCGTCGCCGGCGATGTCGCCGTAAATTAGAGCCTGAAAAAACTCGAACTTATCGAATGCAGCAGAAATCTGGTCGTCATCGTTCGCGATCTGCCGCCAAGCGGGGCGCAGCGATTCTTCGAGGTAATCGGACAACGGAGTGTAATGACGTTCTCTCCCCGGCAGCCACTTCCAGTGTCGCTGCATAAAGCCCGCTCCATGGTGAAAGAACTGCACGAGGGGAATTTCGGGCTCGGACGGTCTCGGACGCAGCTGTGGCTCGACCAGCAGTTGTCTCAGGACATCGAAAGCATCGTTCGCGCTTGCAGCAACACCACCGGCATACATGACGCGCAGGGCTGAATATCGAGCTACGCTTTCCCAGGCTTGATAAAACGCTCCCTGGGGCATCGGGTTGATCACGACGCGCAGCAAGGCCTTGGCGAAAGTTCTTGCTTGGCTATCATCTGCCCAATAACAGCCGAAAGCGAACAGTTGGGAAAGTTTGTTTGTCGCTTCGTCTGCCGTTCTCACTCGGAGCACGAATTCTTCTTGAGTTGGAGGAACAGCGTAATCCGTTATTCCTGACGCCTCGATGGTGGATCGCACCTCGTTTGCAAGTGGCATGAGAAGGTCGTTGAGTTGCATTGGGTGAGACGGCTGAGTGATCAAAACCTTGAGATTCTCAATGGCTTGCGTTGCGTCACCCAGCGACGGTGGCACCAATTCCTCCGGGAAGTTCCTCGCAGGCTGAAGAACGGAGTCGCCTGTCCCCACAACAATATCTCCGTTGCCTTCCGGGCCGAAGGGGTTCGGGCCGATTGGTGGTTTCCCTGGATCAGGGACGTTTAAGAGTTCGCGAAGGAGCGTTTCGAGGCTGCTTTGATACTTTGCGTCGTCCTCAAAATCGATGTAAAGTCGGTACCCTAGAAAGGTAGGGACGGGTGGTTTACCTGAACCCCGGATGATTGGAATGAATTTCTTCGTTCCCAAGTGCTCGATCAATTCAGCAGTGACGATCATTTTCTCGTAACCGACACCGCCCTTCCCGTTGTTCGCGCGCTCTACGTATTCTTTCGAGCAAACGACGATTACCCGCTGAGCGTTCTTGAGGCCCCTTTCCATGAAAACAGCAATGTCGTCTCCGGGGCTCAGGTCCCACTGATCGAGCACAGCATCCACGCCGTTGCTCCTCAAATCAGATGCGAGCTTTAGGACCCATCCCTTGTGAAGCGGTGAGTCGTGTGAATAGGAAACGAACGCTCGTGGTGGCCCGGGCATTACCGATAGTTCTCCTCTGGCTCTCCCTGAACGCGAGTACTGATTTAAGCACACCTACGATATTGAGAGCCAGCGTCATCCACTCGGGCTCGGCGTCGCCTCCATGTCGCGGAGACGACGCGGGGTCTTAAGATTCCTTGTGCAAAATCGAATCGAGTCTACGCGTTCCAGGCGAGAACAGCCCTTCCCACCAACAATCGGGAAGGAAATTGTCGGCGTTGAGGGGCGTATCCCGGCACCTCCGCCCGGATCGTTCGGCCACTCGGACATTGGGCTCAGTCCCTTAGGATACTGGAGGCTCCTCAGATCTCTTACTGAAGAGCATCGAGGGCTTAATCTCCCCACGTTTGGCGCGACGCTGCGCCGCCAACAAAACGGCGAACGTTCATGAGCGGCGGAGTGGTGATCCGTTTCGGTTGGCCCGGCGCGTTCACTTGCGGGGATTCTCTTCCCACTATTACAAGATTGGTCAGCCCGCCAGCCCGTGCTCGGTGCCGCAGATGTTGACCTGGATTCCCATTTCGCGGAACATGGCGGCCTTCGTGGCGAGCGCCCGATTGGCGCCGGCGGCGTCGGGTCCGTAGGCCACCTGTATGTGATTGGCCTTGTGCTTGGCCATCAACTGATCGCGCGATACGCCGCAGGTGACGGCGTGCATCACGGGCCATTGCGGCGTGGTGATGCGCCAGCGGCGCTCGGTCTCTTCCTGGGGCAGTTCGATAGCTTTGGCGCGTCCGATATCGGCGTGCAGCGCTCCGCCTTCCACGTAGATGCGGCTCCACACCACTTCGCCGGGTTTGCTGACGCCTTTGATGGTGCCGCCTCCGAGGCGGAAATACATGGGCGGCTGCCGCTCGCTCACCGCGCCGGCAAACCCGCCGGTCAGGTGCTGGGGCGGGACGGAGCCGGAGATTTCAAACACCCACACGAAATCGCCGCCGAACTGCTCGCCATAGCGCACGTCGTGCAGGGTGGTCTCGGGATCGAAGCCGAGCCGGGTCCACACGCGATTGGTGACCAGACCATCGAGGCCGGCGCATTCGTCCACTTCGTTGAAGTGAGGCAGGGCCTTGCCTTCGTACAGCACGCGGCAGTTGCCGGCGGCGGTCACCGGGGGCCGGTCCACATTATTCAGCAGGCCTTCCACCAGGTCGGACGCGGCGGCCAGGTCCTTCAGTCCCTGCTGATATTGAATGCCGATCACGTCGCAGCCGAAGTCGTCGGCGATGCGGAGGGCGGCAATGTACATCTTGCACTGATCCAGGATCTGGTCGTCGGTGAGGTCCGTTTCGGGATTGGTCCCGGTGCGGAAGCGCATGCCCTTGGCGTCCAGCCAGCGGCGAATTTCCCGGGCTTCGGAATCCGGCACGGCGCGCATGGCGGCGTAAAGGCTGCTCTGGCTCAAGCGCTCCTTGAAGACACCCATGGGCATCAGGTTCTCATCGGAAATGATGGCGTTGTACATGCCCATGCAGCCTTCGTCGAAGATGCCCATGATGGCCTTGTCGCGGCGCAGTTGCACGGCCAGTTCGCGTCCCGTGGCCACGGCGCCGGCGGGCAGCGTGAAGGCTTCCAGGGGACGGACGTGCGAGAGATCGTGCTCCACCGGCTTGCCGCCGAGCCACTGGCGCAGGCCGCCGAGGAACTCAGCATCGGTGAAATCCTCGCTCCACAGCGTGGAGTATTTCACGCCGGCTTTGGTGAGGCAGCCATTGAGGTTCAACATGCCGACCAGTCCGGGCCACTGTCCACTCCAGTTGGCCACCGTGAGAATGGGCCCCTGGTGTCCCACCAGCCCCGGCAGCACGTGATGGCTGTATTGCCAGACGGCCTCGCAGACTACCAGCGGCGCGTCCGCGGGTATATTGCGGAACACCTGGTTGCCGTACTTCTGACTGTCGATGAACCCGTGCTGTTTTTCCGGGTCGTAGGCGTGAGCCCGCTGAATTTCCCGCCCCTCACGGCGGATAGCCGCCAGGATCGCTTCTTCGGCCTTCTGCTGCGCGGCCCAGCAGTTGCGATTGGCGGACAATCGAAGGTCGCCGTTCGCGATGAGATAAATTGCGTCAGCCATAAATTCTCGTTAACGTTAAATTCTAACGTAAATCGCGTTCTTGTGCGGCGCCCCGCCGGAGCACTACAATGGCGGGTCACCATGTCCGATTATCTTGCGGTAGACCTGGGCGCCGAAAGCGGGCGCGTGATGCTCGGCAGCCTCGCCGGGCAAAGGCTGGGTTTGGAGGAACTGCATCGCTTCCCGAACCAGCCTGTGCAGCTTCCGGCGGGCCTGTACTGGGATGCGTTTCGCCTGTTTTACGAAATTGTGGAAGGACTGCGCGCGGCCGGCCTGCGGAAACTGGCGCCGAAGGGCATCGGCGTGGATACCTGGGGCGTGGATTTCGGCCTGGTGGGCGCCGACGGCACCCTGGTAGGCAGCCCCCGGCACTATCGCGACGAACGCAACATCGGGGTGCCGGAGCGGCTCTTCGAGCGCGTGCCGCGCGCGGAAGTTTTCGGCTGCACTGGAATCCAGATCATGGCGATCAACTCCCTGTACCAGTTGTATTCCATGCGTCTGGCGGATTCCCCGGCCCTGGCCGCGGCGGCGAAGCTGCTGTTCATCCCGGACCTGCTGGGCTACTGGCTGAGCGGGGCGCAGCGATCCGAGATCACCATCGCCAGCACCTCGCAATTCTACAACCCCAGGACCCGGCGCTTCGAGACCGAGCTGTTTGAGCGCCTGGGAATGCCGTCGAAGATCCTGGCGGAGCTGATCGAGCCGGGAGAGCAGCTCGGCACGTTGTTGCCCCACCTGGCGCGGGCCAGCGGTCTGGGCGCGGTCCCGGTGTATGCCACCGCGGGTCACGATACCGCATCGGCAGTGGCTGCCGTGCCCGGGCGCGGGGACGACTGGTGCTACATCAGCAGCGGCACGTGGAGCCTCATGGGGGTCGAACTGCCGCACCCGGTGGTGGACGAGCGGTGCTACCAGTTGAATTTCACCAATGAAGCCGGCTTCGGCGGGCGCACCCGGCTGCTGAAAAACATCGCCGGGCTGTGGATTCTGCAGGAGTGCCGGCGCGCCTGGATGGCACAGGGCGAGACGTTCACCTACCAGGAACTCGCGGCTATGGCGGAAGAGTCCGGACCCGCGGCGGGAGTAATCGATCCCGACGACTTTCTGCAGCCCGGCGACATGCCCGCCCGCATCGTGGAGTGGTGCCGGAGCCACGCACTCCAGCCGCCGCGCACGAAAGGAGAGACGTGCCGGCTGATTCTGGAGAGCCTGGCGCACCGTTACCGCCAGGTCCTGCAGGGTCTGGAATCGCTCACCGGTCACAAGATCAATACTATCCATATTGTGGGCGGCGGGTCGCGAAATCGTTTGCTGAATCGACTGGTGGCGTCGGCGACGGGGTGTAAAGTGGTGGCCGGCCCCGTGGAAGCCACGGCGGCGGGGAATGTGCTGGTGCAGGCGATCGGCGCGCGAGAAGTGGCAAGTCTGGAGGCGGCGAGGGAAATTGTGCGACGCTCGTTTGAAATAGAAGTATTCGAGCCGTAAAAGTATGGCGAAGATTATCAGTATTGGTGAACTCCTATGGGACGTCTTTGAGGACTCTGCGAGTCTGGGAGGGGCGCCCTTCAATTTCGCCTATCATGCTTCCCGCCTGGGGCATGAGGTGATCTTCGTGAGCGCCGTGGGGGACGATGTGGGCGGGGCAGATGCGCTTGCGAAGGCGGCCGGGATTGGTTTGCGCACGGACTTTATCCAGGTGATTCCGGGAACGCACACGGGCACGGTTTCGGTTCGGGTGGATTCGGCCGGCCAGCCGGACTTCACGATTCACCGGCCCGCGGCTTACGATGCGCTGCAACTCGGCACGGCGGATTTGGAGAGGCTCGCGGCGATGCGGCCCGAGTGGTTGTACTACGGGACGCTCTACCAGGCCCAACCCTCCGGGCGCGCGGAAGTGGCGAAGCTCGCGGCGGCACTACCCGGCGCCAGGCGGTTTTACGATATCAACCTGCGGCGCGATTCGTACTCGCGGGGGCTGATTGCGGACCTCCTGCCCACCGCCGATGTGGTGAAGCTGAATGACGACGAGGCGGTGGTCATCGACTCCCTGTTCGGCTGCCGTCACGACTCGCCGGCGGCGTTCACTGATTTCTGGTCGCGCAAATTCGGATGGAGCGCCGTGGCGGTGACTCGCGGATCGCGAGGTTGCGCGGTGCGGCTTGGAGCGGACTACGCCGAACCGGCAGGTTATGCGGTCACGGTCGCGGACACGGTGGGCGCGGGCGATGCGTTCGCGGCGGGCTTCCTGCACGGCCTGGCGCAGGGATGGAACGCGGAGCGCACGGGAGATTTCGCCAACCGCGTGGGCGCCGTCGTCGCCTCGCGTCGGGGCGGCGTGCCTGCGTGGTCGATGGCGGATGTTGACCCATCAAAACATCAGGCGTAGCGCAAGCGAGTGGCAAGCAGCGTGCGTCGCGGGCGCTGGTGACGGTTCCGAAAGCGGCAGCCCGGCCAACATGTGGTAGCTTTCTCCTCATGGACAATCTTACAGTTCTCGTTCTGGCGGACCCGGCCGAGCCCCAGCTTGCCATGCTCGAGGAACTGCCACCCGAAACCACGCTTGCCGTTGGAAATACCGCCGAAGCCTTTGCCCGCGCGGCGGCCGGCGCCACCGTCATCTTCAACTGGTCCGGCTCCCGCGCCCTCCTTCAGGAAGTATTCCGGATGTGTCCCAACGTACGCTGGGTGCACTCCCGCTCCGCGGGTCTTGACTCCTTGCTCTTCCCGGAATTGGTCACCCATCCGGTGCCGCTCACCAATGGCAGCGGGGTGTTCAGCCCTTCCCTGGGCGAATTCGTATTGGGGGCGATCCTGTATTTCGCCAAGGACTTCCGCCGCATGATCCGCCACCAGCAGGCGGGCGAATGGGAGCCCTTCGATATCACCCTCGTCTCCGGCCAGACCGCCGGCATTGTGGGGTATGGCGATATCGGCCGCGCCTGCGCCACCCGCATGAAGGCCATGGGTATGCGCGTGCTCGCCGTGAAACGCTCGGGGCCGCCGCTGTATCACGTGGATCCCCTGGTGGAGCAGATTTACGCTCCGGATCGCCTCCTCGAAATGATCCAGCGCTGCGACTACCTCGTGGTGGCCGCTCCGCTCACCGAACACACGCGAGGCATGCTCGGGCCCGCCGAGTTCGCGGCCATGAAGCCCGGCGCCGTGGTGATCAACGTCGGCCGCGGCCCGGTCATCGATGAAGTAGCCATGGTGCAGGCGCTCTCCCAAGGCCTCATCAAAGGCGCCGCGCTCGATGTGTTCGACCAGGAGCCGCTGCCCGCCGGCCATCCCTTCTACCAGTTGGAGAATGTGCTGCTTTCGGCCCACTGCGCCGACCATACGCCCGATTGGATGGACCTGGCCATGCGCTTCTTCCTCGAGCAGTTCGAACGGTACCGCAAGGGCGAACCGCTGCTCAACGTGGTCAACAAGGAAGCGGGCTACTGAGGAAATTCGGCCGGCGCTTTGATGCTTTGCCAACCTTCGCCATTCAGCGCTTTCAGGAACGCCACCAGATCGCTCTTCTGCTCCGCCGTAAGATGAAGCGGTTTGATATTGGCGTCCAGATTCCGGTTCGGCTTGCCGCCTCTATCGTAGAAATCGACCACTTCTTCCAGCGTCGGCAAACTGCCATCGTGCATGTAGGGCGCGGTGCGCGAGATCTCGCGCAGCGTGGGAGTCTTGAAGACGCCCCAGTCCCGCGGATCGTGAGTGACCGCGTATCGCCCCACGTCGGGCTCCGGCTTGTCGGTGCCCACTCCCAGGTTGGCGTACGCGTTCAACGTGAAGTTGGCGCCTTCGTGGCATTTGTCGCATTTGGCGGTGTCGAAGAACACCTTCATGCCGCGGACCTGCGCCGGCGCCATCGCTTTCTTGTCGCCGTTCACGTACCGGTCGTACGGCGCGTTGCCGCTGAGCACCGTCCGCTCGAAAGAGGCGATGGCCATGGCGACGCGGTCGATATTCACCTCGTCACTGCCGAACGCTTTGGCAAAGAGCAGGCGGTAGCCCTGAATGGTCCGCAGGCGTCCGGCAATCGCCTCGTGCGTGTTGCCCATCTCAATGGGATTGGCCATCGGGCCTTTAGCCTGCTCCTCCAGGGTGGCGGCGCGGCCATCCCAGAATTGCGCCAGCGAATACGCGCGATTGATCACCGTGGGCGCGCTGCGATTGCCCTTCTGTAGTTTGATTCCGGTGGAAACAGCGGCTCCGTCCGTGAAGGCATGCTCGGGAGCATGGCAGGAAGCACAGGAGACGCTTTCGTCGGCGGAAATGCGGCGTTCGAAATACAAATAGCGTCCCAGTTCCACCTTGGCCGCCGAGTATGCGTTCTCTCGCGGCCAGGTGAGCGGCGGCAATCCCAAAGGCGGCTGCGGACTCCGGTCCGCGGCTATCGCGCAAACAAGTAGGGCCGGAAGCGCCATCGCTCCGGCCCGAACAATCCCGCGTGTCATATCGCTTTTATTTCGTGAGGCCCTGCACGTAAATCGCGCGATAGGCGCCCACGGAAGCTTCCGTACCGCTCACCGAGACGATATGGCCCATGTGGTCGGATGCCGAAGCTTTCGCGTCCACGCCGCCATCGCGCCGCGGATCGTGCTCTTCCGGCATCAGCATGTACAGAGTGCCGGTGCGCGTCAATAGACCGATCGGCTGCCCGTTCTGCACGCACTTCTGCCCGCAGGAACGGTGCTTCTCACCGTGCTTGCCCAGTTGGATGTAGCAGGAGAAATCCACGATTTCGCCCACCACCGTGACCGGTCTGCCGGGCTGCGGCTTACTGTTGACGCCGGCGGCCACCGACGTCGTACTCCAGGGCGACCCCGCTTCGGGCTTGGTCCCGATCGACGCCATCGGTTTATCCCAAGTGCCGTTCTCCACGGTCATTTCGGGATGCAATATGCCGGAAGCGGCGGGAGCTTTTTTCTCCTGCGCGGTCAGCACGAACGCCGCAACCAGTGCCACAAGACAGATCGAAATTTTGCGTTTCACGATACCCTCCATCCTCAGCTAGAAAGCGTACCACGGGAGACGGCGGCCGGGGACCGCGAGAAAGCAACGCGCGGAAACCCACCTGGGAACTCCGATCCACCATGACGTGCGATTTGAGGCATTCAGATGTTCAGGCCGACGGTCGAGATGGCATTCACGCAAATGTTCCGGGTGCGTCCTCTGGGCACGGATACTGAGCCAGAACGAGGCCACAGTCACAACGATCGCCACACCAAACGCGATCCAGGATGCGTATAAGAGCGGAACGCTACGCCCTTCACGTGAACAGCATGGGCATCTGCTCTTCGATTCGCACATGCCTCCCGATGCTGTCGAGTATCAAGCGCACGGGAATTTGGGCCAGTTCCTTCGGCTCCACCTTGTACAGCCCTCCCCCATACACGCGGCCTTCGGAAAGCAACTGCGCTGGCGTGATGCGCTGCAACGCCTCAAACACCTGCGCATAAAGCTCGGGGTGGGCTTTCAGAGCCGCGCGCAAGGGGCCCTTCGGATAAAGCATCAGATAGACGTTGTGGGCGGTCGCCTGGGAGCGGTTCCAGATAAACCGGAAGGGATGCTTACCGTCGCGGGAGCGGCCCATATAGGTGCAGAGGAACGGCGCTGGAGGGCGCTGTTCCTGCGAGTACCACGGGACACGGTGGCTGGAAAGGTACGCCTCATGAATCTTCTGTACTTTGCCAGTCTGGAGGTACTCATAGAAACGCGGCCAGGTGGCTTCTATGTGCTCTTCCGGCTCTTTGCAATCGAGCAGATAACGGCGCGGCGATACGTCGGGAGCACCGTCTGGCAAAGCATCGATGATGTCGCCGGTCACGTGGCGGGGGCCTGGCAGGATGGCCTTCATGAATTGGCGCGGAACCTGCCAGTGTTTGATGTCCTCTTCCGTGAGAATGAAAAAGCTGTTGGATCCGGTCGCAAGGCCACGTTTGATCGCAAAAATAGCTCCCAGGGTCAGCTCGCCAGTATCGCTCACCGTGGTGTTGGCCGGGAATTGCGTCCATTTGCGGGAGCGGCGCAAGGTGTCGAGCGGAACGTCCGCCTCCTTCTGCGGCTGTTCTATCGGGCCCGCCAAGGAGAAGCGCGCGGCATGGCCTGCCGGGGGCGGTGCCTTTCGGAACACAATAACAGCGGAGGATACCAGTGCGTCGGTGAACTGCACGTCCGTGGGGCAAAAGCGGTGAATGTGCAGCAATGTCACGTGCTCACTGAGATATCGACGCAGGGTGACGCCATAATTTACGTCCATGAATTCCGAAGGAACCAGCCAGATTGCAAGGCCCTCCATCCAGTCGTGGCACAGCAGGAGAAAATAGCAGTACAGCCCGGCGAGGCCGCTGATATCGAGATGCAGCGAGCGCAGGAGTTGCGCCTTCAAGCGGTTTTTGTCCGCTGCTGGCAGATGGTGATGGCGGACATAGGGTGGATTGGTGAGCACGAGATTGAAGCGCTGCTGAGGCGTGCGCTGTTTCGTGAAGTCACCCTTGATGACTTGAAGCCCCTGTTCCTCCCATAAGGTTGCGGCGGTTTTTGAAAACAGCGGATCAAGCTCGATGCCGGTGGCCGCTGCAATGTGTTTTTGCCCGAACGCCTGCAATGCTGCCGAAAAAAACGAGCCAGTGCCGATAGCCGGGTCAAGAAACCGCACCGGTGCCTTGCCCATAAGCGTATGCGCATACCGCGCAAGACTGAGCGCCAGTGCTGGCGGCGTTGCAAACTGTCCCCACTTGTTGCGCTCCGGCGCGGTCTTCAGGTTATCGAGGCGTGTCTGTTCTTGCTGGCGGCGATCCTCCGTGCTGTGCGACGCGATTCCCATAGATACTTTCAAAGTCCGAGCTGCGAGAGGTCTTCAGTACGATGCTCCCATATCCAGTCGATTCCTTCAGCGGCTTCGTAGCCGAGATATGCGGCATCGAAATACCCGCACAGAAACAACACAAAGACCACCTGTTCCCCGTGGGTCGCTCTAAGGTAGTTGATTTTGATGGCCTCTTCCTTGCGGCGCTTGTTCACATTGGTGAAATCTCCCGCCGACTTCGCTTCGATAAGCACCGGCAGGTGCGGCAGTTTGGCCTTCTTGGGCTGGATCACCGCATCAATGGGGATTTTGACGGTCTTGGCTTCCGTCTTCGGGGGCTTCACCAGGACGTTAAGACGGAAAGAAAACGTGCCGGGCTCCATCTGGTCGAGCAGCGTAGCCGAGTGCGGTGCTTTCAGCGTGTAGCCGCGTTCGGTCAGATATTTCTCGATGATCCCGAGTTGGCGCTTCTCCTGTCAGCGCCGGAATAAAACAGCAGCATTTCGGCCGGTTTTGTAGTTCAAAGA
>JARLGM010000117.1 GCA_031292755.1 Candidatus Sulfopaludibacter sp.
TCGGCGGAGGCCAGTAGTGGCCACTCTCGGACTCGTCGAATATGCCGACGCCGGCCCCGAAGTGCGCGCCGTCTATGACGACATCATGACCACCCGCCGCACCGATTGGATCAACAATTTCTGGAAAGCCCTGGCGCATGACCCGCCCACTCTGCGCCGCACCTGGGAAAGCATCAAGCAGATCATGGCCCCCGGCGCGCTCGACCCTCTCACCAAGGAAATGATCTACCTCGCCGTCAGCGCCAGCAATCAGTGCCCGTACTGCATCGTCTCCCACACCGCTTCCGCGCGCAAGGCCGGCATGACCGGCCCCATGTTCGCCGAACTCATGGCCGTCGTCGGCATGGCCAACGAAACCAATCGCCTGTCTTCCGGATACCAGGTGGAGATCGACGAGCGTTTCAAGCCCGTCCCATGAATATGGGGCGATAAGGCAGGATGAAAACCACTCTCGAAATTCCCGGCGCGCTCTTTCGGCGGGCCAAGTCGGCCGCGGCCGGTCGGGGAATTCCATTTCGCGAATTGGTGTCGGAAGCGCTGGCCGAAAAGCTACGCGTCACGGATCGCGGCGAGAAACCGTGGATGCAGTCGTTCGGCAAACTGCGTAGTTTGCGCAGCGAGAACGCGCGCATCAGCCGGCTCATCGAAGAGGAATTCGAACGGATCGAGCCTGATGGCCGATTGGCAATTGCCGGGTGCTCTCCGTCGATGAAACCACGGCCAACGAGTACGCGGAGGTCCGTTACGAACTGAAGCGCAGGGGGCGAACGATACCTGGAAATGACATCTGGATCGCGGCACTGGCTCGCCAGCACGCCCTGCCTCTATTGAGTCGCGACCGGCACTTCGATTTCGTTGCAGGGGTGAAGCGGATCGGTTGGTAAGCCGCACCGCCCTATTTCGGCGAAGCTCTTTCCGCGTGGTCCACCACCAGCACGTCGCTCGCTGCTTTCCTCGCCTCCATCTTCAGACCAGGATTGTCCACCGCTTCCGGGATGAAATCCCGCGGATCGGGTGGCCGCCCCCGATTATGGATCGGGATGACGACATCTTTTTTTCTCGCGTTGAACGGCCAGCTTGAAGCGGTCCGCCAGCAACGCCTGGCAGCATCCGCCGGATCCGATCCGGGTGGCATCGGGGCTCCACGCCTTGGCAATCACATCGTACTGTTCGGAGTTGCACCGGCCGGCCCTCCCACCACGCGAACCCGCTGCACCTGGCAAGCCCCTTCGATCCTCTGCCATGCCGTGTTTGATTGCCAGAGTCACGCCGTGCGGAGTCTTGGGAGGCTCAATCGCCACGCGGTACACGATCCCAGCTACTCCCGCTTGGTCAGTTTGTCCTTGTAAAGAGCGAACACGCGCTTGAAGTCCAATTCCATTGCTACCGTGACCGCCGTGGCGTCCGGAGCCACACGCCGGTCGCGATCCAGCGGAACCGTGGCCCCGTAATATTTGTTCCATACCGTGGTCACGTCCAGGTAATGCGATTCGCTGCGCGTCACGAATCCCGGATCCAACAAATACGCCGCTGCCAGCGAATCCCACATGTACCCCGTCGCATTGGGATGGGCCAGGAATCCGGGATACCGGCCGCCCATATCTTCCTTGTATAGCTCCGTGATGGGAGTCTGCACCGCCACGATCTGGTCGAATTCCGCTTTGTGGATCGGCGCGGTATCGCAGATGTCCAACCCGAACATCACCTTCTGCGGAATCCGCGACCGCAGCACAATGCGCGCCGCCTCCGGGTCGAACCAGAAGTTGAATTCCGCCGACGTCGAAGCGTTCCCGCCCACTTTCAGGTTCCCGCCCATGAACACGATGCGCTTGATCTTGGTTTCGATCTCCGGCTTCAGCCGCAGCGCCAGCGCGATATTGGTCATCGGCCCCAGCGCCAGAATCGTGATTTCGCCGGGGTGCCGCTCGATCTCCCCGATCAGGAATTCCACCGCCTGTTCGTTGTGCGGCGCCCGCCGCGTCAAATGTGTTCCCGGCGCCGGCTTCACCTCCGCCGGGTTCAATGCGAACGCGCCGGAATACTCCACGCCCGGCCACCGACGCGCGAATTCCTTCGCCATCGCCGCCGTGTTGATCAGCGGCTCCTGCGCGCCCGTGTACACCTGCATCTGCGGCCGCTTCAGCAAATCCAGAATGTGGAACATGTACTCCGCGCCCTGCGCCGGCCACACATTGCCCGGCACCACCGTGATTCCCGACACCAGCACCTGCTCCGGACTGCGCAGCAGCATCACCAGCGCCGCGCCATCGTCGCAGAATAAACAGGAGTCCGTGTCGAAGACCACCAGGTCCCGCCCGGCCGCCAATATCGCCGGTATGAACAGGAACCCAGCGAGCAAACGGAGCATGTAGTCTTACTATAACAGTGGGGGTTCCGCCCGGTGCCGCATCGCTCGTCACTATGTCTGATGGCCACGCTGGTCCGCGAGTCCGCGCTGTCGCCCGTCGATCTGGTGGAAGCGCACCTCGCCCGCATCGCCGCCGTCAACCCCGCCATCAACGCCTTCGTCACGGTGCGCGCCGACGAGGCGCGGGCCGAAGCGCGCCGCGCCGAATCCGCCGTCAAACACGGCCAGCCGCTCGGACTCCTGCACGGCGTCCCCGTCACCGTCAAAGACAGCTTCGATGTCGCGGGCCTGCCCACCCGCGCCGGCAGCCGTCTGCGCCCCGATATCCCTGTCGCCGAAGACGCTCCCGCGGTGGCCCGCCTGCGCGCCACCGGAGCCATCGTGCTGGGCAAAACCAATACGCCCGAAATGCTGGCCAACTTCGAGACCGATAATTTCCTTACCGGCCGCACCAACAACCCCTGGAACATCGAGCGCACCCCCGGCGGATCCAGCGGCGGCGAAGCGGCGGCCATCGCGGCCTTCTGTTCCGCCGGCGGCATCGCCACCGATGGCGGCGGCTCGGTGCGCGTGCCCGCCCATTTCTGCGGCATCGCCGGTCTCAAGCCCACCCCCGGACGCATTCCCGCCGGCGGCCATTTTCCCGCTCTCGGCTATCCCGCCGGACTCCTCACCGTCGCCGGCCCCATGGCCCGCGACGCCCGCGACCTGCGCCTCCTCTTCAGCGCCCTCGCCGGCTACCATGAGTCCGATCCCTTCTCCGTCCCCGTGCTCCCGCGTGAGCCCTCCGCCGCCGGCGTCCGCCTCGGCGTGTGGGAGCAGTTCGGCTCCGTGCCCGTCGCGCCCGAGATCCGCGCCGCCGTTCTTCAGGCGGCATCCTGGCTCGCAACCCTGGGTTATCCCGTGGATCCCTTCCAACCCACCGGCCTTGATCGCGCCCCCAACACCTGGGCTTTCCTGTTCAAATGGCCCCTCACCGCCCTGCGCCAGCTCGCCGAAGGCCGCGAAGCCGACTTGCACTGGACCCTCCAGGAGGCCCTCGACCCCTTCGATCCCACCGCCCAGCAGATCCTGCTCAACCTGGCCACCCGCGACCGCCTGCGCGCCTCTTTCCTGCGCCAGCTCGATACCCGCGCCGCCGTCATTATGCCTGTCTGCGGAGTCACCGCCTTCCCCCATCGCCGGCGCAAGTTCGCCGTCGCCGCGTCCGAAATCGGCCTCTTCCAGGCCATGATGCCGGCCGTCGTGGCCAACGTTCTCGGACTGCCCGCCGTCACCGTGCCGCTGGCGCTCTCCCCCGAGGGCCTGCCCATCGGCATTCAACTCATGGGCCGGCCTTATGAAGACGAGCTGTTGCTGGATCTCGCCGTCCGCCTCGAAGAGGCCCGCGGCGCCTGGACCTCCGCGCCTGTGTCACTATTGTGATTAATGGAACTGAAGACCGTGCCGCTCGAAATTCCCGAGGGCGGGAATGTCATCCTGGGCCAAAGCCATTTCATCAAGACCGTCGAGGATATTTACGAGGCCATCGTGAATACCGTGCCCCAAATGAAATTCGGCATCGCCTTCAATGAGGCGTCCGGCCCCTGCCTCACCCGCGTGGACGGCAACGATGAAGCCCTCCAGGCCATGGCCGCGCGCAATGCCACCGCCGTCGCTGCCGGCCACACATTCGTCGTGGTGATGCGCGAAGGCTACCCCATCAACGTGCTGGGCCGCATCAAAGATGTCCCCGAAGTCTGTTCCATTTTCTGCGCCTCGGCCAACCCGGTCCAGGTGGTGATCGCCGAATCGGACCAGGGCCGCGGCATCCTCGGCGTCATCGATGGCGTCCCGCCAAAAGGTGTGGAAACCGCCGAAGACGTCGAAAAGCGCAAAGCCTTCCTCCGCATGATCGGCTACAAACGATAGTTACTTCGCCAGGTCGATCCCCAGCTTCTTCAGCTCTTCGGCGTAGTAGCGGCGATGCAGAATATCCCACTCTTCGCTGCCCTCGGGGATCTCGCGCTTCTGCGACCGGACCTTCTGCCGCGACGCCCGGTCCACTTTGTCTTCGGCCAGCAGCAGGTCCGTCATCACCTTCAGAATCTCCAGACGGACCGCGTTCGAATCCTTGTTCTTCAGGCGCAGCTCGCGGTTCTTGCGCAGCATCTCCACAACCTTGTGGGAAATGTCCGTCACCTTGTCCCGCGAAAGCTTCATGGAATCGCCCGAATCCCGCCCCGACGCCCGTATCACTTTGCGCTGCGAGATTAACTGGTTCTTGATGCGGCGGAACATCTCCTGGTAACTCACGCTTTCGCGCCGCATATATTCGCTGTACTGGCTCAGAATGTCGCGTACCTCGTCGTTCAGACGGTCTTCGGCCGACAGTTCTTCGGAGATGATTTCGTTGATCTTCTCCGCTACAAGATCGGGATTCGGGGTCTCCATCATTCCCGGCGAGAGCCTCTTCACGAGTTGTCGGGAAATGTATGCGACGAATTCTCTAGCGAGCAGCATTCTGTAAGTGTGAAAGTGTAGTTTAACACGTGTGGGAAGCTGCTAAACTGAATGTTCCGACTATGGCGATCAGCAAAGAACTGCTGGAGATCCTGGTGTGCCCCGTCTGCAAGGCGACGGTCGAACTGAAAGCCGATCAAAGCGGCTTGAAGTGCGTGCAATGTCATCGCGTCTACCCGGTTCGCGACGACATTCCCGTAATGCTCGTGGATGAGGCCAGAATCGAAGAATAGACTGCCGTGGCAAGCGTCTTGGAAGATCTTCCGCGGGGGAGCCGGGTTGCCATCCTCCGGCTGCGGTCGCTGGGCGATTGCGTACTGACCACACCCGCGCTCCATCTTCTGAAACGCGCCCGCCCCGACCTGCGCATCGCCGTCATGGTGGAAGACCGGTTCCGGGCCATCTTCGAAAACAATCCCGATCTCGAAGCCATCCTCCCCGCCGCCCTCCGTCCCCTACGCTCCTGGCGCCCGCGCCTCTGCCTCAATCTTCACGGCGGTAGCCGCAGCGCCTGGCTCACCGCCCTCTCGGGCGCACAATGGCGCGCCGGCTACGCCCACTTCCGCCATCGGTTCCTCTACAACGCACGCATCCCGCGCGCCCAGCAGATTCTGGGCGTGGAGCGCACCGTGCATACCGCCGAGCATGCCGCCAGCGCCATCTTCTGGCTGGGAGTGACGCTTGCAGAAATCCCCAGGGCAGCGCTGTTTACCGCTCCGTCAGAGCCGCGCGCGTCAGCAAGCGGTCGTGCTCCGGTCGCCGTCATCCACCCCGTAGCCGCCACCCCCGCCAAAACCTGGCGCCCCGATGGCTTCCTCGCCGTCGCCGCCCACCTGAAACACGCCGGCATCGATCCCGTCTTTATCGGCGCCGCCTCCGACGATCTCTCCGCCTTCGCCGCCTACACCACCCTCCGCGGCGCACCGCTTTCCGAAATCAAGCACCTGCTCAGCACCGCCTCCCTCTTCGTCGGCAACGATTCCGGACCGGCGCACATGGCCGCCGCGTTCGGAGTGCCGGTAGTGGTGCTGTTCGGCGAATCCAATCCGGCCATCTGGGGACCGTGGAGAACCGCGTCGGAAGTCCTGACGACCGAAGCCGAACCCGCCCAGGTCCTCGACGCCGTGGCCCGCCTAGGAGTCCAAGCATGAATAACATCCTGCGCCTCCTCGGCTATGGCCGCCGCTATTGGCCCCACCTGCTGGGCTCCATGTTCCTCATGGCCATCGCCGGAGCCGCCCAGGGGTTGATCACCCTGCTGATCAAGCCGATTTTCAACAAAGTCCTGACGACCGTCCCGTCAGGCGGGCCCACCCCGCTCCTTCCCCAGCCGTTTCTGGGCCATCAGCTTTTTCTCGAACAGCTTGTTCCCCTCCAGAGGAGCACCTGGTTTCTGGTGGCGACGGCAATCGTCGGGTCGTTCATCGTCAAGGGGCTGTGCGATTACCTGGGCAATTACCTGATCAGCTATGCCGGCTTTTCGTCCGTCACCGATCTCCGCAACGCCGTGTTTCAGAAAGTGGTGCGCCAGGGCGCGCAGTTTTTCGAGGCCCGCTCCACCGGACAGCTCATGTCGTCCATCATGAACGATGTGGACAAAGTGCAGGTGGCCACCTCGCAAATCATGGCGGATTTCCTGCGCCAGGTCTTCAGCGCCATTTTTCTGCTGTTCGTTCTTTTCACCAACGATTGGCTCCTGGCTCTCATCAGCCTTACGGTGCTGCCGGGGATCATGCTGCCCACCACCCGCATCGGCAAACGGATCCGGCGGATCAGCCGCGGGACTCAGGACCGGCAGGCGGAGTTGAACCAGATTCTGCAGGAGACGTTGAGCGGCCACATGGTGGTTAAGGCCTTCGGCGCCGAGGGCTACGAAATCCAGCGCTTCCGCGATGCCGCGCGCCGCCTGCTCAAGACCAACGTCCGCTACGTGCTGCAACAGGCGCTGTCCTCCCCGCTGATCGACATGATGGCGGCAGTGGTGATCGTGATTCTGTTGACCTACGCGCGCACGCAGGTTAAGGCCGAGGCGATGACGGCGGGTGATTTCGCGACCTTCGTGATTGCCCTGCTGATGCTGCTGGAACCGGTCAAGCGCCTCGTGGGCATCAATAATATCTTCCAGCAGGCGCTCGGCGCATCGCACAAAGTCTTCGAGTACCTCGACCACCGCGAAGAGATCGCCGAAAAAACCGGCGCCCCCAGCCTCCACGGCTTCGAGCACGAAATCGCCTTCGAAAACGTCTCCTTCCATTACCCTGCCGCTCCCTCCGGCTTCCGCATGGAATCGCTGAATCTCACCGTAAAAGCCGGCGAAGTGGTGGCCCTGGTCGGACCCAGCGGCGGCGGCAAGACTACCCTCGCCAACCTGCTGCCGCGCTTCTACGACGTGACTGCCGGCTCCGTCAAAATCGATGGCCAGGACGTCCGCGACGTCAACCTCTCCTCGCTCCGCTCCCTCATCGGCATCGTCGCCCAGGACACGTTCCTGTTTAACGACACCGTCGCCAACAACATCGCCTACGGCCAGACCGGAATTTCCCGCGAAACCATCCGCCGCGCCGCCGAAACCGCCCTCGCCCACGAATTCATCGAGCGCCTCCCCGGCGGCTACGACGCCGTTGTCGGCGATCGCGGCGCGCGCCTCTCCGGCGGCCAGCGACAGCGCCTCGCCATCGCCCGCGCCCTGCTCAAGAATGCGCCCATTCTAATCCTCGACGAAGCCACCAGCCATCTGGATACCGAGAGCGAAATGCTGGTACAAAAGGCATTGGCCAATCTCATGGAACACCGCACCGTGATCGTCATCGCCCACCGCCTTTCCACCATCCGGCGGGCCGGCAAGATCGTCGTGTTGTCCAAAGGACGAATTCGCGAAGAAGGCGCGCATGAGGACCTCGTGAATCAGGGCGGCATCTATCAGCGGCTCCACGAACTCCAGTTCGAGGATGCCGGCTCGGTGGTGGACCTGTGAGTCTGCGTAGCATGACCGGCTTCGCCCGGGTGAGAACAACCGCCGCCGAAGGCGAAATCGTCCTCAGTCTCAAGAGCGTCAACCACCGCGGCCTCGACATGCACTTCCACATGCCGTCGGAGTTCGACCCCCTCGAGAGCCCTCTCCGCGCCGTCATCAAAGACGGCATTGCGCGCGGCCACGTGCAGATTCAGGTCTCATTCACGCGCCTGGCGGCGCCACAGGCCGCCCCCATCAACTGGGGCCTGCTCGATACCTACATGCGCGCGTTCACCGAAGCCTCCGCGCATTACCACCTCGAAGGCAAACCCGACCTCAACTCCGCCCTCCGCATCTCCGGCATGTTCGCCTCCACCGAAAACGAAGAACTCAGCGAAGAACTGAGCCAGTCCGTCCTCGCCGCGGCCGCCGAAGCCGTCCACGTTCTCAACCTGGTTCGCGAGCGCGAAGGCGAAGCCACCGCCGCCGAACTCCGCTCGCGCTGCGCCAATATCGCAGCCCTGGTACTCCGCATGGAGGAGATCCGCGGCGGCGCCGTCCCGGCCTTCCAGAAGCGCCTCAACGAACGCCTGGCCGATCTCCTGAACGGAGCCGGCCTCGATCCCCAGCGCCTCGCCCAGGAAGCCGCCATCCTCGCCGACCGCAGCGATATCGCCGAAGAACTGGTACGCCTCCGAACCCACACCGCCCAACTCGAAACCCTGATCGCCGCCGAAGGCGAAGCCGGCAAACGCCTCGACTTCCTCCTCCAGGAAATGAACCGCGAAGCCAATACCGTCCTCTCCAAAACCGGAGGCCTCGGCGACCTCGGCCTCACCATGACCGAACTTGCCCTCAGCACCAAATCCGAAATCGACAAAATCCGCGAACAGTCGCTGAATCTGGAATAGACATGACCCTGCAATCACGATTCTCTTCCTCCGCGTCTTCCTCCGCGACTCCGCGACTCCGCGATGAATTCACTCGGGCCCGTGCCCTATGACAACTGTTTTCATCATCTCCGCGCCCTCCGGATCCGGGAAATCCACCCTGGTCTCCCGTCTGCTCGCCAAAGACCCCGGTCTGATGTTCTCCATCTCCTACACCACCCGCAAGCCCCGCGGCGCCGAGGTGGATGGCAAGGACTATCGCTTCGTCACCCGCGAAGCCTTCGAAGCCATGATCGCCAACAACGAGTTTCTCGAATGGGCTCAAGTGTTTGGCAATTATTACGGCACCCACCGGGGCATCCTGGAAGACGCCCGCCGCCAGAGCCGCGATCTGGTACTCGACATTGATGTGCAAGGTGCGAGACAATTGAAGTGTCAGATTCCTGAAGCGGTTACCGTCTTTATCCTGGCTCCCTCGCGCCAAATACTCGAAGCAAGGCTTCGTGCCCGGGACGAGGATCGGGAAGAAGTGATCCAAAGACGGCTCAGGGATGCGGCCGAAGAGATCCGCAATTACGAAGCGTACGATTATGTGCTGATCAATCGTGACCTGGACCGGTCCGACGCCGTCATGAGCGCCATCGTTAGCGCCGAACGCGTGCGGCGGACCAGGATCGAAGATCAGATCCGGCCGATTCTGGAAACATTCGAGAAGAAGAGGTAAACGACATCATGGGCGATAAAGCTCCCCGCAACAACGCACACTGCACCATCCCGGACGATCCGGAACAGAGCACCTACCGGTTCATCATCGTAGCCGCCAAACGCGCGCGCCAGTTGCAGGGCGGCGCCCGCCCGGTTCTACCGACCTCTTCGAAAAAGCCCACCATCATCGCCGTCGAAGAAGTGCGCCGAGGGCTCGTCAAGTACAGCCTCACCGGCCCCGTATCCGAAGTCGCGGCCATCGAACCGGCCCTCTAAAAGGCCCCCAGTCTCTGCCTGCCATGAAGATCATCCTCGGCATCGGAGGCGGAATCGCCGCTTACAAGGCGGCCGAACTCGCCCGCCTGCTGATGCAACAGGACCACCAGGTGCAGGCGGTGATGACCGGCGCCGCCCAGGAATTCATTCAGCCCCTCACCTTCGCGGCACTCACCGGGCGTAAAGTCCTCACCGACCTGTTCGCCATCGAAAGCGCCATCGAGCACATTTCCATCGCTCAGGAACACGAGTTGATGGTCGTCGCGCCCGCCACCGCCGACCTCATCGGCAGGCTCGCCCTCGGCCTCGCCGGCGATTTTCTGGGCACCCTCTACCTGGCCTTCACCGGCCCCGTGGTCGTCGCCCCGGCCATGAACGTCAACATGTGGCAGCACCCCGCCACCCAGGCCAACCTCGAGACCCTCCGCCAACGCGGCCACCGCATTGTCGAGCCGGACAGCGGGTACCTCGCCTGCGGCATGACCGGTCCCGGCCGCTTGGCCGATCCCGAAACCATCGTCGAAGCCATCCTGCTGGAAACCCGCAAACGCCGCGATCTCGAAGGCGAAGTCGTGCTGCTCACCGCCGGCCCCACCCAGGAACCGCTCGACCCGGTACGCTACATCTCCAACCGCTCCAGCGGCAAAATGGGATACGCCCTCGCCGAAGCCGCCGCCGCCCGTGGCGCTCAAGTGAACCTCATTTCCGGACCGGTCCACCTGCCCGCGCCCCGCGGCGTGGAACTGATTCCCGTGCGCACCGCCGCCGAAATGCGCGAGCAGGTCTTCGCGCACCTCGCCCCCGCCACCATCGTCATCAAAGCCGCCGCGGTCGCCGATTTCCACCTCAGCCACGTCCCCGCCCAGAAGGTCAAGAAAACCGCCGCCCGCATGTCCCTGGAACTCGATCCCACCCCCGATATCCTCGCCGAACTCGGCCGCAAGAAAGGTGACCGCCTGCTCATCGGCTTCGCCGCCGAAACCCAGAACCTCGTGCCGGAAGCCCGCCGCAAGCTGGAATCCAAGAACTGCGATATGGTGGTCGGCAACCTGGTCGGCGGCGCCGACGTGGGCTTCGAATCGGACCGGAATGAAGTGGTGCTGGCGCTGCGCACCGGGGAAACCATCCCCTTGCCGCGCGCTTCTAAGCGCGAAATCGCCGATCGCATCTTCGACCAGGTGTTGAAGCTGCGGCTAGCCCTGCACGCCGCCAATGGACACTGATCAGCTCCGCCGCTATCTCGAGTTCTACCAGGACCTGGGTATCAAAACCCTGTACAAAGCTGCGCCGCCTGCCCCCCCAACCATGGAACTGCCCGCCCTCGCGCCCCAAGGCGACTCCCTGCTGAAAATCATTGAAGATATGGGCGACTGCCGCCGCTGCCGCCTCCACGAAGGCCGCAACAAGATCGTCTTCGGCGTGGGCGACGAACAAGCCCCACTCGTCTTCGTCGGCGAAGGCCCCGGCGCGGACGAAGATGCCCAGGGCATCCCGTTCGTCGGAAAAGCCGGCCAGCTCCTCACCCAGATGATCGAGGGTACCGCCAGAAAGGAAGGCATTCCCGTCCTTCGCAATCAGGTCTACATCTGCAACGTGGTGAAGTGCCGCCCGCCCGGCAACCGTACCCCCGAGCCCGACGAAATGGAAATCTGCGGCCAGTTCCTCTACCGCCAGCTTTCCGTGATTCGTCCCAAAGCCATCTGCGCTCTAGGCGGCACCGCCGCCCGCGCCATGACCGGACACAAGGAAGGCGTCACCAAAATGCGCGGCAAATGGTTCAAGTGGCGGGATATCCCGGTCATGGTCACCTACCACCCGTCCTACCTCCTCCGGCCCTATAACGGAGACGCCAAACGCGAAGCCTGGGAAGACCTCAAAAAAGTCCTCCACTTCGTCTACGACTAAGAATAAATCCGTCAGCCTGATCTGCGCGATTTTTCCGCGAGAAGACTGCCCTTACACCGCGTAACCGTCCGATGCGCGCATCGCCATTGGACTGTAGGGCCTCTGGATCCCTTCCTGCCGCAAGACCTCCTGCAACGCCTGCGGAGACACGTCGATGTACTTGCGGGTGTACCGCAGCACCCCCAGCCGGCGCAGCCGGTTCATCTGGAAAGTCACGATTTCCCGCGACGTCCCCACATACTCGGACATCGTATGGTGCGTCAGGGAAGCAATGCGAATGCTCCCGTCCGCCATCGGGGTTCCCAGATCTTCGCTCAACTGCACCAGCGCCAGCAGCATGCGGACCGGAGTCTTATACACCGCCATGCTCTCGATGCGCTCCTGCAACTCCATGCATTGCCGCACCAGGAATTGGGAGAGCGCCAGCCCCAGACGCGGCTCCCTCTCGATCTGCTGCTCGATGTCGCCCCTGCTCCAGGCCATCAGGGTGGCGTTATCCAAGGCTACGGCGGATTCGGAACGAGATTCCGCACTCACCAGGCAGGATTCGCCGAACAATCCATCCGAACAGACGAGCCGTCCCACAGTCTGCCCTCCGTCGTCGCTCAGGGTTGCCACCTTGACGCGGCCCAGAATCACGACATAGAGGAAATGGTTGGGCTGTTGATGATCGTAGATCACTCGGCCCTTGCCAAACTCTTGAAGGGGCTTCCTGGGTAAATACGTAAGCGGGTCGTCCTGAGTGGGTCGGCTAAGGAAAGATCGGTTCATGCGGATCCTCCACTGTGACAATACCAATTCGTAGAAAAAATGGGCATCCGTTATTTGTAGGGTATTCGAAGCGATAGTGACGAATCTCACAGATTGTGTTGACATTGGATTCTCCCAATACCCTCAGCAACTTACGCCAAAATCCCCAACTCGCGCTGCTATTTGTAAGGTAGGGCATGAACTTGCCCGGGGAGTAAACAAGTGAGTCCACAACCGAATTCCGCGGAAACCAAACCCGCGACAAACGCGCCTGCGCCATGGAAAGCGCCCTCGTCGTCCGCGCCCAAAAAACGAGCCAGGCGCGCCCCTACTTCTGATAGATCCGCACATAGTCGATCTCCAGCCGTGCGGGGAAGACCGCCGCCGACGGGTCGCCGCCCGCATCCCCCCCAATCGCCAGGTTCAGGAGAATCGAGTGCGCCTGGCGGAGGCCGTTCTTGCCGTCGGGATTAGCTGCCTGGTTCAGGTCCGAATCGTTCATCACCTCGCCATCCACGCGGATCACGATGCGGTTTTCGTCCCAATCCATCTGCCAGATATGAAATTTCTGCCCCCATTCCGGATCGCCGAACGATGCGATCGGCTTGCGCTTGACGAAAGAGCTGGTACGCTGCGGCCCTGCCCAGATCAGGTTCGCCAGCAGCGTGTCGCGATAATATTCCATCACGTCGATCTCGCCGTTGCTGGGCCATCGCCCCTCCACCCCCAGCGACCAGAAGGCCGGCCACAACCCCGGACGGGTGTCGATCCGGCCCCGCATCTCGAAGCGCCCGTACCTCCAGCTTGCGAGCCCCTTCGTGGTCAGGCTCGCCGACGTGTACTCCGCGTACTCCCGGCTGGTCGTCCAGTTCTGGCTGCCGGACACGAAATTTGGATTCTTCTGGCGCTCCCGCCGCCCTTCGATAATCAGCAGCCCCTTTTCGCACCAGGCGTTCTCCGGCTGGTACCACTGCAGTTCGTGATTGCGCACGAAGCCGTTTTCGTAGCCCCACTTCGCCGGGTCGGGTCGCCCGTCGCGGTCGAACTCGTCCGACCACACCAGCTTCCACGGATCCGCGGTCTGCGCTACGGATGCCACCGCCAGCGCCAACAGTACAAACAGATGTCTCATGACTCTAGAATTCGTGCAGCAAAATAATAGCATCATGCGGCGCCCGGCCCCCGGCCCCCGTCCGCCCCCTGGCCCTGCGCGCCGGCTTCAAATTGGGATAATAAAAAGGTGCCCGCCCTCTCGTTTCCGGAAGCGCGCCATGTGGTCCTCTCTCAAGTGCGCGCGCAGCACCCCGCGCCGCCCACCGAAGAAGTGGAACTCTGCGCCGCCGCCGGGCGCGTGCTCGCCCAGGACGTCGCGGCCGATCGCGATTCTCCCGCTGTCGCCCGCTCCGTCCGCGATGGCTATGCCGTCAGGGCCGCCGACCTGCCGGGCGAACTGCGGGTCATCGGCGAAGTCCGCGCGGGCGAGCGATTCGCCGGCGAAGTGGGCCCCGGCGAAGCCGTCGAAATCATGACCGGCGCCCCTATTCCCGGCGGCGCCGACGCCGTCATCATGGTGGAGCATACCCGCCGCGAAGGCGATCGCGTGCATTACGGCAACTCCGCCGAGCCCAGCCAGTTCATCAATCCGCAAGGCTGCGAAGCCGCCGCCGGCGAAGTCGTCCTCCCCACCGGCAAGCGCCTGGACTATACCGATATCGCCATGCTGGCCGCCTTCGGCCGCACCCGCGTCGCCGCGTTTCGCAAGCCCGTGGCAGCCATCGTCGCTACCGGCGATGAGATCGTGGAAGTCGGCCGGCGTCCCGAGGATTTTCAGATTCGCAACTCCAATGCCCATTCGCTCGCCGCGCAAGTGGCCCGCGCCGGCGGCGTGCCGCGCGTTTTGCCCGTCGCCCGCGACACCGTGGACCACACCCGTGCCGCCATCGCCCAGGGGATCGAGGCCGATCTGCTGCTACTCTCCGGCGGTGTCTCCGCCGGCAAGTACGACGTGGTCGAAGAGGTGCTCGCCGGCCTCGGCGCCGAGTTTTTCTTCGATCGCGTGCTCATTCAGCCCGGCCAGCCTCTGGTCTTCGGGCGCGCCGCCGGCAAGTTCTTTTTCGGCCTGCCCGGTAACCCGTCCTCCACCATGGTGACTTTCGAGATTTTCGCGCGCGCCGCCCTCGAACTGCTTGGCGGCCAGCAGGAAGTGACGCTGCACATGCCCTTCGCCCGGCTGACCCGGGAGTTCCGCCACCGCCCCGGGCTCACCCGCTTCCTGCCCGCGCGCCTCAGCGCCGATGGCGCCGAACTCACCCCCGTCGATTGGCACGGCTCCGCCGATATCCCCGCTCTCACCCGCGCCAACGCGTTCCTCGTCACCGACCCCGAACGCGCCGAGTATCCCGCCGGCGAGTGGATCCGCGTGCTCCCGAAATGAAGAAACTCTCCCATTACGATTCGCACGGTACCGCCCGTATGGTGGACGTCTCCGCCAAAAGCGATACCCTCCGCACCGCCCGTGCCCGGGCCTTCGTGCGTATGTCGCCCGCGGTCCTGAAGAAGTTGCCGCACAATCCCAAGGGCAACCCGCTGGAGATCGCGCGCATCGCCGGCATCGCCGCCGCCAAACGCACCAGCGATCTGATCCCGCTCTGTCACCCGCTCATGCTGACCCATGCGGACGTAGACGTCTCCCTGCGCAAAGACGGAGTCCTCATCGTGGCCAGCGCCGCCACCACCGGTCAGACCGGCGTCGAAATGGAAGCGCTCACCGCCGCTTCGGTCGCCGCGCTCACTGTCTACGACATGACCAAGGCGCTGGATAAGTCCATCGAGATCCGCTCCGTGTACCTGCTCGCCAAGACCGGCGGGAAGAGTGGCGATTATCGCCGAAAAGGCAAACATGACTAACGCCGCCGTTTTAACCATCAGCGATTCCTCCAGTGCCGGCAAACGGCCCGACAAATCGGGGCCGGCCGTGCGGGAACGGCTGGAACAACTGGGCTGGAGCGTGTCAGTTGTCGAAACCCTCCCCGACGAAGCGCCGCTGATCAGCCGGCGCCTCGCCACTCTGGCGGACAGCGGACAAGTGGCCGCCATCTTCACTACCGGTGGCACCGGGTTGTCGCCCCGCGACGTGACCCCCGAGGCCACCCGCGCCATCCTTCACCGCGAGATTCCGGGCTTCGGCGAACTCATGCGCTCCAGCGGACGCACCTTCACGCCCCTCGCCTCGGTCTCCCGTTCCCTGGCCGGAACGCGCGGGCAGGTGCTTATCGTAAATTTGCCGGGCTCGCCCAAGGGTGCTGTGCAATCACTCGATGCTATTGTGGAATTGGTGCCACACGTGCTTGACCTTCTCAGAGGGCGGACCAGCCACGCGGCCGCCACCCAGGAGTAAGTTATGTTCAGAATCCTCTTACTGACGCTCGCCACCGGATTGATCATCGCCCAACAGCAAACCCCTCCTGCGCAGACGGCTCCCGCTCAGACGGCCCCGCAGGATCTGCCCATGCATAAGATCGTGGTGAGCACCGAAAGCGTCGTGGCGCCCGTCGTGGTGTTCGATCAGCGCGGCAACACCGTGGCCGGTATCCGCGCGGATGAGTTTCACCTCTACGACAACGATAAAGAGCAGAATATCAGCGTGGATGAAACCTTCGTGCCCATCTCCATGGTGATCGCCATTCAGAGCAACGCCGAGGTCGAGAAGATCCTGCCGCAGGTGAACAAGATCGGCAACCTGGTCAAACCGCTGCTCCTTGGCGACCTTGGGGAGGCTGCCGTCATTTCTTTCGACTCACGCGTGAGGGTGATGCAGGACTTCACCTCCGACCCCGATAAGATCACCGCCTCGGTCCGCAAGATCTATGCCGGCGGCACGTTCGCGCACCTCAACGATGCTGTAGACGAAAGCATCCGCATGTTGCGGGCGCGCGGGAGTGCCAGGGGCGGGAACCGGCGGCTCATCCTGTTGCTGATCAGCGAGACCCGCGACCAGGGCAGCGCCGCCACTGCCCGCGAAACCCTGATCGAACTGCAATTGCGCAGTATCCAGGTCTACCAGGTGACCATGTCCCGGCTGCTCGGCAAGCTGACCGCGGCCCCGGACGTGAAGTACGACACCGCGCCGCCCGCCTCGGTTCCCATGCCTGCCGGCGTCGCCGCCACTCCCACCACCGTGATGCAGACCTATGGCACCGAGGGTAACAGCGCCACTTTCATTCCGCTCCTCATGGAGATTTACCGGGACGCCAAGGCCATCTTCAAGACCACCCCGGTGCAGGTCTATACCAAGGGCACCGGCGGCGAAGAGTATCCTTTCTATGGCGGCCACGGCTTGGAACAGGCTATCCAGAAGATCGGCGAGGAACTGCACAGCGAGTATACCCTCAGTTACAGTCCCAACAATAAGGAAGAGGGCGGCTTCCACCGGATTCAAGTCTCGGTGTCGGGCCATCCGTACATCGCCAAAAACGGCATCAAGGTCCGCCCGGGCTATTGGGCCGCCACGCACTAAAGGACCGTCCGGCAGTCCTCCGGCCTACGAACTGCCGATCAATACGCCGGTAGCGAACACCAGAATGCCGCCGATGCCGACTTGCACCGCCGCCGACCACAACGTGGATTCCATGTAGCGATGGCGAATCCAGGAGATGGCCGCCAGTTCCAGCACCACGACGATCATGGCCGCGGTCATGGCAGCCTGGAAGCCCGGAATGAGGAACGGCAGGGTATGGCCGATGCCGCCCAGCGCGGTCATGGCGCCGCAGATGGCGCCGCGCACCCAGGGGTGGCCGCGCCCGGTCAGGCTGCCGTCGTCGGATAGCGCCTCGGCGAAGCCCATGCTGATACCGGCGCCCACCGAGGCGGCCAGGCCGACCAGGAAGGCGTCCCACGGCTTGTGGGTGGCGAGTGCCGCGGCGAAGACGGGCGCCAGGGTGGAGACCGAGCCGTCCATCAGGCCGGCCAGGCCCGGCTGCACGATTTGCAGTACGAACAGCCGGCGATTGGCCTTCTCCTCTTCGGCGCGCGTGTCGGGGCTGAGCTGATCCTTTTCCAGTTCGTCGGCGCGGTGCTCGTGCGAGCGCTCTTCCTGCGCCAGGTCGTCGAGCAACTGGCGGATATTGGGATCCTGCGAGCGCGCCGCCGCGGTCTCGTAGAAACGGCGCGTTTCCACTTCCATGGTGGAGACCTGTTTGCGAATGCGATCCAGGTTGAGCGGCTGAGAGAGCCACAGCGCCTGGCGCTGCACGAAGCCTTTCACGTCCTGGCGTCGGATCAGCGGAATGTGATCGCCGAATCGCGCCTGGAACAACTCGATAAGGCGGCGGCGATGGCCGGATTCCTCCTGACGCATGCCGTCGAACACGGAGGCAGTGCCGGGGAAATCGTGTCGAAGGCCCTCGGCAAAATCGGCGTATACGCGCTCGTCTTCTTCTTCCAGGGAGATGGCCAGAGCGAGCAGTTCCCGCTCGGTCAAGCTTTCAAAACTGCGCATAGAACTACAATAGCTGGAAGAGAAGGAAGACGAATGGCATTCACCGAATTGACCAAACAACTGGCGCAGCAGGCGATTCTCTCGGCCACCTCCGGACCGGAAAAGAAGGAGGCTCCCGCGCCGGTGCCCGCCGACAACACGGGGCTCACCATCTTCGGCGAGCTCCAGGCGATGCAGCGGGCGCTCAAGGAGGACGAAGAACTGGTGGTCCTGTTTCAGAGCGGGGTGGAACGGATTCGCGTGATGGAGCTGTTTTTACGCTCGCCGCAGGTAGTGGTGCTCAGCGGGCAGGATGCCAATCGGAATCTGACGCGCGTAATCGCCCCGGCAGGGTCCCTGCAACTGCTGTGCAAGACTATGAAAGTGGCCGCCGGCGCCAAGGCGGTGCGGGTGGCGTTGATCACTCCGAAGAAAGATTCCACCGCGAAATAACGCACGTATCGTGCTCGTAGCCCAGGGTGCTCACCGAAGCCGTGGACAGCGCGAACAGGCGGGCATCGGAGGGCGGCAGTTCCAGCCAGCAGGCGGTCAGGATGCGCAAAATGTGGCCGTGCGCGAAGAGGGCCACGTCGCCGCCGGCTTTCATGGCGCGCGCCAGCACGGCTTCGGCGCGCACCGCGGCCTGCTCAATGCTTTCTCCGTTGGGCACGCCATCGCGCCAGAGCGACCATCCGGGCCGCTGCTTCAGAATCTCCGCGGTGGTGTGGCCTTCGTAATCGCCATAGTTCCACTCCTGCAGGTTCGGGTCGATCTGCGCCACGTCGCCGTAGCCCGCCAGTTTGCAGGTATCCAGCGCGCGCTGCAACGGGCTGGAGAGCACCAGGGAGAAGGAACGCCCGTGCAGCAGGCGGCCCAGGTTCACAGCCTGGCGGCGGCCCTCTTCGGTCAACGGAATATCGGTGCGGCCGGTGTGAGCGCCGGAGAGGCTCCACTCGGTCTGCCCGTGCCGGAACAGCCAGATCTCGCGGGCCATTACCGTTTGGGCGCGGCCACGGTCTGGGTCTTGCCCGCCGTCAGATGGGGCGCCAGTTTTTCCAGCGCGGCTTCCACGGTGATGCCGTAGCGAGCACGCAACGGCTCAATCTTGCCATGCTCGATGAACTGATCGGGCCAACCGATGCGCGCTACCGGCGTGGCAATGCCGAGATTGCTCAGTTCTTCCAGGATCGCGCTGCCGAAGCCGCCGCGCAGGACGTGATCCTCCAGCGTCAAGATGACGTCCACGCTGCGGGCGTAAAACTCCAGCATTTCCACGTCAATGGGCTTGCTGAACCGCGCGTTGATCACCGCCGCCCCGAATCCCTGCCCTTCCAGTTTGCGGGCGATCTCTTCGGCCATGGGCACCAGGGCTCCCAGCGCGAAGATGGCGACCCGATCGTTCTCGCCGTGCTGCAACAGTTCGGCCTTGCCGATGGGAATGAGCTTGGGAACGTCCTTGACCGGCGTCCCGGGGCCAACGCCGCGCGGATAGCGAATCGCGATGGGCCCTTCCCACTGCATCGCTGTGAACAGCATATCGGCCAGTTCGTCCTCGTCTTTGGGAACCATGTGGACTATGTTGGGGATGCCGCGCAGATAGCTGATGTCGAACAGTCCGTGGTGCGTGGGGCCGTCGTCGGCGGAAAGGCCGCCGCGATCCATGCAGAAAACCACCGGCAAATTCTGCAGGCAGACGTCGTGGATGATGGGGTCGAAAGCGCGCTGCAGGAAGGTGGAGTAGATGGCGCAGAAGGGCTTGAAACCCTTGGCTGCGAGGCCGGCGGCGAACAGGACGGCATGCTCTTCGGCGATTCCCACGTCGAAATACTTGTCCGGATGATGCGGCTGAAAGCGGTCCAGGCCGGTGCCGTTGGGCATGGCGCCGGTGATGGCCACGATCTTGGGATTCTGGTTGGCCAGTTTGATCAGGGTATCGGCGAAGACCTCGGAATAGGTGCGCTGCTTCAATGGCTTGGTCTCGCCGGTCTCCGGATCGTACGGTCCCAGGCCATGGAACTTCTTCTGCTTTTGCATGGCGGGCTCGAACCCGCGGCCCTTCTGCGTGAGCACGTGGACCAGCACGGGACGATCCTGCTTCTTGAGAAACTCAAACGTCTTGATGAGCGTGGAAATATCGTGGCCGTCGATGGGGCCGTAATACTTGATTCCCAATTCTTCGAAGATCACGCTGGGCCACAACATGCTTTTGGCGGCTTCTTCAGCCTTGCGCGCCATTTTGAGGGCTACGGCGCCGCCCAGTTTCTGCACGAATTTGCCGGCGCGCTCGTGCAGGTAATCGTAGCGCGGGCTGGTGACGATGGCGTTAAGATAGGTGGCGATGGCGCCGACGTTCTTATCGATGGACCATTCGTTGTCGTTCAACACCACCAGCAGTTTCTTGGTGTGGTGAGCGATGTTGTTCAGCGCTTCATAGGTGATGCCGCAGGTGAAGGCCGCGTCGCCGGCCAGCGCCACGATGTGTTCCTTGCCGCCCGCTTTGTCGCGCGCCACCGCCATTCCCAGCGCCGCCGAAAGGGCCGTGCCGGCATGACCGGCGCCGTAGCAATCGTGCGGGCTTTCGGTGCGCAGCATGAAGCCGTTGAGACCGCCGGGCGTGCGGATGCTGCGGAAGCGTTCGCGGCGGCCCGTCAGCAATTTGTGCACGTAGGCCTGATGGCTCACATCGAAGAGAAAATGGTCCTTCGGCGTTTCAAACACGTAGTGCATGGCGATGGTCAGTTCCACCACGCCCAGATTCGGACCCAGGTGCCCGCCGTTCGCGGAAAGGACTGTTACAAGTTCTTCGCGAATCTCCGCGGCCAGTAGTTCGAGATCGGCAATGGAAAGGCGCTTGACCTGCTCAGGCGAATTGATCCCGTCTAGAATGCGTGCCATCTCATAATATTGTAAGGGAATCGGGCGGGCGGAAAAGGCCGCTATATAATTTAGGTATGGCCCAGTTAGATATTCGTAGCAAGGAGTTCGACGAGGCCGTCCACGCCGCGGGTCACCTGGCCTTCCTGGACACCCTGGCGGCCGGGCTTCCTGTTTTCTACCTGGATGCCGAGGGGCTCGATGTGATGGAGCAGCCCGATGGCCGGAGGTTCGAGATCCGCTGGATTCCGGGCGCGCCCGCCGGTGAGAATTTCGAGATCCTCCGCGAACTCAAGGCGCGCGCAGCCTGACAGGTTGCTGAAAAAGGCGAATGGGTCGCTAATCAACGCAGATGAACCTGGATAAGTTCTTCGTCTTCATCTGCGTTTATCCGCGTTCATCGGCGGCTTGAGCATTTCCTGTGGGTTAAGCTGTAATCCTGTCTAAACTGTCTATTTGACGAAGATGTCCCATGTTGCCGGCAGACTTCACCAGCGCGCCATCGCCGCCTGGCAGCGAGGCGAGCCCGAGGCCGCCCTCGAACTGCTCCGCCGGGCCATAGAGGCTGATCCGCACTCGCCCGTCGCGGCCAATGACCTGGGCAACATGCTGGCGCAACTCGGCCGAACCGCAGAGGCCACCGCCGCCTACCGCCGCGCGATCCGGTTCGCGCCCGAGTATCCCGAGGCCCATAACAATCTGGCCAACGCCTGCCAGATGGCCGGCGAACTGGAGGAAGCGGTGGCCGGCTACCAGGCTGCCCTGCGCCTGCGCCCGCAGTATGCCGAGGCGCATCGCAACCTGGGAAGCGCCCTGTGGCGGCTCGGAAGGACGCAGGAGGCAGTCGCGGCGCTGACCGCGGCGGCGTCCTTGAATCCCGGTTACACCGAGGCGATCGCGCTCCTGGCGCATCAGCTCCGGCAACTCTGCGACTGGAGTATGGCGGACGATCTCACCAGCCGGCTCATCGATGCAGTGGAGACGGGGTCCGGCGCAGTGAACCCGTTTGTGTTTCTATCGCTCCCGGCTACTCCCCGGCAGCAACGGCTGTGCGCGGAGCAGTGGACCCGGGCACGAAGGCTGGGCGCCGGCGCATCCCCGCCTCTTCCGCCGAATCGCGAGCGCGTTACGCTGGGCTACCTCTCAGCCGACTTTCAGGAACATGCCACCGCCCACCTGATCGCCGAACTGTTCGTACTGCATGACCGCCAACGGTTTCGCGTGAACGGGTACTCCTATGGAACAGACGATGGCCGCGCCGCCCGGCGGAGATTGCGGGATTCCTTCGATACCTTCGTGGACCTGGAGAAGCTCTCCCATCAGGACGCGGCGGAACGAATTCGCGCCGATGGCGTAGACATCCTGGTGGACCTCAAAGGGTACACCACCGGCGCGCGGCCGGAGATCCTGGCGCTGCGGCCCGCCCCCATCCAGGTGAGCTACCTGGGCTTCCCCGGCACCATGGGGATGCCGGCCATCGATTACATCCTGGTGGACGAATTCGTTGTGCCCGCCGGGCAGCAGGAGCAGTTCTCGGAGAAACTGGTGCACCTGCCCCACTGCTACCAGGTGAACGATCGCCGCCGCCCCATCGCGCCCGCGCCCACCCGCGCCGCCTGCGGACTGCCGGAAAGCGGATTCGTGTTCTGCTGTTTCAACGCCTCGTACAAAATCACGCCCGCCATCTTCGACATTTGGATGCGGCTGCTGGACAAAGTGCCCGGAAGCATCCTGTGGCTTCTCGATACCAACGCCGCGGCGTCAGCGAACCTCCGGCGCGAGGCGGAAGCGCGGCGGAAAGGGGGCGCGGACCGGCTGGTATTTGCGCCCACGCTCGCGAATCCCGAACACCTGGCCCGTTTCGCTGTGGCCGACCTGTTTCTGGACACTCTGCCGTACAACGCCCATACACTGGCGAGCGACTCGCTGTGGGGCGGATGCCCCGTGCTGACCTGCGCGGGCGAGACGTTCGCATCGCGGGTCGCCGGCAGCCTCCTCCATGCCGCCGGATTGCCGGAGCTGGTGACTTCCACCCTGGCGGAGTATGAATCGCTGGCATTGCGGCTGGCGGAGTCTCCGGAAGCACTCGCGGCCCTGCGCGCCCGGCTCGCCGGGGACCGGCGGAAACTGCCGCTCTTCGATACGCCCCGCTTCGCCCGCGACCTCGAGGCCGCCTTCGAGTGGATGCTGCGCCAGCGGCAGCCATAGCCCCTTCGGGCTCCAGGCGGGTCCTTTCAATTCGCTGTTGGCAGTTTGCTAACCGCATCGATGACAAGAACCTTCACCCGTCGTTTCTGTTTGCTTGCAATCAACCCCAATCCACGTAATCCTGAAATGATTCCGGCTGCCACTTCGTCTGGAGTTCTCCACGTAATAGCGAAAGTGCCGTCGAACTGTCTATTCCCAAGTCCGGTATTGTCGATGAGGGGCGCACCAAGGAGCATCGAACACTTGTCGAGAATCAATTCTATCGTGGCGTTCTTCACCTCCAATTCCCGCTGGCCGGATACCTGTGGTGCGTTAGCGTCCTTTGAAGCTGTCATCTTCAGGCCTTTAGGGTCGATGTCTACCACAAAAACCGTCATCTCCGTCTCGGCGGTATGCACCTTTAATGCAAATCTGTCAGCGAGCAGATGCTGAAGCATGACTCGCATTTCATCGGGGTTCGAGCTTTGGGACTTCGCCACAATGTCGAACGCTGGTAATGTCCTGCGTCATAAATTCATTGCAAAAGTAGAGGGCCTCCGTTATACTGTAATCCGGTCCCTGTGAGGAGGCTTACTT
>JARLGM010000118.1 GCA_031292755.1 Candidatus Sulfopaludibacter sp.
CTTTCACCGTGTCCGCGGGCCTTGAATGTCAATGTCCAGTATGAGATCCACACCCGGTCATACTGCGGCAGGCGTAGCGAACTTCGTCGAATAGCGCCGTCATGGGTTAGCTTTGATCTTACAACCCTGTTCAACCAAAAACGCGCCACACCCAGTGGGCGTATCACGCGCCGCTCTGAGAAAGGTCACCGCTGACCGTTTCCAGCCCACGGACATGTTCCTCGGCTGCGCCCTAACTGAACAGCATTGAGGTTAGCCCAACTCGCTGCGGCTGTCCGGCGCGAGCACTGCCGTGTCCGCACTGCCGCACCCGCCGCTGCGGTCACCCGCCCGTGATCGAACATCACCGGCGTGCCGCCAACCACGACGCGCACGCACGCCTTGCCGTGGCCAAGGGCGTACTTGACCGTTGGATAGATTCGCCCCGCTGCGATTGCAAAAGCCAGGCTGACCAGCGCGCGCCGTCCCCAGCGCTTCACGATCGCCTCGCGATACTCATCGGCCGCAGCATCGTGCGCGAGCGTGGTGCGCGTGAATTTCCACGCCAGTCGGACGTCCGCCGGCATGGCGTCGGGATTGTCGGCAAGCACGGGGCGCAGAACCGTGGGACTCACGCCGGCACGCTCCGCCATCGCCACGCCCAACTGCGTACATGGACCGCACTCCTCGTGACTCCCGGCGGTGTACCATGGCCCGATGGGGACCGGTGTGACGGGATAGAGGTTCGGAATGTGACATCGCTGTGCATTGCCGTACGTTGAGCTTCCATGTTCGTTCCCGTCCGGCCGGGAGCAGGAACTAGCGGGCGGTATCGCTGTCGATCCAATACTCACTTCGCGACTTGATCACCGACCGGGGGCGATCTTTGATCTGCAGGCGCAGCGCGTGCAGGCCGGGCACGAGCGACGTCGGCCGGAAGCTCAGTACATAGTAGTTCGGCACGTCGTTGGAGAACGCGATGAGACCAGCCTTCAGGTCCTTGGCATCGTGAAAGCGAAAGAACTCGCCTCCCGTGAGCTGGGCGATGGATTCAGCGGTGTTGCGCCGCAGGGCGCCGCGGGCGGCGAGAAAAGTCATAGTGGCCAGGCGGAGTGGCGGAGCAAGCTGGCTGATGCAGTCGAGCACCTGTTTGGAATAGTGGCCTTCGTACTCGGCATCAGCCCCATCGCGGCTGAAGCACCCGTGCGCGGGACCCGGCTCGGTGGACTTAAGCTCGATGCCTGCCCCATCTGAAGCCGTCAGACCCGGCTGGCCAAATTTGGATGCCTCATGAGAGACTGCCGACTTTGTACTGGAAAAGCCGAAGCTGTACATGGTCGTGTTTGTGTCGCTGATGAGGCGCAGAGCTTCACTGAGTGTGGTCTTGCTGCCCTGATCGATCGTTTCGCTGAGTAACAGGATGGCGCGGCGATAGCGGGTGGGCTCGGCGCGAAGTTGCGCGACGGCGAATGCCACCCCGTCCAAAATGGCCCCGCCGGAATCCCCCTCGCGGAGGTCCGCCAATTGCCGGGAGGCGTCGGCGGTGTCTGGCGTGAAAGGCTTCAGCAGGTGCGGCGTGCTGTCGAAGCCAATGACCGCCACGCGGTGCTCCACGCCGCCGACAAAGGCATCCACAATCGCACCCAGTTGCCGGTAGTCACTGAGGTGACGTGCTCCAGCGCCGCCGGTCTCAACGACGATTGCCAAGGCCAGCGGCTGCGAATCGGTATCCTGATCGAGTGTCAGTTCCTGCGCTACGCCGTTGTCGGTGAGGAAGAAGTCGTTAGCCGTGAGTTTAAAGATCACCTGTCCTGCCTTCGTCTTCACGAGGACAGGCACCTCAACCAGGGTGGAGCGCACCGTTAGGGTAGGTTGGCCGGTATCGCTCTGTTGCGCTGGTATGCCCCCAGCGGCGAGGCAGAACAACAGAGAGAAGATGCAGGCAGATCTCATCGTTAGATCTCTCGCACAGCAGCAGTGTACTACCTTTTGGCCGGATTTGAAGACCGGGGGCTCCGGCCGAAGCCAATAGCTCACAGCTCTAAAGAGGTACACTCTTTCTTTACTCCATGCAACTGCACACCATCGATTGGTTCATCGCGCTGTTTTCGGTGGCCATCTGTTTCATCCCGGCGTTGTTCTTCGGAAAACGCTCCGGGAAGAGCACGGCGGAGTTCTTCGCCTCGGGCCGCAGCGTACCCTGGTGGCTGGCGGGCCTCTCCATGGTGGCCACCACCTTTTCGAGCGATACGCCGAACCTGGTGGCCAACTTCGTGCGCACACAAGGCGTCGCGGGGAACTGGCAATGGTGGGCATTTACCCTGACCGGCGTGGCCACGGTCTTCTTTTACGCGCGCCTCTGGCGCCGGTCCGGCGTGCTCACGGACCTGGAGTTCTACGAACTGCGCTATTCCGGCAGCGCCGCCAAAGCCGTCCGCGGATTTCGCGCCGTCTACCTGGGCTTCTTCTTCAATTGCTTCATCATGGCCAGCGTGAACCTGGCCGCCTGCAAGATCGCCGCCATCCTCTTCGGGTTCGAACGCTGGCAAACCCTCCTGGCCGTGGGACTGCTGAACGTGATCTTCGCTGCCCACTCCGGCCTTTGGGGCGTGCTGGTCATCGACATGATCCAGTTCTTCATTAAGATGGCCGCCGTGATTGCGGCGGCCTATTTCGCGGTGAAACTGCCGCAGGTGGGCGGTATGAGCGGTCTGGTGGCCAAGCTCTCCCACGTCTCCGGACCGGGCGGCATCAATTACCTCAACATGCTGCCCGACTTCACCAAAAACTGGGACCTGGCCGTGGCCGTCTTCATCATGCCCATTGCCGTGCAGTGGTGGGCCGTGTGGTACCCCGGCGCGGAACCGGGCGGCGGCAGCTATATCGCGCAACGCATGTTGGCCTCGAAATCGGAAAAGGACGCGCTCGGAGCCACCCTCTTCTTTAACGTGGCTCATTACGTCCTCCGCCCCTGGCCGTGGATCATCACCGGCCTCGCGTCTCTCATCATCTATCCGCAACTCGCGGACATTCAAAAGGCATTCCCGCACTTGGATCCGCAACTCCTCGGCAATGACATCGCTTTCCCCGCCATGCTGCGCTTCATGCCGGCGGGATGGATCGGCCTGATGCTGGGCGGCCTCATCGCCGCCAATTCCTCCACCATTCTGACCCACCTCAACTGGGGCGCCTCTTACCTGGTGCACGATTTTTACCGCCGCTTCCTGAATCCGGGCCAGCCGGATCACCATTACGTCACAGCCGGCCGCTGGTGTACTGTCCTGCTGTTTTTTGCCTCTTCGGGCACGGTGTTCCTGCTGGTCACCGCGCAGGACAATTTCAATATTCTGCTGCTGCTGGGCGCGGGCACGGGACTTCTCTACCTGCTGCGCTGGTTCTGGTGGCGCATCACCGCCTGGTGTGAGATCGTAGCCATGGTGGTCTCCTTCGCCGTCGGCATCACGTTCCTGATCCTCCACAAGAACGGCATGGAGGTGCACACCGCGCGGGAACTGATCGTCGGCATTGTCATCACGACGTTCTGCTGGGTGCTGACGGCATACATCGGGCCGCCCAACGACGAAAAGGTCCTCATCAGTTTCTACCAGAAGGTTCGGCCCTTTGGCCCGGGATGGGAGCGCATCCGCCTGAAATGCGGGATTTCGGCGGCCGAGGCGGCTATGGATAGCGAAGCCTCAAACTTCCCGAGGGCGCTGCTCGGCTGGTTCAGCGGCTGCATCATGATCTGGTCGGCGCTGTTCACCGTGGGCAATTTTCTTTACGGCAGAATGGGATATGCTTTTGGACTGCTGGCGGTCTTCGCAGTGAGCTTCACCGTGCTCCTGCAAATCGTCCGGCGGCTTTGGAGGTAATCATGAAAGACGAACCAACGAATACTTCGCGGCGCGACCTGTTTCGCCTCGCATCTCTGGCCGCCGCCGGATTGGGACTGGCGCAGGCCGATCCACCGCAGCGGTCCGGCGCCGCCAGCATGGCGGAAGTGAAATTCCAGGCGCACGATGCCGTCCGCATGGGCTTCATCGGCGTCGGCGGGCGCGGCAGCAGCCTCATCAGCAACTTCTCCGCCATCCCGCAGGTACAGGTGAAAGCCCTGTGCGACGTGGTCCCCGACAAGGTGACGCGTGCCCAGAACAGGCTGGCGAAAGCCGGGAAGCCGTCGCCCACGGCTTACACCAACGGCGATCACGCCTACGAAGAGATGGTGAAGCGCGACGATCTCGACCTGGTGATCGTCGCCACCCCGTGGATCTGGCACGTGCCCATGGCCGTCGCCGCCATGAAGGCGGGCAAGCACGTGGGCGTCGAAGTCCCCGCCGCCCGCACCATTGAAGACTGCTGGGCCCTGGTCGATACCTCGGAGAGCACCCGCCGCCACTGCATGCAACTGGAAAACTGCTGCTACGGCGAAAATGAACTGCTGGTCTGGAACCTGGTCAAAGCCGGCGTGCTCGGCGAATTGATGCACGGCGCCTGCGCCTACAATCACGATCTGCGCAGCATTCTCTTTTCCAACGAAGGCGAAGGCCTGTGGCGGCGCTTCGAGCATCTCAACCGTAACGGCAATCTCTACCCCACCCACGGACTCGGACCCGTGGCCCACTACATGGACATCAATCGCGGCGACCGTTTCGATTACATGGTCTCCATGAGTTCCTTGTCCGTCTCGCTGCAGGCGTACCGCAAGCAGCACCTCAAGCCGGACGATCCCCGCCAGAAGGAAATCTACCGCGAGGGCGATCTGAACGTCAGCCTGATCCACACAGTGAAGGGCCGCGTCATCAGGCTGGAGCATAACGTCTCTTCGCCCCAGCCCTACGACCGCATCAACCTGATCGCCGGCACCAAGGGAATTTTCCGCGACTATCCGCCCCGCATCTACGTGGACGGCTCGGCCAAAGAGGATTTCGGCCCGCTGGACCCGTACAAGAAGGAGTTCGAGCATCCTTATTGGAAGCAGGTCGGCGAACTGGCGCGCGAACTCGGCGGCCACGGCGGCATGGATTTCGTCATGGCCTACCGCCTGATCCAGACCATGATGCAAGGCGAACCGCCGGATATCGATGTCTACGATGCCGCGTCGTGGAGCGCGCCCGGTCCCTTGAGCGAAGCCTCTGTAGCCAACGGCAGCGCTCCCATGAAATTCCCCGATTTCAAAAGAGGAAAGGCGTAAATGCGAATTGCGATTCTGGCAGTGCTGGGAGTCACCGCGCTCCTGGGGCAAGACACTCCCACCGAGCGCGAAGCCGCGCGCGACGTGATTCATAAAATGGACACCCTGGAGAAATCGCTCGACGTGCCCGCCATGGTGACCAACCTCACCGCGCCCAACGCCGCGCGCGACCAGGTGGTGGCCCGGGCGAAGCAGTTGATGGATACCGAACTGCTCGCCATGAGCGACGACATCACGCGCCACCCCGAGATCGGCTTCAAAGAAGTCCGTTCGGTAGAGGTCCTCACCACCTACCTGCGAAAACACAATTTCGAAGTGACCATGGGGGTTGCCAACCTGCCCACCGCTTTCGTGGCGCAATGGAAGGGGAATCGCGGCGCCCCGAACCTGGGAGTGATTCTGGAATACGATGCGCTGCGCGGCACGCAGGGCCCCTTCCATGGCGATCAGCACAGCGCCCAGGGCCCGGTCGGCATGGCCGCGGCCATCGCCATGGCGGAATACCTCGAACGCACCCATGCCCCGGGCAGCGTAGTGGTATTCGGCACGCCTGGCGAAGAGATGATGCCGCCCGTTGCCAAAACGGATATGCACAAAGCCGGCGTCTTCAACGGCATGGATGTGATCATCCGCAGCCACGCGGTCAACACCACCAATCGCGCCGCCCCCGGCTTCGGTACCTGCTGCCTGAATATCGACGGCGTCAAGTACATCTTCTCGGGCGCGCCCTCCCACCAGATGACGCCGTGGGCCGGCCGCAATGCGCTGGAAGCGGTGATCCACCTGTTTAATAACATCGATACCATGCGCGGCACCCTGCGTCCCGAGGCGCGCGTGCAAGGCATTATCACCGAAGGCGGCAGCGCCCCCAACGTGGTGCCGGACCGTGCCGTGGCCGATTTTTACATTCGTTACCCCGACGCTATCTACCTCGCCCAGGAGCGCGAGATCGTGGATAATGCCGCCCGCGCAGCCGCTCTGGCCACCGGCACGAAGGTGAAGATCGACAATTACGGCCAGGATCGCGATGGCATCTCCGAGTCTGCCCTGAACGAGTTGGCCTTCACCTACATGAAGCGCTACGGCGCAACCAATGTTACCGAGACCTATGGCAAACCGCAGGGATTCGAGGAGACCGGCAGCGTTTCGAGCGACATTCCGGGCCTCGAAGTCGTCTCCCAGACCTCCACCGCGGCCAACCACACTTACGAAATGGAGACCGACGCCCTCGCCGAAATCGGACATCATGGCTTCGTGGTGGATGCCCAGGCCATGGCCGCGGTGCTTTTCGATTTCGCCACCCACCCGGAATACCGTGCCGCTGTAAAGCGCGAATTCGACGGCATTAAGGTCCTGTTCGGCGAATACCAGGACGCCTTGAAAAAGGTGTACACCGTCCCAAAAGTTCCCGATCCCAAATAACCTTCTGCATCGCCGCGGTCTAGCGCTTTTGGCTATGCCTGCCGATATGTTCACTGTGTGCAGTCCCTGAGTATCGGGCGACAGTTCTTCCTGACTTGCGGCATGGCGATGGCCCTCACCCTGTCCATCAGTGTTGTTTCACTGCGCAGTTTGACCAGCCTCGGTGCCAGTATGCAGAGCCTGATCGAGATCGATGCCAGAAAGCAGTTTCTTGCCGGCGAGATCGATGTCGCCCTGACTGAGTTTCTGGCCGACGAGCGCGGTATTATCCGGCGGGCCGCGATGCAGGACAAGGCCAGCGTCGAGAAGTACACATGGACTTCCAGGAAAGCTCGTTGCGCATCGGGAAACGGATGGATGAAATGTCGCCCCTCATCCGCACGCCGGAGGAGCGGGAGTTGTTCTCGCAGTTGCGCACCGCTTCCGGGCGGATCGTTCAGAATCACACCGAATTCATGAGCCTGCTGACCAGCCACGGCATTTCGAGTGACGACGTGCCCATCGCTGACCGCTTCCTGACCGGAACGGCCACCCCCCCTGCTCCGGCAGATCAAACCAATCGCCGAAGAACTGGTGGGGTTGCAATCCGCCTCGATGACGGCCAGCGGGAAAGCCGCGACCGCCTCGGTGACATGGAGTCGCAGGCTCACCATCTTCATGATTGTGTTGTCGATCGGGCTCGCTGCCGGTGTCGCCTTCATCGTGCGCCAGATCAACGGCACCCTGCGGCGGGCTGTCGGCGAATTGATGCAAGGCTCCCGTCAGACCGCCAGCGCCGCCTCCCAGGTCTCGGCTTCCAGCCAGTCCCAGGCGCAAGGGGCCTCGCAACAGGCGGCATCCATCGAGCAGACCTCGGCTTCGTGTGAGGAAATCAGCTCCATGGCTCGCCGGAATGCCGAAAACTCCGGCAGTGCGGCCGAACTCATGACCCGCGCGCACCAGGAACTGATTGAGGCTAATCTGTCCCTGGAGCAGATGGAGCTCGCCATGCGAGAGATCAGCGGCTCCAGTCACCAGATTTCCCGGATCATACGGACCATTGACGAAATCGCTTTTCAGACCAATATCCTGGCGCTCAACGCCGCCGTCGAGGCCGCCCGCGCCGGGGAGGCCGGCATGGGGTTTGCCGTGGTGGCCGAGGAAGTCCGCAGCCTGTCGCATCGCTGCGCCCAGGCGGCTCGGGATACCGCGCCCCTCATTGAGGAATCGGTGGCGAAGTCGAATCAGGGCAAACTGCGAGTGGATCAGGTGGTGGCCGCGATCCGCTCGGTCGCGGAAGATTCGAACAAAGTTAAAACCCTCGTCCATGAGGTCCAATTAGGTAGCCAGGAACAATCTCAGGGAATGGACCAGATAAGCCAGGCTATCGCGCAGATGAGTCAGGTGACCCAGGAGGACGCCGCCGCCACCGAGGAGTGCGCGGCCGCAGCGGAGCAATTGACGGCACAGGCGGAGGCAACAAGGGAAATCGTGGATCGCTTGTCCGCAATGGTCAACGGCGGGTAGGCCCGGCCACCGGAATCCTCAGGAACAAAAAGGACCCGCCCCTCGTCTTCTACTTTGTGGCTCGTACGCGACAATTCCGTCTGAGCGCCTCCTTCTGGGAGGCCACGCGCATCGCGGTGGATTCTCTGCGCAAGAACAAACTGCGCAGTTTTCTGACGTTGTTGGGCATCATTCTCGCCACCACGACCCTGATTGCAGTGACTTCCCTGATTCACGGCATGGATGTTTATATTGCCGACAAGGTCTCCAACATGGGGTCGGACGGATTCCGCATCGTCCGCATGGCCTGGTTCGGACCCTGGGATCCCAAGAAATTCTTCGAAATGGACAAGCGAAATCCCCAATTGAAGCCGGAGGAATACGCTTTCCTCAAGGACCAGGCGACGCTGTTGAAAGATCTCGGCATGATGGCGTCGCGTAACGCCCGCGTCTCCTACAAAGGCATCTCGCAGGAGCAGGTGAATGTCCAGGGCATCACCGATAACATCCCAGCCATCAATAATATCCAGATCGATGTGGGTCGCGGCATCACCTATGAAGAGGCGCGACGCCACGCCACGGTAGCCTTTGTGGGGAACGATATTCGGGAACGCTTCTTTGCCGGAGTGGATCCCATCGGCAAGGTGATTTCGGTGGAAGGCAATCCCTATGAAGTCGTAGGGGTAGCCAAGGCTCTGGGCAGCGTTTTCGGCCAGTCCCAGGACAACTTCGTGATGATCCCCATCGAAAGTTATTTCAAGACCTATGGATCTCGCAATGGCATTCGCCTGGTGGCCAAGGCCATCGACCAGGCTCATCTGAGTGCCGCCCAGGATGAATCCCGCGTGCTGATTCGCGCCTACCGGCACCTGCTTCCCGGTCAGGACGACAATTTCAGCATCTTCGCCTCGGACACAATTGTGACGTTGTGGGAATCGCTCACCAAGGCCATCTCGGGAATGGCAGTCGGTATCGTTTCCGTGTTCATGGTGGTAGGGGGCATCGTCATCATGAACATCATGCTCGCGGTGGTAACCGAGCGCACCCACGAGATCGGCATTCGCAAATCGCTGGGCGCACGCAAGCGCGACATCCTGAATCAATACATGGTGGAGTCGGCCGTGCTGGCGGCCACAGGCGGTCTCATCGGCGTGGCGGTGGCGTGGTGCCTGGCGTCGCTGGTGCGCGCTCTGACCCCCGTGCCCATGGCGCTCCCGTGGAGCAGTGTCTTTGTCGGAGTCGGACTGTCGGCCACGGTGGGCCTGTTCTTCGGCATCTATCCGGCGCGCCAAGCCTCCAAGCTCGATCCCATCGAAGCCTTGAGGGCGGAGAAATAACATGACCAGGCTGGCATTCGTCAACGGACTCAGTCTGGCGTGGCAGACCATTCGTACCCACAAACTGCGGGCTCTGCTCACCGTGCTCGGGGTGATCATCGGCACCGGCACCATCATCGGAGTCGCCGCCATCCTCACCGGCTTCGATGCCTCGGTAGCCGCGGTGCTGCGCAGTTTCGGACCCAACTCCATCATCGTGTTCAAATTCCCGGTGGGGCCCCGCACTAGCAACCTGACACCCGAAGAGCGCACCCGCAAGGACCTTACCTATCAAAACGCGGTCGACATCCGCGAGCGTTGCAGGTCCGTACAAGACGTTTCCTCCATGCTGTTTCCCCACGGCGGTCCCTTCAACGTCCACTACAAAGGCAACGACATGTACGACGTCAACCTGATGGGTGTTGAGGAGGCGTATGCCCGGGGCGGACAGGTGGACCTGCACCTGGGCCGCTTTTTCACCGACGAAGAGAACCGCCGCCGCCGCCCCATCGCCGTCATCGGCGCCGACCTGGAGAAGGGGCTCTTCGCCAACGTGGACCCCCTGGGCAAAAACATCAACGTGGACGGACACGAATACGAAGTCATCGGCACCATGATCAAGCCCGCGGCCTCCTTTTTCGGCGACACCGATAATCGCGTGCTCCTGCCCTACTGGACCCTGCAGCGCATGTACCCGAACTCGCGGGAAAACGCCTTGGTGGTGACCGCCATGGACGGGAAACTGCCGCAGGCCCTGGACGAGGTGCGGACCGTGCTGCGCATCGATCGCCGCGTGCCCTACAACAAGCCCGACACCTTCGCGCTTTCCACCGCCGAACAGATGGTGTCGGACTTTCGCCAGATCACCGCCATCACGTTCCTGGTGATGGCTGTGCTCAGTTCCATCGGACTGCTGGTGGGCGGCATCGGCGTCATGAACATCATGCTCGTCTCGGTGACCGAGCGCACGCACGAAATCGGCATTCGCAAGGCCATCGGCGCGCGGAAAGCCGATATCCTGATTCAATTTCTCATCGAAGCGGCGGCCCTCACCGGGCTGGGCGGCATCGTAGGCATTATCTTCGGCTGGATCATTTCGCTGATCAGCCGCCTGGTGTTTACCTCAATCCCTGCCAGCGTCCCCATGTGGGCCGCGGTTACCGGAATCGTGGTGTCCGTCGCGGTCGGCCTCTTTTTCGGCATCTGGCCCGCCAACAAAGCCGCCCGTTTAGACCCCGTCGAAGCTCTCCGCTACGAGTAGGACGCCCCCTACTTTCGCGCCAGAATGGCATCCAAAGCCACGCCCGTCCTGCGCCCGTCTACCTCGCGAAATCCGGCGGCCCGCAGCAGGCGCGTGTACTCGCTCAGGCTCCGCTCCTTGCCTTCGGTGACGATCAGCATGTTCAGGGATTGCATATTGGCGGGCACCGGCCCCACGCCGTCTTCGGCCAGCAGTTTCTCCGCCACCAAGAGTGCGCCGCCCGCCGGCAGCCGCTGGTACACCCGCCGCAGCAGCAGCGCGATCTTCTCATTGGCCCAATCGTGCAGGATGCGGCCCAGCGCATACAGATCCGCTTCCGGCAGTTCGTCCCGGAAAAAATCACCGCCCGCCACCTCGATGCGGTCGCGCGCCGCGGAAAGCGCTACCTGCTCGCGCGCCATGGCGGTGACGCGTTCCAGGTCGAACACCACCCCACGCAACTCGCCGTACCGTTCGCAGGCCGCAATGGTCAGGTGGCCGGTCGCGCCGCCCAGGTCGGCCATCCGGCGAAAGCCGCTCAGGTCAAACGCAGCCACCACTTTGGGCGAAGTCAGCATGCCGAATCCATGCATGCCCCGCACGAAATCGCGCATCGCTTCCTCGCAGCGGAAGAAGCTGCTGAAGATGGGTCCGTCGAGTCCAAACGTCTGGCTCCAGCGCGGTGTCCCTTCGCGGATGGCGTCCGCCAGGTTGCCCCACATCGGGTACAGCGCCTGATCGGAGTAGCGAATGTATCCGCTCATCGTGTGCGCGCTCGCGCTGCACAGGTACGCTTCGGCCGCCGCGCTGTTGCGGTACACACCGTCCTGCTTGCTCAGCAGACCCAGGGCGGCGCACGCATCCAGCAGCCTCTCCAGCGCGTCGGGATGCGCGCCCAGCGTCTGCGCCAATTCCGCCGCGCTCGCAGGAGCCTCCCGCAGCCGGTCGAAAACACCCAGCGAGACGCTCGTGAACATGGTCTTGGAACGGCGGAATGCTTCGATCAGATCGAGCACCACGGCGGCATCGGGAAGGTTCATAGGAATCGAAAATGGTCGTAACCCAGCGGCTCCACCGGTTCGCCATTCAGCCGCACGGCGCCGGCCGGCCCTTTGCGCATGGTACCAATTCGCGTCAGGGTCACGCCTGCCAGTTCGCGTGGCACGCGTACCCGCGGAGGAACCGTGAACAGCAGTTCGTAATCCTCCCCGCCATGCAGTGCCTGCTCCAGCCCGGCGCCGCGATACACCGGCGGCGTATCGATCTCCGCGCTTAGTTTCGAGGCCTGGCACAGCCGGTGCAGATCCAGCGAAAGCCCGTCGCTCAGATCCATCGCCGCCGAAGCATGCAGTTTGGTTCGCGCCAGCTCGCCCAGCGCCAGTCGCGGCTCCGGGCGCAAATGCCGCCGCCAAGCCTTACCGCGTCCGGTCGCCAGTCCCAAAGCCGACCCCCCCAGCGCGCCGGAAACGTAAATGGCATCGCCCGCGCGCGCTCCGTCGCGCCGCAGCGCCGCACCGCGCGCCACCGCCCCGCAAACTACGATGTCGCAGGTGACGCGACCGCCATGTGAAAGGTCGCCGCCGGCGAGCGCCGTGCCGCTTTGCTCCGCCAGCCGCAGCAGTCCCCGGTAGAAGCCGGCCACCCAGCGGTCGTCCGTCCATTTTGCCAGCGCCAGCGATACCAGGCAGAAGCGCGGCTGCCCGCCCATGGCCGCGATGTCGCTCAGCCCACGGGCCAGGGCCTTCCATCCTACGTCCGCGGCGCTGTGCGTGTGCCGCAGGAAATGCGTGTCTTCAATCAGCAGGTCCGTGGTGAAGAGCAGATCTTCGGCGGCGCCTCGCGGCCGGTAGATCGCGCAATCGTCTCCGATCCCCAAAACCAGCCCGCGGCCGGGCGCCAGCCGCCGGATCCGCTCCGTGAATTGCCACTCGGTATGTCTCAACTTCTTGCACCTTCTTGTACTTGACCACACAAATGCCATCTGAGAAAATACTTGACGCAGTTTGATCCGTTGTTTGCCGGCCTCCGACGAACAAAGTAAGAGGAGATGGTGTAGTGAAGGAAAAAGGTGTTGTGAAGTGGTTTAATGCCGCCAAGGGCTACGGGTTTATCCAGCGTTCGAGTGGTGACGATGTGTTCGTTCACTTTTCCGCCATTCAGGCCAACGGCTATCGCAGCCTGGATGAAGGCGCCGAGGTGGAGTTCGAGGTGAAACAAGGCCCCAAGGGCCTGCAGGCCGAAAACGTAAGTCGCGTCTGATCCCCCCAAATTCCCCAATACATTGCCAAGGGCCCGGCGGGGCCCTTTTCCATTTCCGCGCCTATTGAATGACCTCCCGGCCAACCGCCATGTTGAGCTGCCCGGCCGCGGTCAGGTACGCGGCAACCAGATTGATGTACGCCACTTCGGTGGCGCGATAGTCTCTCTGCGCATCCAGATAATCCACCAGCGCTGCCTGCCCTCGCTGGTAGGAAAACGACATGGTGTCGCGAATGCGCGTGGCCGTCTCCAGGTACCCATCCTTGGCCGTGTAAGGACTCAGCAGACTCATCGAACTCACCAGCGTGTAGTACGACGAATCCACGTCGCTGAACACCTGCGCCTCCGCCGCCGCCTTCTGCCGTTCGGCATGGGCGATGTCGATCTGCGTCCGCGTCTTCTCTCCCTGGTTGCGATCGAAAATGCGTAGCGGGATGTTCACGCTGACCCCCATGTAAACAGGGATCGGCGGATTGCGCCCGAAATCCGCTGCAAATGTCGGGTCCGTCGACCCGTTTGCGACCGCCAGTTTGTGATCCGTGCCGGCTTTCTCCACCGCCAGAATGGCCGCCTTCAAATCCGGCCGCGCCGCCAGAGCCTCGGTGTGGAACTCGTCGAGCGGCAGGATCCGCTCTTTGAATCCAAACGGACCGGCGACGTCGAACCGGTCCACCGGAGTCCGGTCGTTCACAAGCATCAGCAACGTGATCTTAGCGGTGCGCAGATTCACCAGCGCACCCTGATAGTCCGATTCGTATTGCACGCGTTGGAGCAAGATACGGTCCAGGTCCACGCGAGCGATATCGCCCGCCAGGAAGCGGCTGCGGTTGATCGCCAGTTCCTTGTCGAAGTAGTCCAGGTTCTCCTTCGCGGTGGCCAGCAGGGCCTTCGCCTGCAGCACCTGCACGAAAGCGGCGCGCAGATTAAAGAGAAGGGTCCGCTCCAGATCCTCCTGCTGGGATTCCGCGATGGATGTGCCCGCCCTGGCGCTTTCCAGGCGCAGTTCCCGCTTATGCTGCCGTTCGTGCAGATAATCGATCGAGATCAGCGGCAGCGCGAAGCCGAACGGGCGGTACGGATTGCCGTTGAACGGCTGAAGCTGATCCATCAGGAACGTGAAGTTGGGATTGGGCCGCAGGTACGCCGTAATTTCCGCCGCCTTCGATTCCTGAATATTGAGTTCCCCCGCGCGCAGGTTCGGGTTGGCCGACCGGAACTTGTCCACCACCTGCTGCCAGGTAAAGACCGTCTGCGCGGCCACCCCGCCTGCCATGCACAGGCCTACAAATAAATACCGGATGATGCAACGCATTTTCTTACTTGCCTCGTATCAAACCCGCAACGTATCGCCGTCGCGCGCCACCAGCGCATAGAGCACCGGCGATAAAAAGATGGAGAGCAGCAGCCGCGAAGCCAGCCCCGCCACAATCACAATGGCGAAGGGCTTCTGCGAGTCGCTGCCGATTCCGGTGGACATAGCCGCCGGCAGCAGTCCGAAACAGGCCACCAGCGCCGTCATCATGATGGGCCGCAACCGCAGCATGGATGCCTCCAGGGTCGCCGCCGGAATATCCCGCCCTTCCAGCCGCAGCTTGTTGATGAAGGAATACAGAATCACGCTGGTCTGCACCGCCACCCCCATCAGCGCCACAAATCCCAGCATCGAAGACACGCTGAAATTGGTGTGCGTGAGGTACAGCGCCAGCAAACCGCCCACCGGCTCGGTCACCACCACGCTCAGAAAAATGATGATCGGGAATTTCAAATTTCCATACAGCGCGAACAGGATCAGCAGAATCAGCAGCACCGTCAGCGGCAGAATCACTTTCATCTGCTCCTGCGACGCCAGGTAGTCTTTGTATTCCCCGCCCCAATCGAACTGGTAGCCGATCGGCAGTTTCACCGCGGCGTCCACCTTGCGCCGCGCCTCGCCCACCGCGCTCGCCAGGTCGCGGCCCTCGACGCTGAACTGCACCCCGATGTACCGCGAGTTCGACTCGCGATAAATGAACGAAGCGCCGCTTTCCACCTTGATGTCGCAAAACTGGCTCAGCGGCAGGTACTGGCCGCCGGCGGTCGCGATCAGCATGTTCTTAATCGCGTTCTCGTCGCTGCGGAACGGTTCCTGCATGCGCACGATCAGGTCGAACTGGCGCTCGCCCTGAATCACCTGCGTCGCCGCCGTGCCGCCCATTGCGGTTTCCACCAGCGTGTTCACGTCGCTCACGTTTAAGCCGTAGCGGGCCAGTTTGTCGCGATCGGGCGTGATGGTGAGACTGGGCTGGCCCAGCTCGCGCACCACGGTGATTTCGGCGATGCCCGGAATCTTATTGAGAATGTTCTTCACCTGGTACGCCTTCTCTTCCAGCGTGCCCAGATCCGGTCCGAAGATCTTCACCGCCAGGGCGCTTTTCAGTCCCGTCTCCGCTTCGTCCACTGCGTCTTCGGCCGGCTGCGTATAGTTGAAGATGATGCCCGGGAAAGTCGCCAGCTTCTTCTGCACGGCTTCGATCAGTGCCGCCTTGTTATGGACGGAGCCCTGCCAGGATTTGTCCGAATACGGCTTCAGCCCCACGTAGAATTCGTTGTTGAAGAATCCGGTGGAATCGGTGCCATCGTCGGGGCGGCCCAGTTCGTTCGCCACCGTAGTCACCTGCGGAAAGCCCAGGAGGATGTTCCGGATCTGCGGCGAAAGCCGGGAGGCTTCCTCGAAGGATATGGTGTACGGCGTGGTCGCCCGCACCCAGAGCGCGCCTTCATCCAGGTGCGGCATGAATTCGCCGCCGATGTACGGAATCAGCAGCAGCGAGCACGCAAAAATTCCCAGCACCACCGCCACCGTCAGCAGGCGATGGCGCAGACACACGCCCAACACCCGCCCGTATGCGTTGCGAATCCATTCGAAGAAGATCACGTGCGGCTCGTGGGTGATCTTGCGCAGGAAGTACGAACACAGCACCGGCAGCAGGGTCAACGAGCACAACAGCGAGCCCAACAAAGCGAATGACATCGTGTCCGCCATGGGCTGGAACAGCCGGCCGGATGGCCCGCTCAGCACGTAGATCGGAATGTATCCGGCGATGATCACCGCGATGGCGTAGAAGATGGGCCGTTCCACGTCGGCAGCCGCGGCGCGAATCACGTCCACCACGTTGCGCGCTTCACCAGAGTGGCGCGATGCCAGTTCGCGGAAGATGTTCTCCACCATCACCACCGCGCCATCCACGATGATGCCGAAATCGATGGCGCCAATGGAGAGCAGGTTGGCGGGAATGTGCCGCCAGTCCAGGCAGATGAAGGAAAACAGCAGCGCGAATGGAATGGTGGCCGCCACAATCAGCGCGGTCCGCACGCTGAACAGGAAGATGCCCAGAATCACCAGCACCAGCAGCATGCCGCGCAGCAGGTTGTCTTCCACAGTCTTGGTGGTCTCTTCGATCAGGCCCTGCCGGTCGTAATACGGAACCACTCGCACGTCGGGCGGCAGCACGTGCTCGTTCAGTTCCTTGGTCATGGCTTCGACCTTGCGCAGAATCACCTGCGCCTGCTCGCCTACCCGCATCAGGATGACGCCCTCCACTGCGTCATCCTGCTTCATGTATCCGAACTGCCCCAGGCGCGGCGCGTAGCCGATCTGCACCTTGGAGATATCTTTCACGAACACCGGAATGCCGTTTTTTTCCTGCAGGACAATGTTTCCGATATCGTTCGTATCGCGCACCAGGCCCAGCCCGCGGATGTAATAAAACTGGCCGCCCTGCGAATAGAATCCGCCGCCCGCATTGGCGTTGTTGTCGCCCAGTTGCTGCAACACGTCCGGCACGCTGACGCCGTAAGCGAACAGCTTGTTGGGGTCCAGCAGCACCTGGTATTGCATGGTGGTGCCGCCGAAACCGGAATCGTCGGCCACGCCCTGAATGCTGCGATAGTGCCGCTCCAGCACCCAGTCCTCGATAGTCTTCAGGTCTTGCGGCGAGCGGTCGGTGCTCTGCAAAACATACCGGTAGATCAAACCGCTGGGACTGAACAGGGGCGAAATCGAAGGCTGCAGCCCGCTGGGCAGCGTCGCATTTCCCACCCGCTCGAAGGCCTGCTCGCGCACGAAGTAAGGGTCGGCGCCGTACTCGAAGTTCATCTGCACCGAAGAGAGGCCGTAGAGCGAAATCGAGCGCAGCGATTCCAGCCGCGGAATGCCGTTCATTTCGATTTCGATGGGAATGCTGACCAGCCGCTCCACTTCCTCGGCCGCATGTCCCGGCCACTGCGTGATGATCTCCACGTGCGGCGGCGAAAGGTCCGGATAGGCGTCGATCGGAAGTTTCTGAAACGAGAGCGCCCCGTAAATCATGAGCGCCACCGACGCGATCACAATCAGAAATCGCTGGCGGAGTGCGAAGGAAACGAGTTTCGCGATCATTCGGTATGCGCCTTATTTAATCGAGTTGGCGAATTGCAGAAACAGGCTGCCGTCGGATACCACGGTCTCCCCCTCCTGCAAGCCTCCGGTGATCGCGATCAGCCCGTCCTGCTGGTCGCCGATGGTCACGCTGCGCTGTGTATACGTTCCCGGCTCCTGCTGCACGTAGACGATCGGCTCGTTCTTGTCGTCCCGCAGCACCGCCGAGACCGGCACCACCAGCGTGTGGCTGCGCGCCCCGGTGTGCACCACCGCATCCACAAACATGTCCTTCTTCAACAGGCCGCCCGGATTCTGCGTCACGATGCGGACCGGCGTCGTGCGCGTGTCCGGATCCACGAAGGTGCCAATATAGGAGACCGCTCCCCGGAAGTTGCGGTTGAACGACGGGTTGGTTTCGTCCACCGGGTCGCCGCTCTTGACCGCCGGCAGGTCGCGATCGAAGATGTGCCCTTGTACCCAGACGGCCGAGACGTCGCTGATGGAGAAGCACACCGTCTGGCCCGCCTGAATCACCATTCCGGGCGATACCATTCTTTGTACGATCACCCCGGTGATGGGCGAGCGCACCGCCAGTTCCGTGTTCACCGTGGTGCCCTGTTTTTCCGCCGCGTCGATCTCCTGCGCCGTGACGCCGAAGATGCGCAGCGCCTGCAGACTGTTCTGCACGTCCGTGGCGGCGTCGTTATAGTCCGCCTGGCTGCTCTCGTAGTCCTTCACGGCGATGGCCCCGCGGTCCAGCAGTTCCTTCATGCGGTCCACGATCCGCTTGTTGAACCCTTCCCGGTTGCGCGCCTTGCGGTACGTCGCAATCGCGTTCGCCACGTCGGGGCTGGAGACGTACAGCAGCGGATCGTCCTTCTTCACCGGCGTGCCCTGGTCCACGAGAATGCGCGTGATCGGTCCGTTCACCTGGGTAATGGCTTGGGTGGTGTGGTCCGCGTCCCAGTCAACGGTACCGGTGGTGTGCACGGCCACCTGCCAGTTGGTGGTCCGCACCTGCGTGGTCTTCAGCCGCGCCAACTGGTCTTGCGGCACGGTGAACAAGCCGGGCTGGTCGTTCTTCGTCTGTTCGGAAGACTTCGTCTCCACCTGCTGCGCCCTGTGGCAACCAGGCGCCAGTCCCATCAGCGCCACTAACAACACCGGCCATAGCCGCATAAAACACTCCTGATTCCGCTTGCAGAATAACGATCCGGTCCCGCGCCGGATTTCCGGTGCGAGCCCGCGGGGTCAATTGGGGGGACGTCAGGCGGAAGGGGGTGCGCGCGAGGCGCTGGGGACTACCAGGACATCCGAAGGTCTTTCCACATTTGCCGCCGGCGCCAGCCACACCACCTGAAACACCGGGGCGAGCGTTGCCGAGACGCTGGTTTGCAGGAACGGCAGCGGCCCTACGTGGCACAGCAGGCAGCAGTGATCGGGAGCATGATGCGATTCGCTTTGTGCCGCGAGCGCCGACGATTGCGCCAGCACCGTGACACACAACAGCAGCAGGATAATCCAAAGTCTCCTGTTGTCATGGATATTGCGCAGCATCGGGTAATCGCCACCTCTCTGATGTGGCAGACGTACAGTGTAAATACGGACGTTCCTGCGCTAAGGTTACCAGATCGGCCGATGGAACGGCAAAAAGGCGTCTTTCGCCAAAGCATTTGACTATCCCCTCCCCCCTTCGTTATCCTGAGCTTTCACGGTAGAGGTGCGGCGGCCATGAGTAGCCGGGCTGAAATTCCGATTGTGCTTCGGAAGCCCATGCGAAAAGGGTCGGCGAGTCCGCCGAAACTGGGATGGAAGGCGCAATTCCTCCCGGTTGGGGAGCCAGGCTAAATCCTGCTCACTGTCACTCGTTACTCAAGCGGGTGGAGCGCTATCGGGATCGATGACACGCCGGCTGTCCGGGCGTTCTCTCCTTCTCTTTCGCTTCCCCACATTTATATATGAACGTCTTCGAACTCACGCGCGCCCTCATCGATATCGAATCGATCACCAATAACGAAGAGCGCATCGGCAACTATCTCTACGATTACCTAAAGCCGCTGGCCACGCACTTCGGCGGCAGGATCGAGCGCATGGAGGTGGAACCCCGCCGCTGCAATATCTTCGCGCAGTGGGGCGAGGAACTCATCGTCACCCTCTCCACCCACATCGATACCGTGCCGCCCTACTTTGCGTTTCGCGAAGACAGCGAGTCCATCTGGGGGCGCGGCGCCTGCGATACCAAGGGCATCATCGCATCGATGATCAAAGCCGTGGAGGCGCTGCTCGATGCCGGCCAGCGTAATTTCGGCCTGCTCTTCGTCGTCGGCGAGGAGCGCAACAGCGCCGGCGCCTACAAGGCCGCTCAACACCCGCGCGGCTCGCGCTACATCATCAATGGAGAGCCCACGGAAAATTGCCTGGCGTTGGGCTCGAAGGGCGCGCTGCGCTACGAAGTGGTCGCATCCGGAAAGATGGCCCATTCCGCCTATCCGGAGTTGGGCGAAAGCGCCATCCATAAGTTGATCGCCACGCTCGCCGACATGCAGCGCATCCCGCTGTCCGTCGATCCTCTCCTCGGCCCCAGCACCCTCAATATCGGCACGCTGGCCGGAGGACGCGCGCCCAACGTCATCGCCGATGAGGCGCGCGCCGACATCATGATCCGCCTGGTGGGCGATTCCACCGCTACCAAAGCCGCGCTCGCGCAAGCCGCCGAAGGCCGCGCGGAATTGCGCGAGGTGATCGAGATCCCGGCGCTGCACATGAACGCAATCGAAGGCATCCAGACCACCGTGGTCGCTTTCACCACCGATATCCCGGCCTTTGGCGGACAGTGGGGCGAGCCGTTTCTCCTGGGACCCGGTACCATTCACGTGGCCCACACGCTCGAAGAGCGCGTGCCCAAGGCCCAATTGACCCAAGCGGTCGAAATCTATCAGCAAATGGTAAAGCAATTATGCAAACGCGTATCGAAGTAGGCATTCTCGGCGCCACCGGCATGGTGGGCCAGCATTTCGTCAAGTTTCTGCAGGGCCATCCCTGGTTCGACCTGAAGTGGCTCGGGGCCAGCGATCGCTCGGCGGGCAAAAAGTATAAGGACGCCATGACCTGGCACCTCGGCGTGGCGCCGGAGACGGTCGCCGGTCTCACCGTCGATGATTGCAAGCCCGGCAACGCGCCGCGCCTGCTGTTTTCCGCCATGGACGCCGGCGTCGCCACCGAAATCGAGCGCGCCTTCGCCCAGGCCGGACACGTGGTGGTCTCGAATTCGCGCAATCACCGCATGGAGCAGGATGTGCCCCTGCTGGTGCCCGAAATCAATGCCGACCACCTCAAGCTGATTCCCGGACAGCAGCGCACCCGCGGATGGAAAGGGCAGATTGTCACCAATCCCAATTGTTCCACCGTCGTCCTGACCATGGGGCTCGCGCCCATGAAGCAGTTCGGCATCACCCGCCTCATCACCACCACTATGCAGGCCATTTCCGGCGCCGGCTATCCCGGCGTGCCTTCCATGGACATCGTGGGGAACGTCATCCCCTTCATCGGCAATGAGGAAGAGAAGATGCAGGAGGAGACCCAGAAAATCCTGGGCGAATTCCGCGGCGATCGCATCGAGCCCCTCGCCGCCCGGGTCAGCGCCCACTGCAATCGCGTGGCAGTTGTGGATGGCCACACCGTCACCGTGTCGGTGGAGTTTTCCTCCAAGCCGTCGATCGCCGACCTTCGCCACGCCATCGATACCTTCCGCGCCCTGCCGCAGGAACGTGCCTTGCCCAGCGCCCCGCCGCGTCCCGTGATTTATATGGAAGAGGCCAACCGTCCGCAGCCGCGCAAAGACGCCGAACGGGAGCGCGGCATGGCGGCTTTCATCGGCCGACTGCGCCCATGCCCGGCGCTGGATTATAAATTCGTCGCCCTGGGTCACAACACCATCCGGGGCGCCGCCGGAGCCGCCGTGCTGAATGCCGAGCTGATGCACTCCGAAGGGATGCTCGACTGATGATCGTCATGAAATTCGGCGGCACCTCGGTTGAGTCCGCCGCCGCCATCGAACGCGTTGCCGGCATCGTGAAATCGGTGGAAGACCGCCGTCCCATCGTGGTGGTGTCGGCCATGGGAAAGACCACCAATAAGCTGCTGGCCATCGCCTCGGCGGCCATCAAGGGCAAACGCGAGGAGTACATCCGCCAGATCCACGACCTGCGCGATTATCATTCCCGCGAGGCCCGCCTCGTCGTCCCCCTTGCCGACCGCGCCGCCCTGGATCGTATGCTCGACGAGCATTTCCAGGAACTCACTGAACTGGTCAAGGGCCTGGCCGTGCTGGGCGAACTGACGCCCCGCTCCATCGACGCCATTTCCAGTTACGGCGAGCGCCTCTCCAGCTATGTCGTGACCCTGGCCTTCCGTCACTTCGGCATGAAGGCGGAGCACGTGGATTCGCGCCACGTCATGATCACCGACCAGCGCCACACCCACGCCGCGCCGAATTTTCCGGAAACCTACGCGCGGCTGGCGGCCGTCATTCCGCCGCTTGCCCAGCACAGCGTGGTGGTGATGGGCGGATTCATCGGCGCCACGGAAGATGGCGTCACCACCACGCTCGGCCGCGGCGGGTCCGATTACACTGCGTCGATCGTGGGCGCGGGCATCGGCGCCGAGGAGATTCAGATCTGGACCGACGTGGACGGCATGTTGACCGCCGACCCCACCATTCTCGCCGGCGGCCATCGCGTCAAAACCATCTCCTTCGCCGAAGCGGCCGAACTGGCCTACTTCGGCGCCAAGGTGCTGCATCCGGCTACTGTGGTTCCGGCCATTGAGAAGAACATCCCGGTGCTGATCCTGAACTCGCGGCGTCCGGAAGTGCCTGGTACGCGCATTGTGTCGGAGCCCGTGCCCTGCGGCAATGTGGTCAAGAGCATTGCCTGCAAACGCAAAATCACGCTGGTCAACATTCACTCCACTCGCATGTTGATGGCCCACGGTTTTCTGCGCCGCATCTTCGAAGTGTTCGACCGCTTTGAAACGCCCGTGGACATGGTGGCCACCAGCGAGATCAGCGTCTCCCTGACTATCGACAACACCGAACGCATCGACGGGATTCTGGCCGAACTGCAACAGTTCGCCGAGGCCGGTATCGAAAAGAACCAGGTGATTGTCTGCCTGGTGGGCGACAACATCCGCAACACCCCCGGTGTGGCGCGCCGCGTCTTCCAGGCCATGGACGATATCAACATCCGCATGATTTCGCAGGGCGCCTCGCTTCTCAATCTCAGTTTCGTCGTGGATGAGGCCGACCTGCTGCGCAGTGTCGCGGCGCTGCACGAGGCTTTCTTTTCCGAACTCGATCCCACGGTCTTCGAGCGCAGTGAGGCTGTCCATGCCTGACTCCCAGCGCCTCGCCATTGTCGGTTACGGCAAGATGGGCCGGCTCATCGAACAACTGACTCCCGAATACGGCTTCACCGTAGCCTTGAAGCTGGACGAATTCAATAACGCCGGCTTTCAGGGAGTCACGCCGGAAAATTTTCGCGGCGTGGACGTGGCCATCGATTTTTCCATTCCCTCCGCCGTGCTGCAAAACGTGGAGGGCATCGCCGCGCTCGGCGTCAACCTGGTGATCGGAACCACGGGCTGGCAGCAGCACGCGGACTCGGTTCGCGCCGCCGTGGAAAAGTACGGTATCGGCCTGGTCTGGAGTCCCAACTACTCGGTGGGCGTGAATGCGTTTTTCCGCCTGGTAGCCGAGGCGGCGAAACTGCTGGCCGGCCAGCCCGAGTATGGCTCCTGGGCCTGGGAGATTCACCATTCCACCAAGAAGGACGCCCCGTCGGGTACGCTGCTGAAACTGGTGGAAGAGATGAAAAAGGCAGGCTACGCCCGCCCCATCGACGTGGGCAGCAATCGCGCCGGCGCCCACCCCGGCACCCACGAAATCGGCTTCGATTCCGCTGCCGACAGCATCACGCTCCGCCACACCGCCAGAAGCCGTGAGGGTTTTGCCCGTGGAGCCCTGAAAGCTGCACAATGGGTGGTGGGCAAAAAGGGCTTTCATGAGTTCGCAGACATAGTTTTTGAAAGGGG
>JARLGM010000119.1 GCA_031292755.1 Candidatus Sulfopaludibacter sp.
GCATATGTCTCCTGTGAGTGAAGGGCTTGTGAAACTCTGGCTAGCCAGAGGTCCAAAGGCCAGATCTAGGCCGTCACAGTGGAAGTAGCCAGCGGGGGATGCACAAGGGGGCGGCAGGCCTCTTGTGGGGGGAGCCGCCCGGTTTTGGCGGCGTGGGGGGAACCCTCCCGCCCCGGCTTTCCCCCGGAGGGGGAAACGGGAAAGGGGGCGTCCGTCCTCCCCAGTCCTTTACAGCCACTGGACAGCCCGAAATCCCATTTTCCCAAACGTGTCAAGCCGGCTTCCGTGTTAGCCGCCAATCACCGTGCACGCCTGGCCAGCCGACCCAGAAAATATCAGCAAAACCGCCCTACCTCGTAGATTCCTGCGCACAGCCCTCAATAAGACGGGCGATCCCGTATTTGACGGGACGCTGCGGCAGGGATTGGCCGTGCAACTGGAGCAGTCGCCGTTCCTCAATCTGCTCTCCGAGGAGCGGATTCAGCAGGTACTGCCGTTGATGGGCAAGGCGGCGGACGCGCCGCTGACTCCGGCGATCGCGCGGGAAATCTGCGAGCGCACCGGCAGTGCCGCCGTGCTGGATGGCTCGATTGCGCGAATCGGAAGCCAGTATGTGCTGGGCCTGCGCGCCCGGAACTGCCGTAACGGAGACACACTCGACGAGGAGCAGGTACAAGTAGCCAGAGCCGAAGATGTCCTGAACGCGCTGAGTCAAATCGCCAGTAAGTTCCGGGTGCGGGTGGGCGAATCGCTGGCCACCGTGAAGACGCACGACAGGCCTCTTGCCGAAGTCACGACGACGTCGCTGGAAGCCCTGAAAGCCTACACCACTGCGCTGGGAGTTGGTTATACCAGCGGTCACATCGCCAGCGTGCCTCTCCTCCGGCGCGCCGTTGAAATCGACCCCAAATTCGCGCTGGCATATTCGCACCTGGGCATGTCATACGCGAGTATGGGAGAGATTGCCCGGGCCGCGGAGAGCTTGAAAAAGGCCTATGAGTTGCGGGACCGCGCCAGTGAAAAGGAAAGGTATTTTATCGCGGCGAATTACGATCTACAGGTGACGGGAGATCTGGAAAAGGCGCGGCAGACGTGTGAGTTGTGGGCGCAAACCTATCCCCGGGATAAGGAGCCCCATGGGTTACTGTCGTCGCTGATTTACCAGCAACTCGGCAAGTTTGAGCGATCGATTCAGGAAGGCAAGACGGCAGTCGAGATCGATCCGGACTTCACGCCGGGGTATAACAACCAGATCTGGAGCAACCTCTATCTGGATCGCGTGGAGGAGGCCGGAAATGTGCTGCGTCAAGCCACAGCGCGCAAGCTGGAAATGGAGGATTTTTTCGTCCTGCGGTACTACATCGCCTTTCTGAAGGGCGACGCGGCGGGAATGGAACGGGCCGCGGCAATGGCGCAGGGCAAGCCCGGGGTGGAAGACTGGGTCCTGGACGAACAGGCGATGGCCTCGGCGTATTCGGGTCATCGAAAACAGGCGCGCGATCTCTCACGGCGTGCTATCGAGATGGCCAAACAGGGTTCCCACCGGGACAAGGCCGCTATCTACACTGCGGGAGGAGCGGTCACGGACGCCTTTTTCGGCTACGCCCCCGAAGCCCGGCAAAGCGCGAACGCAGCGCTCGCACTTTCAGACGGCCGGGATGTGGAGTATGGTGCTGCCTTTGCGCTGGCCCTTCCGGCGAGCCCGGCCGGGCTCTGGCGGTGGCGGACGATCTCGAAAAGCGATTCGGCGAGGATACGATTGTGCGGTTCACTTACGTGCCGGTGCTGCGCGCCCTGGCGGCGCTAAAGAACGGCGAGCCCCAAAAAGCCATCGACCTCCTCCAATCCGCCGTTCGCTATGAGTTGGCCGTGCCCGGAAGCTGGTTCGGCTTCTTCGGGTTCCTGTATCCGGCCTACGTGCGAGGGGAGGCGTACCTGGCCTTGCGAAAATACGCCGAAGCCACGGCGGAGTACCGGAAAATTCTCAATCATCGCGGACTCGTGTTCTGCGATCCGGTGGGCGCGCTGGCCTGGTGGCGGCTCGGCAATGCGCTGTCGTTATCGGGAGACGCACCCAACGCGAAAGCGGCGTACCAGGAATTCTTCACCCTCTCGAAAGAGGCCGACCCGGACATCCCTATTCTCAAGCAGGCCAAGGCGGAGTTCGCCAAGCTATAGTGGTAGGCAGACTCGATGCTGCGCGACCCCAGTCTGATTCCGCTCTCCCATCAACACCAGCACGGCCTGGCGCTTTGCGTCATGCTGCGCCGGTCGCTGGCCGCCGACTCCACGCCCGGGAACGTAGCGCACTGGGCGCGGCGCGTGGTGGACCGGTACGAACTCGAACTGGTCAATCATTTCGAAATTGAAGAGCAGGTGCTGTTCCCGGCGTGCGGCGCGATGCCCCTGATCGCCGAACTGCTGGACGAACACCGGCGCATCGAGGACCTGGTGGGGCAACTGCGCACGTCGCCTTCGTCCGGGCTGCTGGAAGAGTTCTGTGCGCTGCTGTCGGCGCACATCCGTCGCGAGGAGAACGAACTGTTCGAGCAGGCGCAACGCGAGTTGCCGCGCGAAGTGCTGGACCGTGCGGGCGCCGAAATCGACCGGCGCGCCGTGCGCGTCTGCCTCTGAGCAATTGGCCGTCACGATCCCGGCCGCAATTGCTACTTTGCCGCCAGCCATGCCAGAAACAAGCCATCGGGCGCAACATCTTCCCAATAGGAAATGAACCGGCTTTCCACGGTGCGGCAATGACGGCGGAGCAGGCGTTCGAGTTCTTTGCGGGTGAACCATTTTTCCCACTCGGGGGTAGCCAGCGCGCCCCACTTCTCCGCATTCTTATCGATAATGACGATCCGCCCGCCGGGTTTAACCACGCGGCACATCTCGGCTACCGCCTTTTCGATCTCGACGGCATGCTCCAGCGATTCGGTGGCATAGGCGCCGTCGAACCAGCCGTCTTCAAACGGAAGTTCGGTCATGGTGCCGGCGCGGGTGTGGATTCCCGGCGGCACGAAGCGCAGCATTTCTTCGGAAATGTCCAGGCCCCACAACTCCGCTTCGGGCTGCCGTTGCTGGAACACGCGCGCGAACCGCCCTTTGCCGCAGCCGACATCCAGAATCCGCTTGCCGCGCAGATCGCCCAAATGCGCGGCAATCAGCTTCACGTGGTAGATGCGCGGGTCGATGGTAGAGGGGAAATGCTCTTCGTCGGATGCCGCCTGGTCGAAAGACGCCTGGATGCGCGCGCGCAACTCGCCGGTGAGTTGCGCGCCTTCGCGTTTTCGAAAAAAACGCCGCCAGTCCAATGCTTACGATGCTCTGGTGAGGAAGATGGGCAGGCCCAGCTTGCTGTCGTAGGTGGGGCGGTACCGATCCGTGTTGTACATCGATTCCACATCCACTTTGCGCGGCCCCAGTTTAGGATCGGGGATGCCCACCATGGAGTAGCAGCCGTCGCTGATGGCCGTCATCAGCCCGTGCTTGCCCTGCTGGATGGCATCGACCGCCATGCCGGCGAAGGTGGAAGCCACCATGCGATCCACGAAGTCGGCGCTGCCGCTGCGCAGATCGTAGGTCAAATCGCTGACAATGGTTTCTTCCCCGGTGGCCAGTTTGATCTCGTTGCTCAGATCTTCGGCCACGCTCATCTTTTTGCGGTGACCGAAAGCGTCCGCATCGCCGTATTCCTTCACGGTGTAGCCTTCCCACTCGGCGCCTTCGGAGAGGATCACCAGGGAGTAGTTGCTGGGATTGTTGCGCTTATCGGTGACCAGCGTCTCGATCAGTTTTTTGAGACTCACTTTGTACTCGGGAATGCAGCAGCGAACGCTGGTGACATAGGCGGTATAGAGAGCGGTGTAGCCGGCGTCGCGACCGAACACGCGGAACAGACCGATGCGTTCGTGCGATCCGAGGGTAGTTCGCTGGCGCTCAATAGCATCCATGGCGCGCGTGATGGCGGTGGAAAACCCGATGCAGTATTCGGTATTCCGCACGTCGTTGTCCATGGTCTTGGGGACGGCGATCACGTTCATGCCCTGCCGGTCCAACTCGGCCGCATAGCTGAGGGTGTCGTCGCCGCCGATGGCCACGAGGTAATCCAGGCCAAGCGTCTCGATGTTCCGGAGCACTGCCGGGGTAACGTCGAAAACGGTCGAGGTCACACCCTTCTTGGTGGTTTCCTTGGCCGGGAAACTCTGGCCTTCCAGAACCGGCGGAACCTTTTTCATTTTGGAGGGATTGGTGCGCGAACTGTGCAGGTACGTGCCGCCGGTGCGGTCGATGGTGCGGGTGTTCTCGCGATTCAGCGGCAGCACATAGCGGGTGCGGCTGGCCGGATCCTGGAGATTGACGTGGGTGAGTCCCTCCCAGCCCCGCCGGATTCCGATGACCTCGCATCCGATTTCGCTGCCACGGTATACCACCGTTTTGATCACGGAATTCAGTCCCGGAACATCGCCGCCGCCCGTGAGGATACCTATACGCTTCGCTGCCATGAAAAGCTCCTTAAGTGGGTATGTTTCAGATTAGAAAACCTCATTATAAAGGATGGCGCGGGAAAGACGCGCCAGGAATCTGTCGCGGCGGCGGAAGTTTGGCGGCGTGCGAGCCGCCCGCGCGCGACGTTTCAAGGGTTTAGCAACGGACTCCAAAATGCATACCAGGGAATCATGATCACCGGCCCCGTCAACAATCTCAGCTATGTACAGTCGATATTCGCCACCTCGTTCGCGAGAAGCGGCTCGACCAATTCCACCAGCTCTCTCGGCGCGTCGTCCAGCGCGCAATCCGATAGCGGCCAGCTTTCGCCGTTCGCGCAGATCCTGAGTACCCTACAGCAGTTGCAGCAGTCGAATCCAGTGCAATACCGGACGGTCACGCAGCAGATCGCCACGAATCTGCAGACGGCCGCCCAAACGGCACAGTCGGCAGGCAATACAGCCGCCGCTACTCAGTTAAATCAGCTCGCAGCGGACTTCACCAGCGCTTCCGGCAACGGACAACTCCCCAATGTCCAGGATCTGGCGCAAGCGGCGGGCAGTCAACAACACCATCATCGCCATCATCAGGGCAGTTCGGACAATTCGAGCAGTTCGAGCGTCAAGGCGTCACTTCTGGCGGCAGTCCAGAGCTTGTTCCAGAACAACCAGACTCAGAGTTCGCTGGATCCGATGACGATTATTGCAAACACGCTGTCGGGCGCGTCCTAGGCGCCTCGGGACAACATCCAGGCCACAAATGCCGACGTCAGGGCGATACAGCCCCACATGAAGCGTCGGTTGCCGAACCTCGCAGGCGGCAGAGGATCCCGGTTATTCAGGAAGAATTCGGTGTAGACGAAATCGTTCCCGGCGGAATTATTGCCGCTGACCTGCCCAAGCGTGGACTTCATGGAGCGTCTCCTCTGTGGGATTGCGAAAATCCGCGGACTTGGGCAAGCCAGGCGGCCCGGGAGCCGAGTCATGGCGTCGGCTGCCTTGAGTTACTTATCGGCAGGAACTGACAACTATATAGCGCGGGACTCGGTGCGAGCTCTATTCCACCGGTGCGTTGTAGCCGGTGCGCCAGTGGGCGCTCAGCTTGGGCAGGCCCCGCGGCGGCACCAGGCGCACCTGAATGTGGTGGTATTTTCCGTCGTGCACCTGATTCTGCGGAGAATAGCCGATCACGTAGCGATTGCGCAGTTCGATGCCGATCATCTTGGCGATATTCGGCAACTCGACCGCATTCGCCTCGAAGAGCCGCCCGCCGGTCCGTTCCGAGATTTGCGACAGCAACCCGGGACCGCCCGCTTCCTCCGGAGTCGAGCCGCCGCCAAACACCCCGATGGAATAAATCAGGACGTCGCTCTCCACCACCACGCGATTCACTTCCTTGGGGGTGTAGCGGCTGTTGTTATCGCCGCCGTCGGAGATGACCAGCAGGGCCTTCTTGTTCTTCTTGGAATGCTTCATTTCCTGCAGCGCCATTAGAATCGCGTCTAACAGCGCGGTAGAGCCATGCGACCGGGAAAAGGTGAGCTGGCTTTCGATGGTGCCGGTGTCGGAGGTCAGATGCACTTCGAGGCGGGGACTGCTGTCGAATTCCACCAGAAAATACTCGTCCTCGGGATCGCTCAGGCGAAAAAACTCCCGCGCCGCCATGCGCGAGCGTTGCAGCTTTTCCCTCATACTGCCGCTGGTATCGAACACCAGCCCGACGGCCACCGGTTCATCATCCATGGCAAAACTGGTGATGGGCTGTTCGACTTTATCTTCGTAAACGCGGAAGTTCTCCTTATCCAGGCCGGAGACCGGGCGATTGAGAGAATCGTTCACCGAAACCGGAACCAGAATCAGGGTACTGTTCACCCGGATATCGGCCAGCGGCAGATTCTCTTCTTTGGAGGGCGGCTTCGGGCGGGGTGTGAGGGTGACCTGCCCTGGCAGCCAGAGAGCCAGAGCCAGGCCGAGAGCGCCGGTCCGATGCAGATTCATCAGGTTCCCTGAACGTATTGTAAACGCCGCCCGGCACAAAACGAAAGCGGCGCCGCAAAAGCGGCGCCGCTTGTCACCCTCCGAGGTGTATGAAAGTCAGTTAGTGGGCCTTGATCATGCTCAGGGTCACCAGTTCCAGCCGCTGGGCCACCAGGTCTCCGGCAGGCGCCTTGGGCGATGGGAAGCTGTATGCGAAGCTATCGGACCCGTTCCACATCCGGCTCAACGTGCAGGCGCCGCCGATGCAGGCAAACGCGAGCTTGGGGTTGCGGGCATCCCGCCACTCTTTCGGCGGGTCCGTCTTCACCTGGGCCACCAGGATCACGCCGTTGTTGGCCCCGGTGTTGTGAACGTACAACAGCTCGGTCGCCGAGTTTCGGGATACCCGGATCTCGTAGGAACCGGGGGTCATCAGTTTGCCGGCCGCGCGGAAAGCCATCGGGATTTCCGCTTTGTAGGTTTGTGCCGAAGCAGTTCCAGCAGCAACCACCAGCGCAGCCGCCGCGATCATCGTACGCATCGTTAAGCTTTTCATCGTCGTGTCCTCCTGCGGGCTGCCCTATCCGGGTCCCGACTTACGGGCGTTATAAAAGCAAACCTCCTGCCAAACCGTAACTCATTGAAACTAATAGAATTCGATGTCAACTTTCGCTCGAAAATGAACCCCGGGGTTCAGGGCCGTGAACCGGCCGGTTCAGAGTGCTCCAGACCTGCTAAACTGGCACCCGATCATGCCTTCGCCGGAAGACACCCTGCTGCGCGCCTGCGCCCTGTTGTTTCACTTTCGAGCCCTGGCGCGTTCTCAGGATGAAGCCCAGCGCATCCTGTGGGAAGAGCAGATCATCCGGTTGATCGGCGACCTGGTGCCGTGTTCCGGCGGCGCGGTGGTGCTGGGCTCCGGCAACGACGACGTTCCGGCGGATTGCGTGGCCGTTCCGCTGTACATTCGCGACGAGATTGGCGGGCTGCTGGCGGTCTGGTTCGGACCCGAAGAAACCGATCGGCTGGCCGGCCATCGCGAGACCCTGAGCGCCATCGCCACGCTGGCGTCCTCGGCCCTGGAAAACGTGCATGACGTCGAGCGCCTGCGTAGCGAGAACACGCTCTTACGCGATCGGCTGGATACCGTCGATACCGGCATGGTGGGGGAAAGCCCCCCTATCCGGAATCTGCAGCGTATGATCGCCCGCGTGGCGCCGCGGGATACCTCGGTGCTGGTGATGGGCGAAAGCGGCACCGGCAAGGAACTGGTGGCGCAAGCCCTGCACCGCCTCAGCCCGCGGGCGGAAAAGCCGTTTGTCGCTCTCAATTGCGCGGCCCTCACCGAAACGTTATTGGAGAGCGAATTATTCGGCCACGAGCGGGGCGCCTTCACCGGAGCGGTGGCGCAGAAGAAAGGCAAACTCGAAATGGCCGAAGGCGGAACCGTGTTCCTCGATGAAATCGGCGAACTGGCCCCGCTGCTGCAGGCCAAACTGCTGCGCGTGCTGCAACAGCGCGAGTTCGAACGCGTCGGCGGCACGCGCACCATGAAACTGGACGTGCGCGTCGTGGCCGCCACCAATCGGGATCTCGCTGTTGAAGTACGCCGCGGCGCATTCCGCGAAGATCTGTATCACCGCTTGAATGTGGTAGCCCTCCGGGTGCCGCCGCTGCGCGAACGGCCGGGCGATGTCATGCCGCTGGCGCGCTATTTCCTGGAGCGCTGCGCCGCGCGGTGCCGCCGGCGCGTAGCGGGAATTTCGCCGGAAGCCGGGCGCTACCTGTCTGCCTACGCCTGGCCCGGCAACGTGCGCGAGCTGGAAAATGCCATCGAGCGCGCCGTTGTATTGGGCCAGTCGGAAGTGGTTTTGCCGGAGGATTTGCCGGAAACGATCCTGGACGCGGCGGCGGCGGCAGCCGTGCCCGGCGCTTTGCAGACCTCCGTGACCCAGACCAAGCGCGAGTTGATCCTCGCCGCCTTTCGCGAATGCGGCGGCGATCACAACCGGGCCGCGGCGCGCCTCAAGATCCACCCCAACTCCCTCCGCCGCCTGCTCCGCATGCTCAATTTAAGAGAGAGCCTGTAGCTCACGCGCGCATCCCGCCAAACACCGCCGCATTTTCGCGCAGGATACGCGCGATGGTCTCCGGCACGACGTCCGTATTGTCCACTCCCCGCTCGAAGCTGCCGCCCAGCAGGATCCCGTCGTGGCGGGGGAACATGTAGATGCCGCCCGGCCCCAGCGTCATGTAATCCACTTCCGGCTGGGGCAGCAGAAACGCCAGTTGCCCTTTGATGGGGATCAATTCCGCATCGCCGAACAAAGTCCGCGCACCCAGGCCCGTGCAGTTGAAAATCAGGCTCTCGCGGAGCGCCAGGATCTCGCTCACCGACCGGAACTCCCGCACCGCAATCCGGCCGCCGCCCGATTGGAAATCCGCGATCATGGCCTGTAGATAAATCGCCGGCTCGATCAACATGCTGTAGCGGCGCTGCACATACGGAACCGCAAAAGGATGTTCGCCCGGGGCCAACTGCTTCGTCTCCGGATAGAGCGATTCGATATCGCTCGCCGGGTTGTCCGCCCGCGGCGCCTGAATGGCCGTCTGCGACAGTTGGTACATGGGCAGCCAGCGGACCCCGTACCGTTCGCTCGCCAGCGATTGATACCGCCGGTGCGCCAGCCGCGCCGCCTCGCCGTACTGCCTGCGAAACTCCGGCGTCACCCGGTCCCCATCGAACAGCGATACCGGCTCCCACAGCCCGCCCGCCACATTCGAGGTAGTGGACGGCGGCATCTCGCGCGCATAAATCACCGGATGGTAGCCGCGCTGTTGCAGCACCCGCGCCGTGCTCAGCCCCACCACCCCGCAGCCGAGTACGGCGCAATCCCGCGCCTCGGATTTCGCCGCCTCCTCCACCGCCAGCAGAGACGTGCCCCACGAGAGAGTGATCCCCGAGCCGCCGTGCCCGTAATTGTGGACCACCAATTTCTCGCCCATCTTTTCGGCGCGCACTACAAAGCCCGATGGACGGAACGGCCGCAATCCGGCGATCGTCCGGATCACGCGATCCTGCGCCACCCGCACGCGCGCCAGCCGCGCTCCACCGGCCGTAGGCCCCACCGCCACCCGCCGGGCCGCGCAACCCGCCAGCAGCGTTCCCGCTCCCGCCACAAATCCCCGCCTCGAAATCTGCATACTGTATGTTACTTCAGCCCCTTCCGGAACGCCCAAATTGAATATACTTGGACGCTTAGACCCCATGAAACGTACCCTCCTAACAGCAAGTGCCGCCGCCCTGCTTTCGCTTGGATTAACACTCGGCCAGCAGAGCGCCTCGCGCATGACAGCCGATACCTTCAAGGCCCTCGAACTCCGGAACATCTCCGGCACGTTCAGCAGCGGCCGTATCGCCGATGTGGCTATCGATCCGCGCAACCGGAGCATCTGGTATGTGGCCACGGCTTCCGGCGGCCTTTGGAAAACCGTCAACCACGGCCTCAATTTCCAGCCTGTTTTCGATGACTACGGATCCTACTCGCTGGGGTGCGTCACGGTGGACCCCAGGAACCCCGACACGGTGTGGCTGGGCACCGGCGAGAATCAGGCGCAGCGCGCCATCGGCTACGGCGACGGCGTCTACAAAAGCACCGACGGCGGCAAGACCTGGAAGAACATGGGCCTGCCCAATTCCGAGCACATCGCCAAAATCGTAATCGACCCGCGCAGTTCGAGCACGGTCTACGTGGCCTCGCAAGGGCCGCTGTTCTCTCCCGGCGGCGATCGCGGCCTGTATCGGACCACCGACGGCGGCGCTACCTGGACGCCGCTTCTCCACATCAGCGAAAACACCGGCATCACCGATTTCGACATCGACTCGCGCAGTCCCAACGTGATGTACGCCGCGGCCTATCAACGCCGCCGCAACACCAGCGTTATCGTGGCCGGCGGCCCGGAATCGGGAATCTACAAAACCATCGACGGCGGCGCCCACTGGAATAAAATCAACGAAGGCCTGCCGTCCGGCGATAAGGGGCGCATCGCGCTCGCCGTCTCTCCGCAGAAATCCAGCGTGGTGTACGCCACCGTCTCGGTCCACCGCGCCGATCGGAAGACCGAGTTCTACCGCTCGGAAGACGCCGGCGCCCACTGGACCCATATGGGCGAGTGGGACCTTCAAGATCCCGAATACTACGGCGAGATCTACGCCGACCCGTTCGAATTCGATCACGTCTACATCATGGACACCGCCGTCCGGCTGACCTCCGACGGCGGCAAGACCATCGCCACTCCCAGCTTCCAGATTCACTCCGACAACCACTCCCTCACTTTCGACCCGACCGACCCGCTGCACCTGCTGATCGGCAACGACGGCGGACTTTGGGAGACCTACGACAAGGGCCGCACGTGGCGTCACTTCAACAATATTCCCGTCACCCAGTTCTATCGCGGCACGGTGGACAACGGCCTGCCGTTTTATAACATTTACGGCGGCACTCAGGACAACGGCTCGCAGGGCGTGCCCTCGCGCACCATCAACCGGGCCGGCATCCGCACCAGCGATTGGATGAACACCGGGGGCGGCGACGGGTACCAGTCGCGCGTCGATCCCGAAGACGCCGGCACGGTCTACTCGTGCTCCCAGAACATCGGCTGCGCGCGCCTGGATCTGAAGACCGGGGTCAGCACAAGCATCCATCCGCAAATTGCCACGCGCGAAATCCGCTCGCGGTGGGACGTGCCGTTCATCATCAGCCCGCACTCGCACACGCGCCTCTACATCATGGGCAACCGCCTGATGCGCAGCGACGATCGCGGCGCCACCTGGCGCTTCGTCAGTGCCGATATCACCCGCAATATCGACCGCGACACGCTGCCGGTCATGGGCAAAGTGTGGGGGCCGGAAGCCGTCTGGAAGAATGCCTTCACCGATTCCTACGGCACCGGCACCGCGCTGGCCGAATCGCCCCTCAAAGAAGGACTCATCTTCGTGGGGACCGATGACGGCCTGGTCGATATCACCGAGAACAACGGCCTGGATTGGCGGCGCGTGGAGAAGTTTCCCGGCGTCCCCGACATGTCTTACATCACCGACATCTTCCCCTCCCCCGTCGACGTCAATACCGTATTCGTCACCATCAACGATTTCCAGCGCGGCAACTTCGCGCCTTACGTTCTGAAGAGCACCGACCTGGGCCGTACCTGGACCGGCATTTCCGGGGATCTGCGGCAGCGCGACCCGGCCTGGACGATCGTGCAGGACCACCTGAATCCGGATCTGCTGTTCGTCGGCACCGAGTTCGGCCTGTCTTTCACCGTGGATGGCGGCAGGCACTGGATTCCGCTCAAAGGCGGCCTGCCTACCATCAACGTGCGCGACCTGGAGATCCAAAAGCGCGAGAGCGACCTGGTGGTGGCGACTTTCGGCCGCAGTTTCTTTGTGCTGGACGATTTCGCTCCGTTGCGCCAGATCGATCCGAACGTTTTCAGCGAGGAAGCCACGCTCTTCGCCGTGGGCCGCCGCGCGCGCGCGTTTGAAGAGCCGGGCTACTATCGGGCACAGGGCGACAACATGGCGTCTCCCAATCCGCCCGCGGGCGCCCTGCTCACCTACTACCTGCGGGACGACCTGGCCGGGGCCGGTAGCGGAACGGAGGCGCCCAAGATGATCCTCAACATCGCCGATTCCACCGGGAAGACGGTCCGCCAGATCGACGCGTCGAATACGGCGGGACTGCATCGCACGCCGTGGGATCTGCGCGAACCGCCGCCACCTGGTGGAGGCCGGGGTGGACGGGGCGGCTCCGGCGGTGGTGGTGGTCGTGGAGCGGGTCGCGGCGATGCTGCTGCCGGCGCAACTCCACCTGGCGAACCGCCCAGCGAAGAGGCAACGCCGCCTGCCGGGCGTGGAGTCCGTGGAGGCCGCGGGGGGCGAAGCGGCCCGCTGGTCCGTCCCGGCACCTACACGGTGACACTGGGCAAACTTCTCGGCGGCACCTTCACCCCGGCCGCCAAACCGCAGACCGTGGAAGTGGTCCCGCTGGAACCGTCGAATCGTTAAGCGGAGGCGCTTAACGGATACGACAGGTGGATCACCCCTTCCACCCGCTCGCCTGACATCGCGGGACAAAGCACCAGCGCGATTGGGATTCTGCTCCCGTCCTTGCGTAGCCGCTGGGTGTGGATTACCGGATGGGCGGCGCCTTGCTCGATGACCCGGGCCAGGCACCGTTGTGCCTCTTCGCTCCGTTCCGGCGGAACCAGCACCGAGACTGAGCGGCCGATGATCTCATCCGCCCGATAGCCAAACATCTCCTGGGCTCCCCGGTTCCAGGTGAGAATCTCGCCGGTCTTGCTTTTGGAAAACGCCGCAAACGGCGCCTGCTGAATGGCAGCCACCAGTTCCTGGCTCTTCCCTTCCGTGATGCTCGCATAATTGTGGACGATCGCCTGAACCGCCGGATCGTCCAGCATGTCGCTAACCGTGCCCACCACCCGAATGCTCGACCCGTCGGGCCGCATGAGCCGGACTTCGTGCGACACCTTAGCCACCCGCTTTTCAGCGATCTGCCGGTAACATTCGCGCATCTGTTTCACGTCGTCCGGATGAATCAGACGAAATACCGGGACGCCCGCCAGTTCCGCCGGGTTCCAGCCGGCCACGCTCCGGATGACCCGGATCAGAATCCCATCCAGCCGCGTGAGCGCAATGCCGTCATGGCTCGACGCCAGCAGCGCCTCAAACATGCGGTTGTTCCGCTCGATGGTCTCCTGCAGGCGCCGGGTATTCCACAATTCCTGTTGGAGATCCGAAATCCGGTCGAGCAGGCGCTGAACGTCGTCACGGCTGATCAGGGCGGAAGTAGTGTCGCTGGACATGGTTCTAGACGTAGTCTCGGGGGGTCTGGCTGGCTACAAATGTGTCGATGTGCTTGAGGATGGTGGCCACGGGTGGCGCCAGGCCGAAGACAGCCCATGCCGGGGAAACCGGAATCAGAACATTGCGTCCGCCCACATCGAATTCTTTATCCAGGCATTTACTGAACATCGGTTTGACATCCAGGCGCATGCGATCGATGGTGCACTGCCGGGGCATGATCGTCAGCAGCGCCGGCCCCGACCACCGGTATATCCCATCGCCGGGTGGAAGGTTCCGCTGCGTATGCCGGGCCAGTTCCGCCAGCACCTGATCGCCGATCCCGGCCCCAAAGCGGGCATTGATGCTCTGCAGACGGTCTAACGCCAAAATGCCTATGTACTTTCTCCCTGGCTGCGACGCCGCTTCGCGCAGGGCTGCTTCCGCCGCGCCCCGGCCTGGCAGGCCCGTCACCGGATCGATTTCACCCGCGAACGGGACTGGCACCTCGGTGTGCTCGATGTGCTGGCGCAGCTCGGCGATTGCCGTTTTGGACTCCTCCTTCTGCCGCAGCGCCTCCGCGCAGAGTTGTTCCAGACAGGTGCCCAGCCGGGCCTTGAGTTTCTGCAGATCCTCCAGCCCGTGCGCCTGCTTCAGGTTCGACTGAATGCCCTCCAGGGCCTGCTGCGATCGTTCGCTGGAATCGCCGATGCGCAGGATTGACTCCGACAGCATGGCGATCATCTTGCGCAGCTCCGCCCCCTGCTGGCGGATGAACCGCGTGGTGCGTTGGTTGTACTCCTCCAGATCGTGAATCGCGTCTCCTGCCGCTGCCAGCAGCCGTTCTGTAGTGAACTCCTCGTCAATGGTCGATTCGATCTGCTTCAGACCGGCTCGCAGGTCCGCGTATTCCGATTCGTCGCTCCGCACGGCGCTGTTGACCAGGCCGTCGAAGATGATAGACATGACGCGCCGCAACTCCGGCTGCCAATCGTAAAGGTATTTCTTCAGCGTCACCATGTCTGACAATCTAATCGGCGCTTCGGGTCAAAAGCTTTAACCCGGCGCAAGCGGCGTCAATCCTCCTTAGCCGGGCTGCCGTCGGCATGAATCGCGACTTCGGACTTCTTGCCGCCCTTCTGAATGACGGCTTCATAATTGGTCACGCTCCCCTTGGTGACGGTTTCCACGCTCAGGATCTTACCGGCAGGGCCAGCCTGTTGTTGAAAAGCCTTCCGCGCAGCTTCGGGGATCGCGGCGAGCGTGGTGGCTTCCTCCACCTCGACCACGGTTCCGGCGGGGTCGAGCAGAACGTCGCGCGACTTCCCGTTGAGGGTGGTCTCGGCTTCGTAGAACGTCTTCCCGTTTTCGACCTCTTTGCTCAGTCCGCGCAGTTTGGCGGTGCGCGTTTGCTCCAGCACGGCCTTTTGCACCGCTGGTGGCAGGTCTTTCATCTGGACCCTGGTTTCCTGTGCGATCAGCGGCACAGAAACAAAGCCCAGGACGACGGCGATTTTCTTCAGCACAGTGATACTCCCCTTTCCCTTGTCAGAATTCAAATCTCCCCGAGAGTTGCAGGCGGCGCGGTGGCTTGGCAGAGACCGGCTCGCCGAAAAACGGGGAACTGAGGTCCCCTACGTACGTCACGTAGTTGACCCGGTTGGTAACGTTGAAGGCGTCCACGCCTACGGTGAATTGCGGGCCCTCCTTTTTGTGTGTCAGCTCAAAGGCGTGCGACCAGCGCACGTCCAACTCGGCGAAGCCGGGACCTTGCAGCGAGTTGCGCGGCACACCGGGCGGACGCGCGTTGGCGTAGCCGGTGTGGTATTCGTCCAGGCCGGTGGTTTCGGTGTAGGGCATACCGGAATTCACGGCCAGGGCGACGCCGAAATCGAGATACTTCGCGGCGTGGATTGTGCCCATCAGGTTCAGGCGATGCCGGGCATCGTAGTCGGCGCGCGCCCATTCGCCCGACAAGTCGTAGTTGTTGGCCGGGAAGGCATTGATGCCTGCGCCGCGCGTGCTCACCGCGTAGTTGCCGGGAACGTCGTTATAGGTTTGCCCCAGGGTGTATTGGACCATGCCCTGAAAGAAGCGCGTGATGCGGCCGCGGAAAGAAATCTCCAGCGCGTTGCTCTCCATATGTCCGGATGACTCGATCTGACGGTAGACGCCGATCGCGGGATCCGGCCGCACGAGATAATCCGGAGGCGGGGGAGCGTTCACGTCGCGCGAACGGAAAAGGCTCACACCGCGGCTGGCCCAATAGGTCACCGACAACGTAGTTCCCGCGCGGATCTGACGCTCCACCGCCGCGCTGAATTGCGCCAGGTAAGGAATCCGCTCGGCCGGGTCGAGCCGCACCAGCGTGGTGGGCATGGCGGCCAGACCGCCCGGGTCCGGAATCGCGGGATAGGCAGGATTGCTCAACACGATCTGCCGCAGGCGGGACCCGTTATATCGTTCGAGATCGAATATCGGCCCGTTCCCGGTGCGATCGTAAAAAATGCCGCCCCCGGCACGCAACACGGTTTTGCGGCTCTTGCCGGGCGAGTAGGCCAGCGCCAGGCGCGGTGAAACATTGTTGTTGTCGTGAAAGTAATTCTGCCAATCGTAGCGCAGACCCATGGACAGCGTGAGGTTGGATCGCAGGCGATAGTCGTCCTGAACGAAGCCCCCGGCAACCACTTCGACAAAGACGATGTGCCCGTCTCCCTGCTGCTGGATAAGCGAGTACGGGCGCTGGATCGAATAATCCTGCAAAGTCGAAAAATAATAAGTCCCGCCCACGTTGGTGTGGTCATCGAGCCCGCGCCGGCTGATGTCGGGCACGTTGATCCCACCCCGGATGCTATGCTTCCCGTGGGTCCAGCCGACGATTTCGTTCAGGTTGAGGTGGTTCTCGGTTTGCAGGCGATCGGCTTGCGCGCCACCTCCGGTGAAGGATCCCGGAACCACTACGCCCGGGGCCTGGCTCACGCTGGTAGTGGGCGCATGGTCGCGCCCGATGACGATTCGGAACTGGTTGAGCAGGGTTGGCGCGATCACCAGGCTATCGTTGTAATAGATCTCGTCTTCCCGGTCCCGCACGTTGACGCCTGCCTCCGGCAGGACAAAGCCGCCCACCCCGCGGTTCTGCTCGGTCGAGTCATTGAAGTTGCCCCGGATGGTTGCCAGGTGATTTTCGGTGAACTGGTGTGTGATGGAGGCGGAAATCTCGGTGTCGCGTTGCGGGTTGGCGGCGAGTTGCTGCAACAGGCCGCTGGGAGTGATCGCGTAGACCACGGCTTGCAGGTCCTGTTCTTCGCGATTGACGGTAATCAGGAAAGAATTTTTCTTGCTATGGCCCAGCGGCCCCAGCAGGCTGCCTTCGTAGATACGCCGCTGTTCCGGAGGGCGCACGGTGGCGAACGGATCGCGCGCGTTCAGATGATAGTCGCGGAACAGGAAATCGAACGTCCCGTGATAGACCTGCGAGGCCGGCTTGGTAATCACCTCGATCCGGCCGCGGCCGGGACGCGAGAACTCCGCGGAGTATGGATTCTGATTGATCTTCACCTGTTGTATGGCCGATGCGCTCACGCCGACATTTCTCTGTTCCATGCCGTTGACCACCAGGGTGACGCCTCCGGTGCCGATCGATCCGGGATCGAGAAACTGCGACATGGCGGCGACATAATTCTGGTCGAACACCGGGAGGTTGTCCATCATCTGACGATCCATCGTGACCACGTCCAGGTTATCGGCCGAGTCCGTGCTGACCTGCCCGGCGGACTCGCTGACGGTCACCTCCTGGCGCACACCGGCCAGTTTCAATTCGACGCGCAGCGGCGCGGGCGGCCGGTCCTTGATGGTCAGGCGAACGGTCTCGGCGGCGAAGCCGTCGCGCCGGACGTCGATCTCGAAGGAGCCGCCGGGCAGACCGGCAACGCGGAAGTCGCCCAGGGTGTCGGTCCGCGCTTTTGCCGCGGCGGCGGTAGCTCCCCGTTGGCGGACCTGAACGTCCGCATCGGGAATTGCGGCGCCGCTGGGGTCGCTGACGGTTCCGGAAATCGAATATGGTCCGGTGGGCGCCTGGGCGGAAGAACAGGGCGCGAGACAAGCCCACAGGATAACCAGATTGGGGAGCAGCCGCATTCATGAAGACCATACCAACCCAACCTTAAAATGGCCTTAAGAGGTTTGGATTTTGCGCGCCGGCATTTGCCTTACCCTATACGTGAGACCCTGCCTATGCACATTCTGGTGGTCGAAGATGATCGGGAACTGGCCGATTACGTCAGCCGCGCGCTGGAAGAGGAAGGCAACACGGTGAGCACGTGCTTCGACGGACGAACCGGGTTGCGCGCCGCACAGACATCGCCGTTTGACGCGATCGTGCTGGATGTGATGTTGCCATCGCTGGACGGGCTCGAGGTGACGCGCCGTCTGCGCGCCGGCGCAATCGCCACGCCCATTCTCCTGCTGACGGGGCGGGATGCGCCGCAGGACGTGGTCCGCGGCCTGGACGCGGGCGCCGACGATTATCTCACCAAGCCGTTTTCCTTCGAAGTGCTGCTGGCGCGGCTGCGGGCGCGCACCCGGCCCATCCCCTCCACCGGGGGAGCAGTGCTGCGCTATGCCGGCTTGACCGCCAACACCGAGACCCACCAGGTGTGGCGCGGATACACGGCGCTCAACCTGACCCCAACCGAATTTGCCATCTTGGAGTGCCTCATGAAATCGGCGGGCCGGATTGTCACGCGCCAGCGTCTGATCGATACCGCCTGGGGCATGGATCGCGAAGTGGGCAACAACAATCTCGACGTCTTTATCCGCCTGCTGCGCACCAAGGTGGACGGCCCCGGGCAGCCGCGATTGATTCAAACCACCCGCGGCGTTGGCTACAGCCTGCGGCAGGAGGCGCCGTGATGTCGATCCGGTTCCGCCTGACCGCCTGGTACTTCTGCAGCCTCGCGGTGATTCTGGTGCTGTTCGCCCTGGCGGCCTGGTTTGCCATGGGCTCGAGCATGATCCAGGCCGTGGATCACGACCTCCGGATGCGCGTCGAAGACGTGCAGGGGTTCATCGACCGCGAACTTGCCAGCACCCCCAGCGAACTGGTGGAGGATTTCGCCGAACAGGCCGGGTTGGGCCTGGGGGGCGGCCTCCTGGAGGTGCGCGACGAAGGCGGCCGGGTGCTGTACCGTTCCGCGCGTCTGGGAACCTGGCAACCCGGCCTGAGTAGCGCCGCCGGTCCGGCGATTGCATACGAGACGGAAAGCGGGAAAGGGCCGCGGTTGCGCGTGGCGGCGCAAGCCGTGGATGTCCGCGGGCGGCGGTTCAGCATTGGTGTGGCCCAGCCGCTGCACGAGTTTCAGGAGGCCCGCGAGCGCTTTGAGGGCATTCTGCTGTTGCTCGCCGCGCCTTCCCTGCTGCTGGCGGCGTTGGGCGGATTCTGGCTGAGCGGCCGGGCGCTGGCGCCCGTGGACCGGATTACCAATGAGGCCCGCCGCATCAGCATCTCCAATCTCGATACGCGGCTACAAGCTCCTCCTGCCAGGGACGAGCTGCACCGCCTGGTGTTTACGCTAAACGAGATGCTGGCAAGGATCGATAGTGCCGTGAAGCGCATGGTGCAGTTCACCGCGGACGCTTCGCACGAACTGCGCGCTCCGCTCACCCTGATTCATACGGCCGCGGAGTTTTCCCTCCGGCGAGAACGGACACGCGAGGAGTTGCTCGGTGCCATGCGCAAAATCATGCGCGAATCCGACCGGACCGCGCGGCTGGTGGACGACCTGCTTCTGCTGGCGCGCGCCGATTCCGGCGGAGACGAATCGGCATTAGCGCCGGTGGACCTCCGCGCCTCGGCGCGCGACGCCGTCGAGCAGGCGGTGATCCTGGCGGAACCCAAAGGCATCCGCGTCACCGCCGGTATCCCCGGGGAGCCTGTCCTGGTGGAAGGGGATGAGCCGGCACTTTCCCGGCTCTGGTTGATCCTGCTGGACAACGCGGTCAAGTACACCAACCCGGGCGGCCACATCCACTTTGACCTCGTCACGGTGAATGGACACGCCGAGGGGAAGGTTACCGATGACGGTGTGGGCATCGCACCTCACGAACTGCCCCACATCTTCGACCGGTTCTGGCGCGCCGACAAGGTGCGTTCGCGGTCCCTGGGCGGCGCTGGCCTGGGACTCTCCATTGCACAGTGGATTGTCGAGCGGCATCACGGCGGCATCACGGTCCGCTCGGAACCGGGCAAGGGATCGCAGTTTGCGGCGCGGCTGCCTCTGGCCGCCGGCGAAACGTTGACGGGAGGAGCGGCAGAATCTCAACGTGCATCGCGACCGCATAGCGGATAAGGGAGGGGGAATGGCGAATTTAGGCCAGGATTTCAGGTTTGGATTGCGGGTGCTCCGCAAGAGTCCCGGCTTCACACTCGTGGCTGTGGCGGCTCTGGCGTTGGGAATTGGCGCCAATGCCACGGTGTTCACAATCGCAAACGGGTTCCTGTTCCGGAACCTCCCATTTGCCGACAGCCGCCGGATTTTCTATATCTCGGGCGTCCACAATTCCGATGGGCGCGGAAGCGGGGAGTCGTATCCCGATTACAGCGATTTTCAATCCCAGGTGAAGTCGTTCGAAGTGCTCGGCGCCTTGGCGCGCTTCGACGTGGACATCAGCGACGCGTGGAGTCTTCCGAGCCAGTACAAGGGCGCGCGGGTGACGGCGAATGCCTTTTCCGCAATCGGCCAGCATCCGGCGGCGGGGCGGGATTTTGTGGCCGCGGATGGCCTGCCGGGCGCTCCGCCGGTGGCGATTCTCGCCCACGCGTTATGGCAGAGCCGCTATCACGCGGAGCCTGAGGCAATCGGAAGCACCATCCGTGTGAATGAGGTGCCCACCGTGGTAGTGGGCGTCATGCCGCCGGGCTTGCGTTTTCCGGGCGACAGCAGCCTGTGGATACCGCTGGTTCCGGCGGGAGACTGGACGCGCCGGGAGTATCGCTCCCTCACCATGTTCGGGCGGCTCGCGGACGGCGCCACTGTATCTTCGGCGCGCGCCGAGATGACGGCCATCGCGCGGCGACTGGAAACGCAGTATCCCGGCACCGATCGGGACACCGGCGCGCGGGTGCAGAGTTTCAACGATTATTTCATCGGCCAGGACACCCGGCTGGTGCTGTTGGCGCTGCTTGGCGCCGTGGGCTTCGTGCTGTTGATTGCCTGCGCCAACGTGGTGAACCTGTTGCTGGCGCGCGCGGTGCTGCGGGCGCGCGAGGTATCCATCCGCGCCGCGCTGGGGGCCGGACGCTGGCGCGTGATCCGGCAACTGCTGGTGGAGAGCACCCTGCTGTGCCTGGCCGGCGGCGCGCTCGGCGCCGTGATGGGGATCTGGGGCGTGCGCCTCTTCCAGCAGACCATTCTGCCCAACGAGCGCGCGGCCTACCTGAGCTTTCCGCTGGATTACCACGTGCTGGCTTACCTGACCGCAATCACATTCGGCACCGCCATTCTGGCGGGGTTCGCGCCGGCGTTGCGCCTCGCCCGGGTCGACATCAACGAGTGCCTCAAAGAAGGCGCGCGGAGCAGCGGCACGGGCCACGGGGGTCGGCGGCTTACCACGGCGCTCATTACCTTCGAGGTTGCCCTGGCGTTCGTCCTTCTGGTGGGCGCCGGACTCATGATCCGCAGTTTTCTGAAGATGGCCCGCACGCCAATCGGCGCCCGAACCGATCACCTCATGACCATGGACATTCTGCTGCGGCCCAATCGTTACCCCGCCGGCGCATCCCAGGTTTCGTTTTACGACCAACTGCTGGAGCGTCTGAGGGCGCTGCCCGGCGTGGCCGGCGCCGGCATGGCTTCGAACCTGCCGGGCGACGGCTGGATGGATTTCCAATACGAACGCGAGGGTGCTCCGCCAGTAGACCCGCAACGGAATCCCCAGACCGGCGGCGTGATCGTCAGCCCAGGGTATTTCGCTGTGCTCGGCATCCGACCCGTGCGCGGGCGGGTGTTCACGGACCGGGACGGGATGGAAGAACCTCCCGTCCTGGTGGTCAACCAGAGCTTCGCAAAAGCTGCCTGGCCGGGGCAGGACCCGGTCGGCAGGCGGTTGCGCCTGACGAGGCGAAGTTCGCGCGATCGCTCCGGTTCGACGGCGGCCCAGCCCTGGCTCACCGTGGTGGGTCTGATTCCGGATATCGTGCAGAACGATGAGAGCCAGGGCCTGCACGATCCTCTGTTGTATCTGCCGTACCGCCAGATGCCGCAGCGCGAGATGGTATTGGCGGCGCGCACGCCGGCGCCGCCCGGGTTTCTGGCCAACGATTTCCGGCGGGCCGTGCAGGCGCTCGACGCGGACCTACCGGTCACGGATCTGCGTACGTTGGATCAACTGCTGTGGGAGAGAACGTGGAAGTGGCGGGTATACGGCAGCATGTTCTCGCTCTTTGCCGGCATGGCCCTGCTGCTGGCGTCGGTGGGACTGTATTCGTCGATCGCCCATTCCATGAACCAGCGCATCCAGGAGATCGGCGTTCGCATGGCTCTGGGCGCCACCCGCCAGGACATCCTATGGATGGTGCTGGCGAACGGAGTGCAGCAGGTTCTCATCGGTCTCGCGGTGGGTCTGGCGGCGTCTCTGGCGGTCGCGCAGGTGCTGGATAGCATGCTGGTGGGCGTGAGCCCGGCCGACCCGTTGACACTGGCCGCGGTGGGGCTGGTGCTCGCGCTGGCGGGCATTTCCGGTTCCACTGTCCCGGCGATGCGCGCCACGCGCATCGATCCGGCAGTGGCCCTGCGTCACGAGTAAGGGGCCCCTATGACGCCGTCAACGAATATTCACCCACTTGTCGTGATCACGTAACCTGACCACGCGATACTACGTTAACCCGACTAGTCGAACCCCACGCTGGTGTCAACCGGACTAGTCAAAAAGCGCCAAAAACAAACTGAGGGGGAATGTGTGAATCGACGCTTTTGTCCGGTGTACTTTTTCTGCTTTGCCACGGTTGTTTCCGCTCAGACGCCATCCGCCGTCACGGGCCAGGTGCTCGATCCTTCCGGCACTCCGGTCGGCGAAGCGGCAATCACGCTTACAAACGTGACAACGCATACGTTTTCAGAAGCCGCCAGCGATTCCAGCGGCAATTACACGGTCACCGGTCTGGCGCCGGGATCGTACAGCTTGAGGGCCGCTAAGCCGGGATTCGCGCTCTATGAACGCAGCCTGACGCTACAAGCCGGGCAGACGCTTACGGCAAACATCAGCCTGCCGCTATCGGCCGTTCAGCAAACGGTGGTCGTCAACGGCGGTTCGCTCCTGGGAGCAACGGCGGAACCGTCGCAAACAGATATCTTCCTTTCGGACCAGACTCTGCGGGTCATCGACCGCACACAGATGGACATGCTTGGCCCCTTAGCCGGCGCCGCCCAGGTGGTGGACCTCGCGCCCGGCGCCCGCGTCACCGGATACGACACCGGCGCGACCAAGTACACCATTTCCCTCAACGGCATCAATCAGGGTTGGGGCGGCTATGGCGGCTACACCGGCGGCGCAAGCCTCGGCATTACCTTCGACGGCATTCCCATCATGGATCCCGCGACCGGGCTGTGGCAGTCCGCTACCATTCCGCAAATGCAGATCATTCAGGACACCGCCGTCACTTATGGGCCCGGCGACCCGCTCCACCGCTGGTACACGAACGTGGGTGGCTCGGTGGAATTCACGCCCCTCCAGCCAGGCAATCAGTTCCACGGCGACCTTATGCTGACTTACGGCAGTTACAACCAGAAGAATCTGCAATTCGATATCTCCAGTCCCGTATACAAGGGCTGGTCGACTATACTAGCGGGCGGCGGGTAATTGATTAGCGGAAAGTGCTGGACATTTGGACGATCTCGTGCCACGATA